>NZ_JBELFI010000010.1:0-43989 GCF_042093035.1 Yoonia sp. | reverse complement strand
GTCAGGCTCATAACCTGAAGGTCGTAGGTTCAAATCCTACTCCCGCAACCAAATCGATGGTGAATATCCCTAAGTCCTCCCGAAATCGGAAACGGCTAAGGGCCGACTTTTACGCCGCACGCGACACCACAATGATGCCGTTACCGTGGCTGCGTGCTGCTCCGCCGTTCACGGATCATTGTCCGTACTGCAACTTCAGAACGCTCAAGAGTTGCCGATAGTAGCCTCGATGCCGGTGACGCATATGCAGTCCTGCGAAAACCGGTTGGGTGATGATCGGCGCATCTTTCACGCCAATGCACGTGCCTGCCGCAGTCAGCTTATTTGCAGAGTTTTCCAACACATAGGCTGTGCCAGATACCGACATCAGCAGATCGACCATGCCAGCGTTTTGCCCGATCGACAATGACGCTTCGGTCAGTTGTGGAAGAAATGCGGCGTGGGTTTGTGAGAAGGCAGGCGCATAATTTGCCAGAATGTAGCTGGATTTGTCGACATTTTCCAGTACGTCCGTTTCCGTTGAAACCATCACGTATGATACCTCTCCCAATTGTTCGAAATACAGGTCAGGCTGCATCTGCGGGGTATAGAGGACGGCGATGTCCTGCGCGCCGGACACGAGGTCTGCACACATCTGACTGGAATAATCGGCCTCAAAGAAGAAGGCCGTTTCGGGGAGGACACGCCGAAATTCGTCAATCAGCCGGTTAATCCGAATACCCAGCAAATCATGTTGAAGGCCCACACGGGTTGTGACACCTGCCAAGCCGACATCGCGCGTCGCATTCAGGGCAATCACCCAGTTGTGCCGTAGCGCGCGTGCATGTGGCTCAAACCGCAACCCTTGCGTCGTCAACGCCGTGCCCGAACGGGACCGCGCGAAAAGACGCGCGCCGACAAGCCCCTCCAAGGTCTTTATGCGACCCGACACCGTTGATTGCGTGACCTGCAGCCTTTCTGCCGTTTGGTTAAAGCTCTTGGTCGCGCAGAGATCAAGAAACGTGTCGATAAGTTCAATTTGCATTGACGCCTTATGCACTAATCGAAAAAGCCGATCAATAATGCGCTCATTTGGTGATTGATTAATTTCCGATCCGGCAAAATAATCACACCAATCGGGAGGCGAGACACATGACCACAACACGAACAAGACCAGGGCGAAGTGGCGGCCGCGCCGCGCGTGTCGCCCTGAGAAGTGCGCCGCTTGCGGAAGACGTTCGCCCGGTTCGCCCGGGCATGTCCGGGGGGCAATATAAACCCCTTTCCGATGCTGATGTTGCCAAGATACACGGCTCTGCCCTTGATGCGTTGGAGCAGATTGGCCTGTCGCAAGCGCCGCCATCTGGTGTGGAAATCCTGACGAAAGCCGGTGCGATTCTCGGCGACGATGGTCGGATCCGTTTCCCCCGTGCATTGGTGGAGGACATGCTTTACAAAGCCGCAAGAAACATCACTTTGCACGGCCGTGAAGAGAAATACGACCTCGACCTGTCAGGGTCCAAAGTCCATTTCGGGACGGCTGGTGCTGCGGTTCATGTCGTTGATCTGGAAACAAACACTTATCGCGACAGCACCGCGCAGGATTTGCATGATGCCGCCCGCATCACACATGTTCTTGATAATCTGCACTTCTTTCAGCGCGCGATGGTCGCGCGCGATGTTCTGGACCCCCTGGAGCTAGACCTCAACACGATTTACGCCGCCTGTGCCGGCACGACCAAACATATTGGCACGTCTTTTGTCGGCCCAACCCACGTCCCTCCCAGCATTGAGATGTTGCACCGGATTGCCGGTGGTGAAGATGCATGGCGCGCGCGGCCGTTCATGTCCAATTCGAATTGTTTCGTGGTGCCGCCGATGAAATTCGCGGAGGAAAGCTGCGAAGTGATGGAGGCATGTATCCGGGCCGGAATGCCTGTTTTGTTGCTTTCTGCAGGGCAAGCGGGCGCGACTGCACCAGCCCCGATCGCATTGGCCATTGTTCAGGCGGTTGCGGAATGCCTGGCTGGTGTCGTCTATGTCAACGCGATGGCGCCGGGGCATCCGGCGATCTTTGGCACCTGGCCTTTCGTGTCGGATTTGCGCACGGGTGCGATGTCAGGCGGGTCGGCGGAACAGGCTTTGCTGACCGCCGGTTGTTCGCAGATGCACAAGTTTTACAATCTGCCCGGCGGCGCTGCTGCCGGTATCTCTGACTCCAAGCTGCCGGACATGCAGGCTGGATGGGAGCAGGGTATCACGAACGTCCTTGCCGGATTGTCTGGCCTGAATATGGTTTATGAAGCGGCGGGGATGCACGCGTCGCTTCTGGGGTTCTGTCTTGAATCGCTCGTACTCGGCGACGATATTCTGGGGCAAGTGATGCGCACTGTCAGAGGCATTGATGTCACCGAAGACAATACATCCATCGAGGCGATGAAAGCGGTTTGTCTTGGCGGTCCGGGCCATTACCTGGGCTCAGATCAGACGCTTGCATTAATGCAGACCGAATACATCTACCCGACCCTTGGCAACCGGATGAGCCCGAAGGAATGGAACGAGGCTGACCGTCCTCAATTGCTGGATCAGGCAATCAAGCGCAAGAATGAAATCCTTGCCAACGAGAAGATCAAATTCGACCCTGCCTTCGATGCGGCCATGCGTGCCGACTACAATATTTTCTTCAAATAGGGGCGTTCCATGCACTACGGCTATATTGGACAGGGTAATCTTGGCGCAAACTGTGCGGCCTGCCTGCTGCGCGCGGGACTGGACGTCACTGTAACCGACATCAGCAAAGATGCTGCAGGGACTGCGATGGCAGAAGGCGCGTCATGGGCAGACACCCCGGCAGAATTGGCCGCAAAGGTCGATCATGTGATTACCTGCCTGCCATCGCCAGCAGTGTCCGAAGCCGTCAGCGCTGAAATGTTGCCGCTGATGCGGGAGGATGCGCATTGGATCGAAATGTCGACGCTGGGGCGGGAGGACGTGCTGGCATTCGAAAAAATTGCCGCCACGCATAATGTGCGGATGATGGAGCTACCTGTGACGGGTGGTGTTCACCTTGCGGCGCAGGGCAATATCACAATGCTGGCGGGTGGTGACAAGGATATGTTTGACCTGCATTTGCCCGCGCTGAAGGCGATGGGCAACCAAGTGTTTCATATGGGGCCGCTTGGCTCTGCTTCGATTATTAAGGTGATAACGAATATGCTTGCCTTCATTCACCTGAAGGCATGCGGTGAAGCGTTGATGCTGGCAAAGCGCGGCGGCCTTGATCTGGCCCAAGCATGGCACGCGATAAAAGCCTCATCGGGGACGTCTTTTGTCCATGAAACCGAAGGCGCATTGGTGCTGAACGGGTCGTATGACGTAGCTTTCAACATTGATCTCGCTTTGAAAGATCTCGGCTTTGCGATGGGCTTTGGTCGTGAATTTGAAGTCCCGCTTGATCTCGCGGCAGCGACAGAGCAAACCTACGTTGCCGCCCGTGCGGTCTATGGGGGTGATGCGCAATCGCCGATGATCGTGAAACTTCTTGAGGATCTGTTGGAGACTGATTTGCGCGCAGAGGGTTTTCCTGCACGGCTGACCTAGGGGTATTCGCCGGTCGAAAATGTCCGATTTCGGCGACGATTTTCAGGTCAGAGCGTGAAACTCAATGTACCCAAGCCATTGCCCGTGGCCCGCTCAACGAAAGATTGCCTGCCAAGTGCGGTGCAATTTACCCAACAGGGCCGGATCATGTGCTAGTAGGGCGACGTCATTGTCCGACACGATCAGGGTGACGCCGGTGTCGTCTGTCATCACACTATCGAGCGAGATCAGCTTTTGCGCGTCAGACTGCTCTGAAAGCGCAGCTTCGGCCTCCAGAAAGTCGTTTGCTTGATCTTCCCAGATTTTCTCAAGTGCCGTGACTTCACCCTCGCTGTTCACGACCTCACCAGCCCTGATATGCAGCATGGCCGAAATGCCAGCAGCATTGGTTTTCAGGAACCGCTCAATTGGTGTGCCGGTCATATCAACAGAGGCATCATCTGCCGCAACATCCCAGATATCCATCAGGTCAGCGGCGGGCACACCTCGTTCGC
This sequence comes from Yoonia sp., assembly GCF_042093035.1. Lineage (GTDB taxonomy): Bacteria > Pseudomonadota > Alphaproteobacteria > Rhodobacterales > Rhodobacteraceae > Yoonia. The sequence goes on along the minus strand of NZ_JBELFI010000010.1, from coordinate 39,916 downwards.
CGGACCCTTCAAATGGCTCTGGCGGCAAACTGCGGACCGTCACTCGGTCGGCTGCGTCAAAAACCCCTGACAGAAGCGCCAAAGCCATGTCCAACGTCTCCGGTTCTTCGCGAGAGATCGTCTTGCCGATGATCGCTTCATCAAATGTGCCACGCCCGGACACAGACGTGAAGCCACGCAAACGGCGTCCGGCAGCGACAAGCTGCACCGACGTCTGGCCAGATGAGAACACCAGCGCACGCTCCAGGATCGTTTCATCAATTTCGCAGAGCATCGCGAAAAGCGGTGATGGTGCACCCAAATCAGAGATCACCCGCGCACCGTCTTCAAACACATCATCCGTGCCGACGAAGGCCTGCAGTTTCTGCGCCAATGCTGTCAAATCGCTCATAAGTTTGATCCCGGCTTCGTCTATTCACTCTGGCCGCTGCTGATGCGGTTCACGCATGCCGTTGCATCGGCCACAAATCCATTCAGGTCCACATCCGTCGTGCAAACGCAACATAGCACGTCGTCGGGTTCATCGGCTGCTCGTAAGAACACATGAACAGCTGATTTATCTGCCAAAACAGCCGTTTGGCCCGGCTTTTCGCCCAAGACGGCTTGGCCGCTCAAACCCAATGTGGCAGCTGCCTGTTTGCACAGCCGGTCCAGCGCCTCACGTGGCAGCGTAGAGGCCGTGTCTGTGACCAAAATCATCTGTGTCGAAAGATCCGCAAATGCAATCGTGCGGCAATCCGCATGGTTTGAAAGCAAAGTATCCAACTCATCCACAACCATCTCAGGCCTACTCTACACAGTTGCTGTTTGCACCGTATTGGCAGGCCTTTCCGCAGAATGCAATCTTGCTTAATTCTGCGGCTCAATCCGGGTAATGGGACGTGTCTTGCGGCGCTCTGTGCCCTCCGGGCGGGCGACCCTGCGCGGCGAAACGGATCTTGGCACGATGGGCGCAGGTGCGGGGATCGAATCCTCTGTGCCATGGGTATAGAGCGGGTGATCCGTGCGCGCGGTGAGAGCAGAGAGTTTCTCAATCGTGTCAATCAGATGTTCTGTGAACGGGCCAGCACCACTGGCATCCCAAAGCTCATAATCCTCACCAGCCTTGATCGCTTGTAGCAGGGACACAGGAAAGATGCCGCCAAACTGGCCCTTTGTCTCACGCGAGACACGTTTGAAGACCCGCAGGCGATCACGTTCATTGGTCAATTTGTCATAGCGTGTAATCAACAGAATCGAATTTTGCTGCACGATCTCCGGCATGTTTTCCCAAACCGCCGCCTCTGATTGACGCCAGGCTTGGTTCGCGTGGGTGCACCAGATCACGGCATCGATTTCTTCCAGCATCCGTTCCCAGACGATGGATGACATATTTGGATCGGAAATACCGGGAAAGTCGATGAGATCGCAAACTTCAAGAATATCGGCCTCAATCGAGAGGTTAATGTAGCGGGTTTCTTCAACTGGCACATCTTCGAGGCGGTTAATCGATACCGGGCTTTGCGACCCATCCACATTCACCCGGTAGGGCGCCTCGCTGCCATATTTGATCCACACGGGAGAAAGCCGCGTCGCAGTCACCTTTTCAGGCAACGGGCGAACACCCATCAGGAGGTTGGAGAGCGTACTTTTTCCGGCGCTGAATTCGCCCATAAGGGCGATCCGGGGTTTGCGCGGTGCGGTGCCAGTGCTCATTCATCACTCCCGATTGCGACGGTTTCGTCGCGCAATTCCTCGAATATATATTCAAACATCTCTTCGCGTTCTTGCTGTGCTTTGATGCCGAATACGTCCTCAAGATCTTCAAAATCCAATTCGGATTTGCGGCTCAGATCGCTGAGCAGGCTGCGCTGCTCGATCAGGAATTGATGTAGCTCGCGCTCTGCGCTTTCGCGGATGTCAGTGGCCTGGCGCTGTTTCAACTCATCAACGATCGGCTTCGTTTCAGCCTCAATCAAATCGTAGAAGCCACTTGCGAATGCGCGATAGCCCTTGCGGCGCTTCCACCAGCCCTTCCACCAAGACGTCTGCAAATCGAGTGCGATCGTTTGCCCCAGAGAGACTGGCGCCGGCACTTCGGGCGGTGTTGGTGGCGTGATCGTGAAGTTCTCAACGGCCACACCAAAGGCTTCGCGACAGATATGTGCAAGGTCTTTGGCAGCAGAGGCGTAGATCTCTTCACAGGTTGATGCCACGTTGCGCCGCATCACCTGATAGCTGGTACGCAACAACATGCGCAGCCCATCCGGGCTATATTGCCAGACTTCTTCTTCGCCTTTGGTTTCCAGATGCTGCAACAGCGATTCAAGCGCGCGATCGAGGAACCGTTTGTGCGATTGGTCAACGCGACCACTGAATTGTTGGAATACCGCATCTAGCCGGTCGTTCAGCAAACTCACATTCTTTGCCTGCAACGTATCGAGATGTTTTTCCAGCTCATCAGGCATCATCACAGCAACGGTATCGCCATCCAGACGCATTGACACCATCGTATTTTGCGCACGTACACCACTGACCAGGTTCAGGGCGCGCTTGCGTGAGGCAGCCAGAATTTCGGCGCCCGATCCTTCATAAATCCGTTCAGACAGGGCGGCGTAGAGCTCCGGCATACCTGAGAGCTGCCAAACCAGTTCTTGCGTGTCCATTTCAGCGACGTCGGCGTTGATCGCTGTTTCAGCCCAGTTATAAAGTGCATCTGCGCTATCTACGTTGATGCCATCCAGTTCATTCTGGAGCGCAATATTTGCCCAATAGGCGCTGCCGAAGATGACCTGCGGGTTTTCGGGGCCGTTGTTGTCTTCAAGTGTTTGCAGGATGCTGTCGCGGATTTCCGGAACCTGCGCTGACGGATCTTGCAACTCGTCGATCCGGTTCACGAAAATCACAACTTCGCGGGCTTTCACGTTTGATATCAATCGGATAAGGCCCATGTCCATTGAGCTGAGCGCTTGATGCGCAGACAGAACCACAACGCAGATACGGCTATCGCGCAATGCATTGATCGTGATCTGCTCACGCATCATGAAGGTATCATTCACCCCCGGCGTGTCACGAATACACAGCGGAATAGGCAGCGCGCTGGAGTTCAAATACAGATCGGCGGATTTCGTAATGTCGGCAAACCGACCCTGCTGATCTTCTTGTTCGAGATCCTCAAAATCATCGCCCATACACACATAGCGCTGGATCAGATCATCCGTGACCTCAGCGTAATTATGCTTCTGGCCCAGAAGCAGTTCAAACTTGCGGCCAAGGCGCTGTTTGGTCTTATCGCGCATGTTGATGATTTGCGCGCGTACTTTTTCAAGTTCTTCGTCGGCTCCGGCACGCGCGGCCAATTCTCCGATTCGTCCACCGTTCTCGATCAGGTGATCCCATTCGTCCTTGCTGAAGAATTGAAACGCCGCAGACGGCGCATCGGGTGGCAACTGCGTGTTCAAATGCAATGAGGTCACAACCGACGTCCACGGATTCACATCGGCTGGCAGCAAATCGGGGTGGCCGACCATGGCGTTTACAAGCGATGTCTTGCCAGCTTTGACCTGACCAATCATCGTCACGCTCGGTTCAAAAGCGTGTAACTGTTTGATGAGCCTGTTTGATTTTTTCTCAGCTTCAGGACCGCCGAGGGTGACGACATCCGCGAGCGTCGCCTCAAGATCTTTGACCTCATCGTCGAATGCATCGAGCTTCTCAAGACCGAGGCGCATGAAGCTGGGCTGTGCCGTCGGGGCCGCGATGCCTCCATCGCCTGTCAGCTCGTCCATTGTCATCTCGGTTCGTCCTCAATATTCGTCATGGCGGCCTTTTAGGCTGCGGTTTGCAGCGCGTTGGCCCCCTGTGTCGTTTGCTCTGATACCGTCATATTCCAAACCAACAGCCAGCACAAATGCTTGCCATCGGCGTTATTTGGGAAAGATAGCTGCCTTTGCTCAGGCTGCAAGATCAGCCTGAATTTCGCGTTTGACTTGTAACATCAACGTGACAGCTTCAATCGCCGCGCTGTCGCGCTTTTCCATCTGCATAAGCTGGATCAGATCGGCGGCGTCAAAAGCCGTATCACGCGCCCGTTCGAGATGCTGATCGCCGTCTGTGCCGTTCTCGCTCAGGTAGTCGCAGGCCCATTGGATTTGTTCGACGCATGTCGCGATCACTTCCGCAGGCGCGGTATCGCCAAGGTCGTCCAACGCATCTTGCAAGGCCGCCGCACGATCTTGAAGTTCATCGACAACATGCACGTATGCCGCACGCGTCTCTGCGCTGATCGTGCCGCCGCTGCTGTCGTCTTCTTCCAGCGCGCGTTGTGCCGCCAGATTGCGTACAAGTGCGACACTGTCTTGTGCATCGGGTCCAGCCTGATCTGCGTTGTCTTCCTCTTCAATAATCGGCTCACGCAGCACCAAGGGTTCCCCATTCAAGGGGGCCAGAATATCCGCGTGTTTCAGCAAGAGAACCTCGGCCATATCTGTTGCAAACCGGATACCTTGATCGACTTGCTTCAAAACGGCCTTTATCAATGCAAGCCCGCCGCTGATGCGCATTCTGGCTTTGTCGACATTGCCGTCAGGTTGGCGGGCGGACAGGGCGCTGCGCACGTCAATTGGCAAAACCCTGTCGAATTCGCCCATCGTCGCCGTTTTGGCGGCACCGACGATACCGTCAAAGAGCCCATTGGCCTGCAACTCATCCATATGGGTAATCATCAAAAGTCCATGATCCTTGATGGCGTCTGGCATCTGGCTCCAGATGCTGCGTTCAAGATCGGTAAATTCCTTCGTGCACCACAACACCACATCAGCGCGTTTGGAGGCCCACTGGCTTGCACGGTGCAGCGGGGTAGGGTCCGCAGGCGCGACAGTTTCAAGAACCGAGATTTTCTTGAGCGCGGCCAAAGGCATCTGAAGTTCAACAAAGACAGGCGAAAGTGCCGCGATTTCAGCGGCATTGACCGTGGGCAGTGTGGTTTTGCTACCGTCTGGCAAGGTGCAAATCGCCTGCTCCTGTGCGGCATAGCTCAACTGCAAACTGGGCAGGCGCACGCCTTCGGTTATCACCTCACTGTTGACCAGAAGGTTCAGCAATGATGACTTGCCCGAACCGGGCAAACCCAAAAGAGCAAGACGCACGGGCTGATGCAGGCGGGTCATGGTCTTTTCTGCCTGCGTCTGGACCTGCTCAGGCAGCAAGCCGCTTTCCATTGCGCGCTGCAGTTGCGCCTCGACGGTTGTCACTGCTGATTGATTCGGCATCATTTACCTCCGGCGGCAACTTTAGCCTGCGGTGTGCCCGCATCAACCTCCTTTATATCGTCGGAACTGCTGTCGGGCTGCACTTTTTCCTGACGCGGTTTGACCGTCACCTGCCGGACAGGGCGCACCTGCTTGATTTCGGCAGCCTCCTTGACGGGTGGGGTGTCTGCCAGTGGCGTATTTTGAACCTGCGCCGCGACTTTTTCGACCTCATCGTTTTCAACGATACGCGTGATTGTTGCGATGTTGGTATCGACGTGACCGGCAGGCTTGGCGCGGATTGCGCGGATCACCGGCTTGTTGTGGTTCAGCTTGATGACAGAAAACGTGCAATTGTCCTGATCGGGATCAGCGAGCGCCTCAATCGCCTCAAGCAGGTAACCGGCAATTTCGGCAGATTTCTTGCGGCGATAGCGGTGGAGGATTCTTTGGATGCTCTCATCTTCAAGGTATTGCAACCCGTCGCTGGAAACGACGACGATATCGCCGACGTCAAGCTCAAAGGGCGCCTTGGGGCAATCCGACTTGGCGACGCGGTCACCGAGGATCACAGACGTCAGGCAGTTCCGATCCGGGTGGTTTTTCCCCGCTTCCGGGTCCAAAAGCCCGGATTTCACCATGAAATCAATCTGCGGCGCCATGGAGTGGTCTTCGTTCAACTGCTGCATCGTGCCACCGCGAAAGTGGTAAAGCGGGCTGTCACCGATGGACATCCAATACATGCGGTTCTCGACCAGAACGACCGATACAAGCGTTGCGCCCATCCCGCGCGTTTCGGGATGCGATGACACATGGTCGCGCACCACAGCATTCGCGTTGATCGCGGATGATGTCAGATAGCGCGGAATATCTGCCTCAAAGTCAGAGAAATTCGCGCTTTCGAATTTCAGCTCGCTGAAGACCTCAGTGACGACGATCTTGCTGGCAACGTCGCCAGCAGCATGACCACCCATGCCATCCGCAAGAACAACCACGCCACTGTCAGAACCGAATGGAAAGTCGGTAACAATCGCGTCCTCTTGATAGTCGCGTCCGCCCTGACAGATCGCCGAAGCGACATCAAAACGAGGTTCAGGCGATCGCCACATCTTCGTCCTCCTCGGTCGCGCCATCGGACCAGTTGAATGTGCTGTCGCAAAGCGCAACAAAGCGGAGAACCGTCTCGCCGATGCGGATTATGTCACCGGTTTTCAGCGTTTCATTGCTGATGACGGGCTTGTCGTTCAGGCGGACAATGTTTGATTTACCGCCATGGCCGAGCAGGAATTCCTTGTTTGTCGGATCATAAACGATGGCCGCATGGTTCGTGCGAGAGATCGAGTTGTCGCCAAAGTCCAGTTGCACGGCTTGATCTTCGCCGCGGCCAATCTGGGACATGCCAGCCAACAGGCTAAAGCTCTCACCACGACCGGGGCCTTCCGCGACAACGAGCCAGCCAACAGGAAATTTCACGCTCTTGCTTGGTGCGGCTGTCGGTGCATCGTTAAATAGATCAACGACAGCGCCATCGGACTGCTCAAAGCCAATCAAACGTGTCTTGGTGCGCCGTGACCGTGCGGGAGAGCGTGCAGCGGCGGCAGATGCCGCAGCGGGTGCGGGCGCTTCTGGTGCAGGTGCAGGAGCATCAGGCAATGCCATCCCAGAACCGTCGTCTTCAAGATCCCATATGTTGACCGGAGCGGCTGGCGCGGCGGGTGCTTCTACCGCCAGGTCCTCTGCCGTTTCGCTGACACGTGACGCTGCTGCGAGGCGAAGCGCATTAGGGCGGGTTGGCGCCAACGCCGGCACATCCAGAGACGTATCATCGGGCTTGGCAGCGTCGATTTCCGGAGTGGCCCTATCAAGCGCGCCGATCGTGTCACGGTAGGACTGTTCCAATTGTTCAAGGGGCTCAATCCGGTCGATTTGAGGCTCGTAGCGCTTTTTACCTAGGAGATCACGAATAAACTTCATTTTACTACCCTTCCAATTAAATCTTCATACATCAGTCCGCCAAGGCGGGGTTTCATTCAGGCACACCGGGATAGGCAAGTGATGCGACCCACAAGCTTCCATCGCGTTGTACAGCAAAGGTGAATTGTGAGACGCCAAGCTCGCGTTCGCGGGCAAATATGTCGCTGAGCGTATCACGCCCGTCGATTGCCTCGGAGGCAGGAATATAAGAGGTGACAACATCGCCAACTTGCAGACCGCCAGTTTGACCTGCGGCAAGCTCGGACACCGTTGTGCGCCAACCCGCGCCCGAAAAGACAGTTTCAAACTGGGTGCCGTCTGCGAGGGTCAGTTGTTGCACCACAGGCAAGAACCAGAACTGGTCTGATTGAATGCCGGTGCCGGGTTCCGTCGTTGAGAACGTCACCGGAAGTGTCGGTGTGAGCGCATCCACCGGGGTGATGTCTCGCAACACTGCAGGAATATCGTTGATTGCGCTGATCGGCGTGCCGTTGACAGAATTGATCGCGATGCCCGGAGCAACCCAAGATGGGGCAACCGTACCGGCGCTCTGGATGATGTTGGATGTCTCTGAGGCTGGTGTAAACGGCAGCACCACAGTCCATGTGGACGTGATTTCGGCCACGGTGGGTTCTACAATCGCAGGATCTTCGATGATCTCATTGCCGGGCGTGACCGCGAAGATATCAACGACAGGGCCTTCGCCGGTCGTGGCGATGATCGCAGGCGCATCGGGGAGGTCGAAGGATGCAATGCCGACATCTGCGATTGGAAACGCCAGAATTTGCTCGGGGAAAGTGGGGTTTGGCTCGGCAATTACGGAAGCCAGATCAGGCGTTGCAACCGGTTCTGGCCGCGGTGCTGTGGCAGGTACCTCAGCGATTGCGGCAGCCTCCGGGCCTAACGCCGGGCGAACGATTGCGACAGGTGCGTCTTCAGCCACCTGGTCTGCGGGTGTCGCTGTGACCTCCTCTTCCAGTGCTGCGGCGACTGCGTTGCCCTCTGGCGCGGGCTCTGTGACTGTTTCTGCGCCGACGGTTTCTTCAACGGCCGTGCCGTCAATGACAGGCGTTTGCGCAACAGGTGCATCGTCGCCACCGGACATCGTCATAACACCAACACCAACGAGAAGGGCCACAACGGCTGCCGAGCCCAAAAGCAAAGGCAATTTGGACGCTTGTTCTGCCGCTGGCGCAGGTCTTGCAGCGGGGATCGCGGCTTGGGCCACGTTCAACGGCGTGACGTTGCCTTCAACGCCATCCATCATCTTGACCCATTCTTTCGCGGACTGAATGCGATCTTTGGGCAAGACGGCCAGTGCTTTGTCGATGGCGGCCAGGAAATTTTCATCGTACTCGGGGAAGCGGCCCGTGACCGGCGCATAAGGGTCGGTCTCGCCGGAAGCGATGGCGGCCAGACGTGCCTGAGAGTTCGGGGGTACCTCGCCAACAATCAGATGGTAGAAAGAGGCGGCCAATGCATAAAGGTCGCTGCTTGGACCCTGCTCTGACCCGGCAATGTAGAATTCCTGCGGCGAATAGCCATCTTTCACGACACGCAACGCCGACAAGACGCGACTTTGCTTTGTGGCCTCTTCGCGGGCGGCACCAAAGTCGATCAAAACAGGATGGAGTTCCTTGTCGATGAGAATATTGTCGGGTGAGATGTCACGATGCAGGATCGATTGGTCGTGAATGAAACCGACGGCGCCCAAGACCTCTTTCAAGATCGACTTGATCTGTACAGGTGTCAGACCATGGTTGACGTCCTCGATCGTATCCAGAAGGTCGCGGCCTTCAACGAAATCAAGGGCCATATAGGCGGTGTCGTTGTCCTCAAATACCTGGTGGACACCAACGATATTGGGGTGGTCCAGCTTGGCGAGACTGCGGGCCTCTTGTACAAAGAGGCGCACGATGGATTTCAGCTCGTTCTGATGCGCACGCGAACGGGCCTGCACGACATAGCGGCTGCGGCGACAAAACGCACCAGGGAAGCATTCTTTGATGACGACCTTGCGGTCCAGGCTGTCGCGGGCAAGATAGGTAATACCGAAGCCGCCAGCATTCAGGAAATTCTCGATCGTGTACTGACCGTGCATCAACTTTGTGCCCGGCTTCAGCTCATCAATAAAGCCTTCCTTATCAGTGGTGTCTTCTATCGGTTGTGCCATTGCCATCTCAAATTTCGGTTTCTACCGCACCAAATGGGCGGATTACGGGTGTTCTTAGTCTCTGGTCTCATTGAAATTAGGCCAAAAAGTGACGCTAACTTGTTGTTTCATGGCTCTTAATCACATGCTTTCACCTTTATTACGCGCAATTTAGAAACAGTCACGGGCGATTTCTCGCCAAATTCACCTTATTTCTAACGGAATTGCCGGGCCGATTGCCGAATTCCGGGAACAGTCGCTTGGATTAGAGCTTATACCTAATCTTCAACATTCTCTGAGCGGGCGACTGCATGTCAGGCAGAACTGCCTACTATTGAAGCTGATCCAGCTCCGATTCGGAAGCGCTCCGTTAGGATATGTCCAGCAATCTCTCTTGTATCAAGGATTTTGCGGGAATCACAAAGCACATTGCGTGCATTTGCGCATTTGTGCAGCATCGCCCGACAGGAATTGGGGCAGCAGGTCATGCGGGTTTTCATAAATGGGTTTGGGCGTATTGGCCGCACGATGTTGCGCGCACATGCGCAAGGCGACTGGCCGCAGGTCGAGATTGCCGGGATCAATGACATCGCGGAGCTGGAACTTTGCGCCCATCTTTTTGCCTACGATAGTGTGTTCGGACCCTATGCCGGTGATGTGACAGCCGGCGCGGGCGCGCTGGTAATTGATGGGCATGCCATTCCGATGCATCGCAATGCGGACCTTAGCGCCATCGATCTGACGGGTGTGGACGTCGTGCTGGAATGTACCGGAAAAGCAGATCACCGGAACATAGCAGAGCGTGGCCTGAGAGCAGGTGCATCGCGTGTCCTCATTTCCGGCCCATCGGATGCAGCTGATCTGACAGTTGTGTTGGGGGCAAACGATGCCTTGCTGAACGATCAGCTTATTGTCTCGAATGCGTCTTGCACGACGAATGCATTGGCGCCTCTGGTGCGGTTGATTGACGACACGTGGGGCCTGACGACCGGATGGATGACAACGATCCATTGCTACACAGGCAGCCAGCCCAGTATTGACGCCCCGCGCGGTGATATGTTGCGAAGCCGAGCCGCCGCGCTTTCGATGGTGCCCACAACCACATCTGCACAAAGTCTGTTGAACCAAGTCCTGCCGGATATCGCTGGGCGGATTGAGGCCGCCGCGGTGCGTGTCCCTGTGGCGTCTGTTTCGGCGGTTGATTTGTCAGTGACGCTGGACCGCAAGGCTGCACTTGATGAGGTGCATGAGGTCTTGCGCGGGCAATCCGGTATTATCGGGTGGACCGACAAGCCACTTGTTTCGACCGATCTGCGCGCACGCCCTGAAAGTCTGATCGTGTCGTTGCCCGAAACCCGCGTGACCGAGGGCGGACTGGTGCGCGTATTCGGCTGGTACGACAACGAGTGGGGATTTTCCTGCCGTATGCTGGATGTGGTGATGCGGATGGGTGGGGATTTGTAGCGTGTTGAATAGCTATCAAAGTCTGCCTTTTGGTTCAGGGCCGCGACACAAAACCAATCAGCGGGCGCTGCTGGCGGCCACAGCGCGCGGCCGCCACGAACCCAAATTGACAACTTGTCAACTCCCGATTGCATATTCAAAAAAAGGGGATATGTAATGTCTGATCCGTGGGAGGGCATTGATTGTGATTGGCAAAAGGAGCCACTACCCTCACCCGAAGCGTTGGCTACAGCGACAAGGTTGGTAGTGGCAGCAAGGGCTGCAGGCTTTCCTCCAGAGTCCGCCCAAAGGGGTTATTGGCCCACTGTTTGTTTGCACTGGGATTCGGGGCGCACAGAGGTTGAAGTTTTTCCCGAAATCTTTGAGCTATACTTCCAACCGATCTCCGGGGCCGACGGACGGTTTACCGTTTTGGAGTTTGACGCGTGTGACCCGGAAGTGCTGGAGATTCTCCTCCGTGAGATCAGCAGAGTCCGATCCTCCAGAGATCAATAACGGCTTCGCCCGCAGAACTGCCGCTGATCCAGATCGCGCAATAGTCCAGACTGCGTAAGAAATGCTCAACTTTTGTGCCGATAGGGCGCGGCCACTTTATCGACTTCGAAAACCTTTTTGCACCGCCTCAAAAGCGCGCGACGTTCCGCAAGACAAACCCTTTCCCTTTCGAAGCAGCCGGATTAGACACGCCTTTCGAAATTGAAAGCGAATACCATGGCCGCCATTGTCTCTGTCCAGAACCTCCGCAAGACCTATGCAGGTGGGTTCGAAGCGCTCAAATCCGTGAACCTTGATATTGAAGAAGGCGAGATCCTCGCGCTGCTTGGCCCCAATGGAGCTGGCAAGACGACTTTGATCTCAACCATTTGCGGGATAACAGTGCCGACCAGTGGCAGTGTCACCGTCGCGGGCCATGATACCCAGACGGATTTTCGGGCAGCGCGGAATTTGGTTGGACTTGTTCCGCAAGAAATCAGTCTGGAACCATTTGAGACTGTGATGAACACTGTCAGCTTCTCTCGCGGGTTGTTTGGCAAACCGCGCAATGACGCGTTCATCGAAAATATCCTGAAGAAGCTGTCGCTGTCCGACAAGAAGGATAACAAGATCATGATGCTTTCTGGCGGGATGAAGCGTCGGGTCTTGATCGCGAAGGCGCTAAGCCATGAACCCAAGGTCTTGTTCCTTGATGAGCCGACGGCTGGTGTCGACGTGGAGTTGCGCAAAGACATGTGGGAGGTCGTGGCCGATCTGAAGGCCTCCGGCGTCACCATCATTCTGACCACACACTACATCGAAGAAGCTGAGGCGATTGCCGACCGTGTTGGCGTCATCAATAAAGGTGAGATCCTCTTGGTGCAGGACAAGGCCGATTTGATGTCCCAAATGGGGCAAAAGCAACTGAAAATCGAACTTTCTGAACCGACGCGGGCGATCCCCAAAGCCTTGGCCGGATATGATCTGGTGCTGTCCAAGGACGGGCGATCATTGGATTACAGCTATGATACCAAAGGCGAGCGGACAGGGATCACGACCTTGCTCGGTGATCTGCAAGCGGCAGGGCTCCAAATGAAAGACATTCAGACCCGGCAGAGCAGTCTGGAAGACATCTTTGTCGGGCTTGTGAAGGAAACAGCATGAACTTCAACGCGGTCCTGACAATCTACATCTACGAAATGCGGCGGTTCTTTCGGACCATGACGCAAAGCATCGTGTCGCCAGTTTTGTCGACGTCACTCTACTTTGTGGTATTCGGTGCGGCCATTGGCAGCCGGATCGATGAGGTCGAGGGGGTCAGTTATGGCGCATTCATTGTGCCCGGTCTGATTATGTTGTCAGTGATGACGCAGGCGACCTCGAACGCGAGCTTCGGGATCTACTTTCCCAAGTTCATCGGCACGATCTATGAGCTGCTCTCGGCCCCGATCAATTTTCTTGAAGTGGTGGCAGGCTATGTGGGTGCAGCGGCAACAAAGGCGCTGTTTATCGGGATTATCATTCTGATAACGGCCTTTTTCTTCGTTGACATCCAGATTGCCCACCCGATTGCGATGATGGTGTTCCTTGTGCTGACCTGCGTGAGCTTTGCATTGCTGGGCTTCATCATCGGCATTTGGGCCGGGAACTTTGAACAACTGCAATTGATCCCGCTCCTTATTATTACGCCGCTCGTTTTTCTGGGCGGGTCATTCTATTCGATCACGATGCTGCCACCGGTCTGGCAGACGATCACGCTGTTTAACCCGGTGGTCTATCTGATTAGCGGTTTCAGGTGGTCGTTCTTTGGAACGGCAGACGTGGGCATTGGAATTTCGCTATTCGCGATTGCCTTGTTTACCGCGATTTGTCTGGGTATCATCTGGTGGATTTTCCGCACCGGCTGGCGGATCAGACAGTGACCCTTGCGGGTTTGTGTGAACAGCATAGATAGAGTGTTATGAAACGCTTTATTCCCTTTATGAAATCTGGACCCTTTGTGGCCGTCATCCGGTTGCAGGGGGCGATTGTCAATTCCGGTCGTGGGCTCGATAATCCCGGCCTCGCGCCGGTGATTGAAAAGGCCTTCTCGAAAGGCAAACCGGCCGCTGTGGCGCTTGAGATCAACTGCCCCGGTGGATCACCCGTGCAGTCATCGCTCATCGCGTCGCGGATCCGGCGCTTGGCCGATGAAAAGAGGATCCCCGTTTTTGCATTCGTCGAGGATGTGGCGGCCTCCGGCGGGTATTGGCTGGCTTGTGCTGCGGATGAAATCTACGTCGATAGTTGCTCGATCACGGGATCAATCGGGGTGATATCGTCCGGCTTTGGCGTGCCAAACGCGATTGAAAAGCTTGGCGTTGAACGTCGTGTTCATACGGCAGGAAAATCCAAGTCGATGATGGACCCTTTCAAGCCAGAAAAACCCGCTGATGTGAAAAAGCTGAAGGGTTGGCTGGACGACCTGCATGGGACTTTCATTGACTACGTGAAATCACGGCGCGGTACGAAACTGAGCGACAATCCGGACCTCTTTACTGGCGAAGTCTATATTGGCCAGAAGGGTGTAGACGAAGGGCTTGTCGATGGCATCGGTCACCTTGCGCCGCTGATGAAGGAACGCTTCGGCGATAAGGTTCAATTCCGCCGTTATGGGCAAAGGAAGCCGCTGCTTCCACGCTTTGGGGCGCAGATTGTTGATGATACGGTCGCGGGCATCGAAGAACGTGCGGCATTTGCAAGGTTTGGCCTGTGATTATCAAAGCAATCTTCATCTTTCTGGCCTTCATGCTGGTACTGGCAATGTTCGGAAGATGGCGGTTTCCGGGGCAAGCGCGGCTTGCCCAGGCGAAATGCCCGAAGTGTCTGCGCTACCGGATCGGTAAAGGTCCCTGCCAATGCGAGAAGTCTCGCAAATGAGGGCGCTGGTCACGGGTGCGGGCGCGCGGCTGGGTCAGGCGATGGCGCTTTATCTGGGGCGGCGCGGCTATGATGTGGCAGTACATTATGCAGGCTCTGAGGCGGGTGCAGCAGAGACTGTGGCGCAGCTTGCAGCGATGGGTCGCAATGCGGTGGCACTACAGGCCGATCTTTTGGATGAGGCTGCAACACAATCACTGGTTTCAAGAAGCTCAGAGGCGCTGGGCGGGCCGCTGACGTGCCTGATAAACAATGCGTCGATCTTTGAATATGACAACATCGCGACGGGGACCCGCGAAAGCTGGGATCGGCATATGGCCTCCAACCTGCGCGCGCCATTTGTGCTCACCCAGAATTTTGCAGCCCAAGTCCCTGACCCTGTCTTGGACGCGATGGATGAACCCGTCGCGCAAGGGCTCGTGGTGAATATGCTCGATCAGCGCATTCACAAGCTGACGCCGGAATTCATCAGCTACACGATCGCCAAAATGGGACTGTGGGCGATGACTCGCACCACGGCGCAAGCATTGGCGCCAAAAGTGCGTGTGAACGGCATCGGTCCCGGCCCTACTCTGCAAGGCCATCGTCAGAGCAAATCGCACTTTGACAAGCAACGAGCCGCGACCGTCCTGAAGCGCGGTGCGAACCCATCGGATATCACGGCAACTCTTGGTTATTTCCTTGATGCGCCCGCCGTGACAGGCCAAATGTTGGCCGTTGACGGAGGCCAGCACCTTGCATGGGAAACGCCAGATGTGCTCGGCGTAGAATAGCGGGCCCGATAACTTGTGCACCGCATACCGCA
Organism: Yoonia sp.; assembly: GCF_042093035.1. Taxonomy (GTDB): domain Bacteria; phylum Pseudomonadota; class Alphaproteobacteria; order Rhodobacterales; family Rhodobacteraceae; genus Yoonia. The sequence continues at coordinate 24,900 of NZ_JBELFI010000010.1, read as the reverse complement.
AAGCGTTACAAAACCTTAACAAATGGCAGTGTTATCAAGGTGTTAATGCTATTTTGGAAAAATAACAACATGAAATCAACTACTTACATTATCGCTTAAAAAATAGGCACATAGACGAAGTCAGCCGAAAACAAGGGAAAATCATGGCTCATCAGGATTAGCCCACCGAGTTATCCACAGAAACGGTGGATGCCTTTCCTCTTGTTCTTGCTGCGTTACCATTGCAGCCAATCAGAGAATCACAGACCAGAGCCGATGACCGAGCAGCCGACAAAATCCGGATATGAAATTATCCATGACTATCTGCGCACACTGGACGCGTCACCGGGTGTTTATCGGATGCTGGATGGGGAAAGTCGCGTTCTCTATGTGGGAAAAGCGCGCAACCTCAAGGCCCGGGTCAGCAACTACGCGCGCGCCGGAAACCATTCGCCGCGTATCACGCGAATGATCCGCGAAACGGCGTCGATGATGTTCCTGACCACACGCACCGAAACAGAGGCACTGCTGCTTGAGCAAAACCTCATCAAGCAGCTGAAACCGCGTTACAATGTGTTGCTGCGCGACGACAAATCATTTCCCAATATTCTGGTCGCCAAAGACCATCCTTTTCCAATGATTAAGAAACATCGTGGTGCAAAAAAGCAAAAGGGCAATTACTACGGACCCTTTGCCGGTGCGGGGTCCGTGAACCGGACGTTGAATCAACTCCAGCGTGTGTTTTTGCTGCGCAATTGCTCAGACAGCGATTTTGAAACGCGCACGCGGCCTTGTCTGCAATACCAGATCAAACGCTGCTCCGGCCCTTGCTGTGGGCTGATCTCGGAAACCGATTACGCTGCCACCGTTGCCGACGCCGAGAAATTTCTACAAGGGCGTACCAAGGGTATCCAACAGGCGCTTGCAGTGCAGATGCAAGACGCGAGCGCGGCGATGGCGTTCGAACGCGCCGCCGCCTTGCGTGACCGGATCAAAGCGTTGACGCAGGTGCAGTCAGCCCAGGGTATCAACCCGCAAAGTACGGCAGAGGCCGATATCATCGCGTTGCACCGCGATGGCGGCCAGGCCTGCGTGCAGGTGTTCTTTATCCGTGCCAATCAGAACTGGGGCAACCACGACTACTATCCGCGCATCAGCGGGGATGAAGACCCTTCCGAGGTGATGGAGGCCTTTGTGGGCCAGTTTTACAGCACCCGCGAGCCGCCAAAGATGCTGATCCTGTCGCATGGTTTGGATAATGACGATCTTATGGCTGACGCTTTGGCCGAAAAGAGCGGACGCAAGGTAGAGATCGTGATCCCGCAACGCGGCGAAAAGGCTGAATTAGTGCAGGGTGCGCTGCGCAACGCGCGTGAAAGCCTTGCGCGCAAGATGTCAGAGACCGCGACCCAGACCCGCCTTCTCAAGGGTCTGGCCGAGGCGTTTGAGTTGGAAAAGATCCCGCAGCGGATAGAGGTCTACGACAACTCGCATATTCAGGGTGCCCATGCGGTTGGTGCGATGGTTGTTGCGGGGCCTGATGGCTTTGACAAAAACCAGTACCGCAAGTTCAACATCAAGGGCGAGAGCCTGACCCCCGGTGATGACTTTGGTATGATGAAAGAGGTGCTGACCCGCCGTTTCCAACGCCTGCTCAAGGAAGACCCGGACCGGACCCAAGGCACCTGGCCCGACTTGTTGTTGATTGACGGCGGGCAAGGTCAGGTCAGTGCCGTGCGCGCAATCATGGATGACCTCGGCGTCAGTGATATTCCAATGGTTGGTGTGGCCAAAGGTGAAGACCGCGATGCAGGTAAGGAAGAATTCCACCGGACGGGTAAAACCGTCATGGCGCTGCGCCACAATGACCCGGTGCTCTATTTCATTCAACGGATGCGCGATGAGGTGCACCGCTTTGCGATTGGCACGCACCGCGCGAAACGGTCCAAGGCAATCGGCGCGACCCCGCTTGACGATGTGCCGGGCGTCGGGGCGACCCGCAAACGGGCGCTCTTGGCGCATTTTGGGTCTGCAAAAGCGGTGGCACAGGCCAATCTTGCTGACCTGAAAGCTGTCGATGGCGTCTCGGCGAAGCTTGCGCAAACGGTTTATGATTACTTCCATGAGAACGGTTGACAGATTACGCCCCGCGTCGTCACCATTCGTGCAGATTGCAGGGGGTAAAATTGATGACAAATCTGAAACAGCGACTAAATGACACCAACGATCGTCTGACGGCGCATGTTTGCACCATTCCTTCCGCGACAGTGACCCAGGCGATGGCCGCCGCTGGCGCCGATGCAGTGATTATTGATATGGAGCATGGCGCGGTCGATCACGCCAGTGCGCACGCGATGATAGCAGCAACACAAGGTACCAAATGCGCGCCAATCGTGCGTGTCGCCGAGAATGACCCGGTGCAGGTCAAACGCATTCTGGATCTTGGCGCGCAAGGCATCTGCTTTCCGATGATCCGAAATGCCGATGACGCGCGCAAAGCCGTTGCGTCATTGCGGTATCCGCCGCACGGCAACCGCGGATTTGGACCTTTCATCGCCCACTCCGCCGCCGGTGTGTCCCTTCTGGAGTACAAAGATACGGTCGATGGCACGTTGACGTGTATGTTACTGGTCGAAACCGCCGACGCGATCGAAAACATCGACGAAATCGCTTCCGTTGAGGGGATTGACCTGCTGGTGCCTGCCCAATTCGACCTTTCAACCGATCTTGGAATATCGGGGCAATTCGATCATCCTGATTTCCAGGCCGCGATTACGAAAGTTGAAGCTGCTGCGCATGCACATGGTATTGCGCTGGGCAATGTGGCGCTGGCACCCGAACAAGCTGCCGGGCTATTTGCAAGAGGATATCGTCTGATCTGTGGTTTTGACCTGCTCTGGCTAAAGGCGAAAACCGCGGAAACCCAAAGCTGGCTCACGTCCGCGTAATTCAGCGGCGCAACCTGCTTTCCACCGCTGACACAAGCCGCTACACCAACAGTATGAACCTGAACCTGCCCAATATCCTGACGATTCTGCGGCTCGCTGCGGCCCCAGGTGTTGTGCTGATGTTTTTGTATTTCGCCCGTCCCTATGCAGATTGGTTCGCGCTGATCCTGTTTGTCCTCGCTGCTTTCACGGATTTCCTTGATGGGTATCTGGCGCGCGCCTGGAAGCAGGAAAGCAAATTGGGGGCAATGCTCGACCCGATTGCAGACAAGGCGATGGTGATTATCGCCTTGGTCGTCATCACTGGTTTTTCCAACATGAATCCATGGATTCTCTTGCCTGCGACATTGATTATCTTCCGTGAAGTCTTTGTCTCTGGGCTACGTGAGTTTCTGGGTGATACCGCCGGAACGCTCAAAGTGACCAATTTGGCGAAGTGGAAAACCACTGCCCAGATGGTTGCGATTGCCATGCTTTTCGCCTCCGGAGCGTTTGAGCATTACTTCGGGATGCAATCGCGCGAATTGTCGCCGGAGATGGTTGAGCTGGCGATTTCTGGCGATGGACCAGACGCGCTCGGTCTTTGGTGGAAGTATCAGGGCATGATGGTAAGCTGGTGGGGTGGAATTATCATGCTGTGGCTTGCTGCGGTGCTGACAATAGTGACGGGTTGGGATTACTTCCAGAAATCGCGCCCCTATTTGCGGGATACGGATACATGAATGTCGTCTACTTTGCATGGGTGCGCGAACGCATCGGATTGCCGCAAGAAGCTGTGCAGACGCAGGCCGCGACAGTCAACGATCTGATCGCAGAGCTTGTGACACGCGAAGACCGCTATGCAGCCGCCTTTGCTGACACAAGCGCATTACGGGTCGCATTGGATCAGGAATTATCCCATTTTGATGCACCACTCGATGGCGTGAAAGAAGTTGCATTCTTTCCCCCAATGACAGGTGGCTAATGCAAATCCGCGTCCAATCGGAACCCTTTGACACCGGTGCAGAACTCAATAGTTTTGCACAGGACCGAAAAGACATCGGCGCAGTGGTCAGCTTCACGGGGATTGTCCGCGATACCCAAGGCGACTTGAAAGAAATGCTGATAGAGCATTACCCCGGCATGACCGAAAGCGCGATTGCCAGGATTGCAGAAGAAGCCAGGCAGCGTTGGAAACTGGCGGATGTGCTTGTCATTCACCGTTACGGGCCATTGAAACCGGGTGCGCCGATCATGATGGTCGCAACGGCGTCGGCGCATCGGGCTGCGGCGTTTGAGGCGGCGGATTTCTTGATGGATTACCTCAAATCCCGTGCGCCATTCTGGAAGAAAGAAGTCACTGCCGAGGGGGCAGCCTGGGTTGCCGCGAAAGATGCTGACGAAAATGCACTTGACCGCTGGTAAGCGGCGTTTTATAGCCCGTCTGGCCAGATCTCTTTCGGATCACGTGCGAAATTCGTGCAGGCTGCGTGCTGCGGGCAGGTCGTCAGGTGATTGTTGATGAGCCCCGTGGCCTCCATGAAAGCGTAGATAATTGTCGGCCCACAAAACTTGAAACCGGCTTTCTTGAGATCCTTGGACATCTGCGCGGTGAGTGGTGATTGTGTTGGAATCAATGCGCGGTCAGCGTGTGTTGTGGTTAGGGGAACCCCGTCCACATAGCGCCACAAGAAGCGATCGAATCCGTCTGATTGTTCGATCCTCTGCCATGCGCGCGCGTTTGTGATTGTAGCCTCGATCTTGCCACGGTGCCGGATGATGCCAGCGTCTTGCAACAGGCGTTCCACCTCTGCGTCGCCCCAAGTGGCGATCAAGTTGGGATCAAATCCGGCAAAGGCGGCGCGGAAATTCTCGCGCTTTTTCAATATTGTAATCCAGGACAGACCCGCCTGAAACCCATCCAGAACCAGTTTTTCCCACAGCGTACGGCTGTCATATTCCGGTACGCCCCATTCGGTGTCGTGATAATCAAGGTAAACCTGCTCAGGTCCAGCCCAGCCACAGCGCTCAGTCATTTTCATTCCTTAAGAGGTTGTTAGGTTTCACAAGCGTAATCTCCACGGATCAGTATGGAGGCGCGTAATGCAAAACGCCACGCTCAGAAGCATTGAAATGTCCGATCATGCGGTTGTTGATCCGCTTCAATATGCCATGGCCAGTCAGGCGGCGGGTGTGAACACGATGGTACGCAATGCGCTTGTCGCCGGGCGGGCACAGTTGGCGTTTCATCCTGTCGTGACTGCGGATGGGTCGCAGTCCGTTGCCTTTTATGAGGGGCTCGTTCGGCTGACAGGTGAAGAGGGGCGGGTCATTCCTGCTGCGCATTTTATGTCCGCGATCGAGGGAACAGCGCTTGGGCGTCAGGTTGATTGCACGGCGCTGCGCCTGGCGTTGCAGCAGTTGCGCCAGAATCCTGACTTGCGATTGTCGGTCAATGTCTCTGCACGGTCGATTGGAGATGGCGAATGGCGGCGTATTCTCGATCATGGGTTGCTTGATCGCGATGCTTTGGGGGAGCGACTGATCTTTGAAATTAGCGAAACATCGGCAATGCTTCTGCATGAAAATGTGATCCGTTTCATGCATGAAATGCAGCCGCGCGGCGTGGGCTTCGCGCTGGATGGTTTCGGGGCGGGCTTTACGGCGTTTCGCTATTTGAAAGATTTCTTGTTCGACCTCGTCAAAATTGACAAAGGCTTTGTGAAAGGCGTGGAACATGACCCCGACAACCAGGTCTTGATTGAAGCATTGATTGCAGTCGCTCATCAGTTTGAGATGTTCGCGGTGGCAGACGGCGTCGAAACCGCGGATGAGGCGGCATTCCTGACGTCGTTGGGTGCTGATTGCCTTCAGGGGTATCACTTTGGCGTGCCGACACTCACGCTGTGATATCTTGATCTTTCGGGGGTTGCGCTGCGCGCATAGGGGCTTTGATTTGCCCTACGTCAACTTTGCCCTTACCCAAACGGCCAGCGGCAGTTTGGGCTGACTTGCACGAAAGACGTGTAAATGGCACCGTCCTGCCAGGGAACAACCTGAAGAGGACACATCATGACCAACGTCGTAATCGCGTCAGCCGCCCGGACAGCCGTGGGCAGCTTTGGCGGATCATTTGCAAACACACCGGCCCACGATTTGGGCTCTGCCGTGCTCGAAGCTGTCGTCGCCCGCGCAGGGATCGATAAATCCGAAGTTAGCGAAACAATCCTGGGTCAGGTTTTGACCGCCGCGCAGGGTCAGAACCCTGCACGTCAGGCCCATATCAACGCCGGTCTACCAACGGAGTCCGCTGCGTGGGGGATCAATCAGGTTTGCGGTTCCGGCCTGCGAGCCGTGGCGCTTGGCGCCCAACACATCCAGTTGGGCGACGCGTCTATCGTGGCCGCTGGTGGTCAGGAAAACATGACACTGTCCACACATGCCGCACATCTGCGTGCAGGCCAGAAGATGGGCGATATGAAGTACATCGACACGATGATCCGCGACGGTCTCTGGGATGCGTTCAACAACTACCACATGGGCCAAACAGCTGAAAACGTAGCAGAAAAATTCCAAATCACGCGCGATATGCAGGACGAATTCGCGGTTTCCTCGCAGAACAAAGCGGAAGCGGCACAAAAGGCCGGACGCTTCGATGACGAGATCGCTGCCTACACCGTAAAAACCCGCAAGGGTGACATCATTGTCGACAAAGACGAATACATTCGTCACGGCGCGACGATGGAAGCTATGCAGAAATTGCGCCCTGCGTTTATGAAAGACGGTTCCGTTACCGCCGCAAACGCGTCTGGCCTGAACGACGGTGCTGCCGCAACTTTGCTGATGTCCGCTGACGAAGCCGAAAAGCGCGGGATCGAGCCTTTGGCCCGTATCGCTTCATATGCAACAGCCGGTCTTGACCCGTCGATCATGGGCGTTGGCCCGATTTACGCATCGCAAAAGGCGCTTGATAAAGCAGGCTGGTCAATTGCCGATCTCGACCTTGTCGAAGCAAACGAGGCTTTCGCGGCACAGGCTTGTGCGGTGAACAAGGAAATGGGGTGGGATCCGGAAATCGTCAACGTCAACGGCGGCGCGATTGCAATTGGGCACCCAATCGGTGCGTCCGGTTGTCGCGTCCTGAACACCTTGCTGTTCGAAATGAAACGCCGCGGCGCGAAAAAAGGCCTCGCAACGCTTTGCATCGGCGGTGGCATGGGTGTTGCCCTTTGCGTTGAGCGTCCCTGATCCAAATCAAGGCGGCGTGTCATGGCGCCGCCTAAACCAACGACATTAATATCCTAGGAGGAACGAATATGGGACGTGTTGCACTTGTCACTGGCGGCTCGCGTGGAATTGGCGCAGCTATTTCAACAGCACTACAAGATATGGGTTGCACCGTTGCCGCGACCTACGCAGGCAATGATGAAAAAGCTGCGGCTTTCACAGCAGAAACAGGCATCAAGACGTACAAATGGGACGTCGGCAATTACGAGGCCTGCCAGGCAGGTATCGCACAGATCGAAGCGGATCTTGGCCCGGTTGAAATCCTTGTGAACAACGCGGGCATCACCCGTGATGCGCCTTTTCACAAGATGACCCCACAGCAATGGCACGAATGCATCGACACCAACCTCAACGGCGTCTTTAACATGACACACAATGTTTGGGGCGGGATGCGCGCGCGCAAGTTCGGCCGTATCGTGACGATCAGCTCAATCAACGGTCAAAAAGGGCAGTTTGCCCAAGCCAACTATGCAGCGACCAAGGCTGGCGACATTGGTTTCACCAAATCACTGGCACAAGAGGGCGCGCGCGCGGGCATCACGGTGAACATCGTCGCACCCGGTTACATCAACACGGAGATGATGAGCACGATCCCTGAAAAAGTGATGAACGAAGTGATTCTGCCGCAGATCCCCGTTGGCCGCCTTGGCGAAGCATCTGAGATTGCACGCGCTGTCTGCTTCCTTGCATCGGACGATGCGGGCTTTGTCACCGGGTCCACATTATCCGCAAACGGCGGCCAGTATATGGCTTGAAGCCGAACAGCTTTAAATAAAAAGGGCCGCGCCGTGAAAGCGTGGCCCTTTTTGCATGTGGCGCGTTGATTTCCCCTTAGTGGCGGAACGTCAACCAACGGAAAGCCTTGCGGGCCGCTTCGGCGCGCTCATGATGGGCTTGTGCGATTGCTTGGCGGATGCGCGGGCTTGTTGTTGTCTCATACATTTTGAAGTTCCTTTTGTCAGTGTCTTTGTTTGTCTTGATGTTCTCAATATGGGCATTTACCGCCCCTTTGACAAACGAGACTTTCTATTACTTCAGTTAAGCTGTATTAAACTGAATTATGTCAGATAGATTGCCCCCCCTTACTGCACTGCGCGCTTTTGAGGCCGCAGCGCGCCATATGTCATTTGCCCGCGCTGCTGATGAGTTAAACGTCACGCCCGCTGCTTTATCATATCAAATCAAATCATTAGAGTCGGATTTGGGTCAACCTGTATTTCGACGTCTCAATCGCGCGGTAGAGTTGACAGAGGCGGGACGCTGCCTTGCGCCCGGCGCAAGGGACGCCTTTGCAACCCTCTCTGCGGCATGGCGATCTACAAAAAGACTGAATGATAGCGGCATACTCACAGTCACTGCGGGCCCAGCTTTCACATCCAAATGGCTTGCCCCGCGGATGTATGATTTCGCCCAAGCCCATAAGGAAATAGAGCTACGGTTTCTGGCGACTTTGCGTTTGATAGACTTCGATCGCGATGAGGTTGATGTCGCGATCCGTTTTGGCCTTGGCGGGGACAAGGGTGTATATGCGCGGTCATTGATCCAGGAATGGATGACGCCCATGATGACGCCGAAAATGGCCGAGGAATTCGACACGCCTGAAAAGCTCGCTCAGGCGACGCTTGTGCATGATGATTCGATCAGCTTCTTTAAGGCACCGACGGATTGGGCTGCTTGGGCGCGCGCGGTCGGGGTTGATCTCGATACAAGTCATGGCCCGCGATTTTCGCAGGCGGACCATGCATTGGATGCGGCGATTGCCGGGGCGGGGGTTGTAATGGGGCGCGTATCGCTTGCCACGCGCGCGTTGGAGGCCGGTCGTTTGGTCGCCCCGTTCGAGGTGGGATTGATTTCTGAGGCGCAGTTCCGGTTCATTTGTCCAAAAGGCAATGAAAAACGCCCGCATATCGCGGCGTTTGAGGCTTGGGTCATGGAGGAAATAAAAACGTCGACCAAATTTGCAGATGGTCGACGACTTGTTCATGCGCGGGATCTGCTCTGACTTTGCCGTTCTGGCGCTGCTCGGAGCGTCCGTTGGTTAATGGGTGCTGAGGCGGGTAATTTCTTCCTTCAGCATGAGCTTTTGTTTCTTAAGCTTCGCTAGCTCGATGTCGTCAGTAGCAGGGCTTCGCTGCATCGATTCGACATGTTCCGAGAGGTGTTGGTGTTTTTTCTTCAGTTGCTCCAAATGCGAACTCAAGCTCATGTGTGTACTCCTCTGGTTGATGATATCTGATTGCACCACATCAAACGCAATCTGTCACGCCGCAAGGCAGCAAATCAGCATGGAAAAAACCGTCGCATTGAAAACCTGAGATTTTCTCAAGGCAGGATGCGCAATTCTTCGCCACTGCGCAAAACGTCACGGACATCTGGCGTGTAACTTTCCTTGTCTGTCACGTGAGATGAGCCTTCGTGCATGACCAGTGTTGGCGCCATGCGAAACGCAGCACGACCTTCCTGACGGGCTTGCAGCAGGAATAATTCGGGCGCACGCCCGTCACGACCCGCGATCGGGCGCACAATGATGGCGCCAAGACGCCCCTCCAGCGCCGAAAGGACTTCAGGTAGGCGCTCCATTCTCTGAATGATCGTCATATATCCACGCGGCCCGACCCGCTTTGCGCCAACGGCAATCCAGTCGGAAAGAGGCGTGTCGCCTCCAAAGGCAATGTCACGGCCGGCGTCAGTTGCTGATGTCCCCGCGCCCCTGTCGAAATAGGGTGGGTTCATAATCACATGCGCAAACCGCCGCTGGCGCAAATCAACAGGTAGCGCACGTAAATCGGCTGTGATGACTTCAAATTCAATCTGGTTTTCTGCGCTATTGCGCCGGGCAAGTGTCGCATAGCTTTCCTGCAACTCCACGCCGGTCACCCTCACGCCGGGCACACGTCTGGCGATACAGAGCGAGGCAACGCCAACACCGCAGCCGAGTTCCAAGATATGGTCCCCGCGCCTTGCCGCGATAGATGCGGCAAGGATGACCGGATCGACGCCTGCCCGATAGCCGACTTGCGGCTGCCAAATGCGCAATTGGCCACCGAGAAATTCATCCTGGGTCAGGGCGTCAGTCACGGCCCAAGTCAATCTCACCGTCGCGCATGACCGCCTCTGCCATGAACAGATCACGGTCCAAAACCATCAGACGGCGTGGCATAATGCCAATGCTGCCTTCAAGGACGCTCATATTTACGTCGAAGGTGAACCAGTCTATACCCTCGCTGTCCAGCAGGGCGGTTGCAAAGGCGATGACCGTGGGGTCATTGGTGCGCAGAAGCTCTTTCATAAACTATGACCTAAGACGGCGCGACGCGGTTGTCTATTCACATGACGGAAACTTCAATGAGTCTCGATCAAGCCGCAACCAAACCACATGAGCAACTGGCTGCGGCTTTGGCAGATGATCTGACGGCCGTGAACGCGCTGATCCGAGAGCGCATGGCGTCCGAATATGCGCCGCGTATCCCCGAAGTCACCGCCCATCTGGTTGAAGCCGGCGGCAAGCGTTTGCGCCCGATGCTGACATTGGCCGCCGCGCGTATGTGTGGATACAAGGGCCCGTATCATGTGCATCTGGCCGCGACGGTGGAATTTATCCACACGGCAACATTGCTGCACGACGATGTTGTTGACGAAAGTGCGCAACGCCGAGGCCGTCCGACGGCGAATCTGTTGTGGGATAATAGCTCCAGCGTGCTGGTTGGCGATTACCTCTTTGCGCGCTCTTTTCAGTTGATGGTCGAAACTGGATCTTTGCGAGTGCTGGACATTCTCGCGAATGCCTCTGCCACGATTGCAGAAGGTGAAGTTCTTCAACTTACCGCAGCCAGTGACCTGGACACATCTGAGGCAATTTACCTCCAGGTTGTGCGCGGCAAGACGGCGGCGCTCTTTTCGGCTGCAATGGAGGTTGGCGGAGAGATAGCCGGGCAGGATGCCGCAACCAAACAGGCGTTGTTTGATTACGGTGATGCTTTGGGCATCTCATTTCAGATCGTTGATGATCTGCTCGATTACAGTGGCACGAAGGCCATTGGCAAGAACACTGGCGATGATTTTCGTGAGCGGAAACTGACACTTCCTGTGATCCGCGCTGTTGCCGCGGCCAGTGAGGAAGACCGCGCGTTTTGGGTGCGCACGATCCAGAAGGGCCGTCAGGAAGAAGGCGATCTGGAACACGCTATTGCGTTGTTGGGAAAGCACGGCACGATGGAAACAACGCGGCAGGATGCGATTGCTTGGGCTGACAAGGCGAAGGCGTCGCTTGATGTGATCCCGGACCAGCCGCTGAAGAAAATGCTGGTTGATTTAGCGGACTACGTGGTTGCGCGTATCACCTGAGGCTGGCCGTATAGCCCCACGATGTGCCCGGCTATCCGCCAGATAATCCCCACGACGACAAGCGAAACCAAACCATCGACAAAGTAGTGCCAGCCGAGGTGGACAGATCCGATCCAGATGATACCGGCATAGAGTGCGACGACGATTCCGAAGGCACGGTTCAGGTTCCAGGCCGGAAAAACCCAAAGAAACACAAGCACCATGTGCATTGACGGCATCGCAGAGATACCTCCACCAAACCGGATTTCACCATTCTCTTGCAACCGCAAAAGATACTCACGAATAGGGGCTGCGGTCACCGGCCCGCCCCCCGCGTCGAGCTGGGCCTGCAAACGATCGATGAGCGGACCGAAGGTGCTGCCGTCCCCATAGAGTGCCCCATCAAACACAGGCCCTGCGGATGCCAGCGTGCTGGCGCCGATCATTCCGATCACCGGCCAGCTTGCCAGATAGGCCAGCATATAGGTCTGCCGCAGCGCCGTCAGTCCCGTTGAGGTGATGGCCAACAGAAATATCAGTAACATCGGGAAAAACGTCGGATGGTAGAAAAAGTCGATCCACTTGGTTGCGGCTGGGGTGTTGAAGATTCTATGGGTCACGATCCAGCCATCATTTCCAGCAAAAATCATCCTGTCCCAGGCAATAAACATCGCATCAAAACTGTAACCATTCGCCCCGACGACGGCACCCTTGTAGACGGTAAAGCTCGCCAGTGTCGCAATCAGTGCCACTGTTGCGGTCAATACATTCATCCAAGGATAATTGCGCAAATAGCCTTTGTACCAGGCCAGCCGCTCCGCTTGGCTGATCGTTGTTCCGCGCTCACGGTAGATTTTGTAGATCGTTGAAAGAACGAACTGCACCGGTACCAAAAAGACCACTGCACCAATCACGCCTGCGCCATAGGATTTTGCGATCCGGAAGTAATCGTCCCATATTCCTTCTGCCGAAAGTACCAATAACGCCACCGCAGATAGGGTGACAATCAGGCATGAAAAAGAAAACCGGGCGCTCTGCATAAAGGTTATTTCACTGCCAATTGCGGACGTTTTAAGGCAGGGATAGGACATACCCCTGCCTTTTGCACTGCATTTCCGCGTTCAGTTGCGTGAAGGCCCATTCGCTGCGGCGCGCGCCGCTGCTTTGTCCGCATTGTTACCGCTTGTGGGACTTCGGCGATCTTCTTGTCTTCGGCAGCCGTCAAGTCAGTTTCGATCGCATCACCTATCCGAAATTCCCCACCTTTAAGCACTAAAGGTCGGGTGGAAGCGGCCTGAGGGCGAGTTCGTGAAGATTTCACACCCCTCCGCCGTGATCCCGATGGAGTGCTCAAATTGCGCTGAAAGCGATTTGTCGCGTGTCACCGCTGTCCAGTCGTCGCGCAGGACCTGCGTATCCGGGCGTCCAAGATTAATCATGGGTTCGATCGTGAAAATCATACCCTCCTCCAGCAATGCGCCCGTGCCCGCACGCCCGTAGTGCAATACATTGGGCGGGGCGTGAAATACGCGGCCAAGCCCGTGACCGCAGAAATCACGCACAACCGACATTCGGTGGCTTTCGGCATACATTTGGATAGCATGTCCGATATCGCCGAAGGTGTTGCCTGGCTTTGCGGCCGCAATTCCCTTCATCAGCGCGTCATGGGTGACCTGGATCAACCGTTCCGCCTTCTTGGACGGTCTGCCCGCAACATACATCCGACTGGTATCGCCAAACCAACCATCGACAATCACGGTCACGTCGATATTCACGATATCCCCCTCCTTGAGCGCATCACCATCGCGGCGCTTTTCAAGGTTCTTGGAAATCGTCTCACTTGCGGCCTTCGGAATTGGGGCGCCGGGGATACCGTGACAAACGACGTGATTCACGGAAATACAGCTCGCGTGCTGATAGCCCTTATATCCGATTGTGGCAGAGACGGCACCCGCCTCATCAACCCACTGCGTGATAAGGCGGTCCAATTCTGCGGTTGTCGCCCCGGGGATCACATGGCCCGCGATGTCATCAAGGATTTGCGCCGCCAGCGCCCCGGCTTTTGCCATGCCGGCAAAGTCGCTTTGTTCATAGATGCGGATGCCATCTTTGGTCAGGCGGGCTTTGTTCGTGTCCAACGGTCTGGTTCCTTCTGGTTCAGCCCCGCACATAATCTGGATTTGTGCTGATTTCTAGGGCTGGAAAGGGATCGGTTCACCCAATCGCACGCCGGAGGGGTCGATTTCGCAGGCTTGGACGCGGACCGCGACGCCCGCGGCGGTCGCCTTTGCAAATGCGGACGCATAAGCAGGGTCGATATCACTGGCGAGGGTCATGGCCGTGCAGTCGGTGCGTTGAACGAGGTAGAGCATGATGGCGCGATGGCCTTGGCCCACCATTTGCGCCAGCGCGTGAAGGTGTTTTGTGCCTCGGGCGGTGACGCTGTCGGGAAACTCTGCAAGGCCGGTTTGACGGCTCAAGGTCACACTTTTCACCTCAAGATACGTATCAGGTCCGTCGCCACTGAGCAGGAAATCGACGCGGCTGTTTTCGCCGTATTTGACCTCAGAACGGACAAGGTCATAGGCGGGCAGGTGCGGCACGTCATGCGCGTCCAAAGCGGCCTTCAGCGCGCGATTGGGCAGGCTCGTATCGACGCCAGTGAAATGCCCGTTTTCATGATCGACCAAACGCCAGCCGAATTTCAGTTTCTTTTTCGGGTCATCATTTGGCTCCAGCCAGATTTGCGTGTCAGGCTCGGCCAGACCGATCATCGGACCGGGGTTTGCGCAATGGGCTGTGACCACTCGCCCGTCTGCAAGCCGCACATCCGCCAGAAAGCGCTTATAACGACGGATCAGGCGGGCGGGGATCAAAGGCGTGGCAAATTCCATGGTGCGACCTATAACCATTTGCACAAGACAGGAGAACCACCTATGCCAAACCCCAGCGCTGCGATGCTTGTAATCGGAGATGAAATCCTCTCAGGGCGGACGCGGGATGCGAATATGCACTATCTGGCGGGGCAACTGACCGCGCGGGGTATCGACCTAAAAGAGGTACGGGTCGTCAGTGATGATCGCACGGCGATTATTGCGGCGGTGCGTGCGTTGGCGGTGGCATATGATAACGTCTTTACGAGCGGTGGCATTGGGCCGACCCATGATGACATCACCGCAGACTGCATCGCCGCGGCCTTTGACGACACGATTGATGTGCGCGATGATGCGCGCGCCTTGTTGCAGGCCCACTACGACCGGTCCGGGCAAGAGCTCAATCAAGCGCGACTGCGTATGGCGCGCATTCCTTCGCGGGCCTGTCTAATTGACAATCCGGTCAGCACTGCACCCGGCTTCAGCCTCGAAAACGTCCATGTGATGGCCGGTGTGCCGTCGGTGTTTCAAGCCATGGTCGCCAGCATTCTGCCAAGCTTGACAGGTGGCGCACCCCTGCTTTCGCGGACATTGCGATTGATGAAGGGTGAAGGGGACATCGCGGGACCGTTGGGCCAGTTTGCGCAGGCGTTCCCTGATGTGTCTGTCGGTTCCTACCCATTCCAAAAGGACGGGATTTATGGCTCAAACATCGTCGTGCGTGGTTCGAATGCTTCGGATCTGGACAGGGCCATGGCAGCTTTGGCGGCAATTTTTGAGGTATGACACGTCCGACAAAGCAAATGATCTACGCGCTGATAGATGGCACCTGGCCCGCCTGCGCGAAACGGGCGGTTGGGCCTTGGATGGTGCGCGTTGACGGGCAGGGCGGTAACCGCGTCAGCGCGACCACGGCCGAAGGCATGGTGTCCGACGCTGATATCCCCACCGCCGAGGAAGCCATGAAATACGTCGGCCAGAAACCGCTTTTCATGTTGCGCGACGGCGATACTGCGCTGGACCAACTGTTGAAAGCCCGCGGCTATCGGTCCAGAGATATCACCAACATGTATGTCGCGCCCGTCGATTTGATCGCGACGCGACGGCCGCCGCCGGTCACCACATTTGAAGTGTGGCCACCGCTGGCCACACAGGTAGAGATCTGGAAGTCAGGTGGCGTTGGCCAAGGGCGGCTGGACGTGATGGACCGTGCCCTGCAACCCAAGACGACTTTGCTTGGCCGCATCGACGATACGCCAGCAGCGACCGGTTTTGTCGCGAAGGCAGCAGATTGCGCGATGATCCATGCGTTGGAAGTCGCCCGCGAATACCGACGCAAGGGCTTGGCGCGGCACCTGACCCGCGCCGCCGCATTTTGGGCGAAAGAGCAGGGGGCATCCTACCTGACCCTTTTGACAACGCAGGCGAACACGCCCGCGAATACGCTCTATGCTTCCCTTGGGATGACGCTTGTGGGACAGTATCACTATCGCGTTTTGCAGGAGTGAGCAGTGACAGACCTACCCACCGCCCTTGATTTACCAATGGTCGATCCGTTGCCGGAGGCCACGCAGAGGTATTTTGATGTCTGTCAAGACAAGCTGGGAATGGTCCCGAACGTGCTGCGGGCCTATGCCTTTGATATTGATAAATTAAACGCATTTGCGGCGCTCTATAATGACGTGATGTTGGCGGACTCGGGGCTCTCCAAACTTGAACGTGAGATGATCGCGGTTGTCGTGTCCTCCATCAATAAGTGCTACTATTGTCTGACCGCCCATGGCGCGGCGGTGCGGCAGTTGTCCGGTGATCCCAAGTTGGGCGAGATGCTTGTGATGAACTGGCGGGTTGCGTCGCTCGATCGACGGCAACATGCGATGCTGGAATTTACCGAGCAGATGACCGTGGCGAGTGCCGGGATTGTCGAAAAAGACCGTGATGCTTTGCGGCAAGTCGGTTTTTCGGATCGCGATATCTGGGATATCGCCGCCGTTGCTGGCTTTTACAATATGAGCAATCGCATCGCCTCTGCCACCGGTATGCGCCCGAATGACGGCTATCACGCGCAGGCGCGATGAGACGGTTTCTCAACGCGATATTGTTCTTGCTGCCCGGCTTGTCCTGGGCGCAAACGCTGGAATTCCCCAGCAATGCAAGCTTGACCACTGAAGTTTTCAGCCCGTTGGACAATTACGCGTTTCCGACGGGCGAATGGGCCGATGGCGTGGTTCCTACACAGTTGACCGAAGGCGCCTTAACACAGCAGGCATGGCGCATTGAAACGACCTCTCTGACAACGTTGCAGATGATGCGACCCTTGCGCGAACAGTTGCGCAATGATCGCTTTCAGATCGTATTCGAATGCGCCGATGCGACCTGTGGTGGGTTTGATTTCCGCTTTGCAGTCGATGTTCTGCCCCCGCCAGAGATGCAGGTCGCGCTCGATGACTTCCGCTTTTTGACCGCACGCAAGACCGGCGGTTCGGGGGCTGATATGGTATCGCTGTTAGTGAGCCGCACTGCGCAGGCGGGCTATGTTCAGGTAACGCGCGTTGCGCCGACAGAAGCCCAACCGCTCACTCCTGAAGCCGCAGTTGCGATGGGGCAACCTTTGCCTTCTGCGCTCGGTTTTATTGCCAGGCTCGAAACAACCGGCCGCGCGGTGTTGTCCGATTTGAGCTTCGAAACGGGGTCGGCGCAGCTGGCAGTTGCCGAATTCGGATCGCTGGCCGCACTTGCGCGCTATCTGCAAGCCGACAACAGCAGACAGATTGTGCTTGTGGGGCACACGGACGCGAGTGGTGAATTGGCACCGAACATCGCGCTTTCGCAGCGCCGCGCTGCCTCCGTTCTGGAACGGCTTGTCGCAGACTATGCGATTCCGCGCCGTCAGCTAACCGCGGAGGGTGTCGGGTTTCTTGTGCCACTTGCGACCAATGAGACGTTAGAGGGACGCAGTAAAAACCGTCGCGTTGAGGCCGTCCTGCGGTTGCAAGCCGATCAGTGAAGTGCGGCGGTTCCATCTGGATTGCCAGATTGAGCAATCGGTGACATGCTCTCATCCCAGATTGCCAATTGCGCGCGACCGTTGGATTTGGCCCAATACAGTGCCTTGTCGGCATAGTTGCACATTTCATCCAGGCTCAGATGCGGGCGGTCGATGACGGCACCAACTGAAAGGGTCAGCTCAATATGTGCGCCTGCGTCAAGATTGATGCGAAGTGGTTCCGCCAGACGATGACCGATAGCGCGTGCTTCTTGCAGTGTTGCGCCTTGCACATAGATAGCGAACTCTTCACCGCCAATCCGCCCGACGACGTCGTGACTGCGCAAATTGCGGCGAAGCTGCTGTGCAATCCTCTTCAAACAGCGGTCTCCGATCTGGTGCCCATGGGTGTCATTGATATCCTTGAAGTTGTCAGCGTCCAGCATTAGCAGAACGCCCTCGCACTTGGACGCGCGTCTCTTGCTCGTTTCGTCAAAAAATGCCCGCCGATTATCCAGTGCGGTCAGCCCATCTTTTCTGGCAAGCCGCCACAATTTCCGTTGTAACTCTATCTGAAACACGGTGACTGTCAGAAAAAATGCAATCAGCGGCCCACCGACGATGACGGCGTGGCTGATGTAGTATCGGGCTTCGTGCAATTGATGCGGGTCGTAGACGACGCTGAAGAGCAGATTGAGCAGCGCGACGAGCCCGACAAGCGATAGCAATCTGATCGCAAAGCCAAAAGCCCCTTTTGGGGCCAACAAATACATCAGCCTGTTCACGACATCCTCCGACTTGGTATGTCGGGGATATTGGAGCGGCCTTTAGATTAGTTTAATGCGGACTTGGTTTTGGCAATTTGACGGGTTTGTTTCACCAGTCATTGGGGCCTTTGCCGGCAAAGGCATGTACCAGAAAATCGACAAATGCACGCACTTTAGGCTGCACAAATCGACCCGGCGGATAGACCGCGTAAATGCCCTGCGTTTCGACCGGAAGTGTCGGTATGACGTCTTCGACCAGCCCCTGCCGCATCGCATCTGCATAAAGAAAGCTGGGTAAATAGGCGATGCCAAGACCGCCGATGCAGGCATTCAGAAGGGACTGACCATCGTTGACTGTCAGCCAGCCTGCCGTGCGCACCTGTCGGCGCTCACCAGAGGGGGCGGTCAGTCTCCAGACTGCGGAATTGGACTGGTTTGAATAGTGCAGGAGTTTGTGCCCATTCAAATCGTCAATTTTCTCCGGTCGCCCGTATTGCGCGAAATAGGCAGGGCTTGCGATCATGCGTTTTGTGGTTTCGGTCAGCTTGCGTGCGCGCAAAGTGCTGTCCTCCAGCTCTCCTATCCGGATCGCCATGTCGAAACCTTCTGAAATCAGCTCAACAAATCGGTTGTTCAACACCATGTTGACGGTAATGTCGGGAAAATCCGTGAGGAAACTGCCCAAGGCAGGCGACAGATGGTTCACCCCAAAATCAGTCGCAACGCTGATCCGCAAAAGCCCGGAAGGGGCGACCTGCATCGAGGTCACGAGGGCGTCGGCTTCGCCTGCATCATTCAGAACGCGGCGGGCACGGTCATAATAGGCCAGTCCGATTTCGGTCGGGCTGACGCGGCGGGTTGTGCGGTTCAGAAGTCTTGCACCAAGACGTGTTTCAAGCGCCGATACATGTTTGGAGACAGCGGACTTCGAAATACCCATCTTCTTGGCAGCATCCGTGAATCCACCCTGGTCCACCACGGTGGCGAATGCCTCCATTTCCGTCAGTCGATCCATAGGCGTGTCCATTCCCAAATACTTCTTCCTGTAGATTGATTGCGCGCAATTCAGGCAGGAATTGGACAAATGCCTGACAATAAGGGGGTATCAACAGGTTTTGATGCCAAAGCGGAAACAGCGAATTTCGCTCTCTGCGCCATAAAAACAAGGCTATACGTTAATTTTGGATGGCGTTTTGGCAGAAAAACGGGGTTTCGGATTTTTGCCTTAAAGCGCTGCCGCCAGCCGCGTGCCTTGGTCGATCGCACGTTTTGCATCCAACTCAGCGGCGACATCCGCACCGCCAATGACATACACTTTGCGGCCTTCTGCGCGTAATACATCGGCCAGACTGCGCTCTGGCAACTGGCCCGCGCAAAGCACAATGGTGTCCGCGACGATCACCCGAGGGTCTTCGCGCGACTCACCTTTGCTGACATGCAGACCTTGGGCATCAATCTTTTCGTAGTTCACCCCGCCAATCATATCGACATCCTTCATCTGCAGCCCGGCCCGGTGGATCCAGCCGGTGGTTTTTCCCAATCGCCGCCCGAGCTTTTCGGCCTTGCGCTGTAGCAAGGTCACTTGCCGCGTGGGTGCATCCGGCTGCGGGCCTTCGGGTCGTAGGCCCCCGCGTGTTTCGGCAGGATCGCCAACGCCCCACTCTGCGAGCCAATCCTTCAGGTTCTCAGTCGGGCTTTTAGCGGTCACGAGGAACTCCGCAACATCAAAGCCGATCCCACCAGCGCCGATAATGGCGACCTTTTCGCCGACGGGGGATTTGCCGCGCAACACATCAATATAGGACAACACATTTGGCCCATCCTGGCCAGGGATCTGTGGGTCGCGTGGGGCAACGCCCGTTGCGATGATGATTTCTTCGAAATCCGCCAATTCAACCGGGGTCGCGGTTGTGTCGAGTTGCAGCGTAATCCCCAGTTTTGCGACCATCGTGCGGTAATAGGCGACGAGCCCCCAGAATTCTTCCTTGCCGGGGACTTGCTTGGCCATGTTCAACTGTCCGCCAATCTCGGCCGCCTTGTCAAAGAGAGTGACAGAATGCCCGCGCTCGGCTGCGGTGATCGCTGCAGAAAGGCCCGCAGGCCCTGCACCGACGACGGCGATGTTCTTGCGGGTGCCAGTTGGCGTGATCGTCAGTTCTGTTTCATGGCAAGCACGAGGGTTGACCAGACAGGAGGACAGCTTGCCGCTGAAGGTGTGATCGAGGCAGGCCTGATTGCAGGCAATACATGGTGCTATCTCAGCGGATTTACCGGCGGCGGCCTTGGCGACGAAATCCGCATCTGCAAGGAAAGGTCGCGCCATGCTGACCATATCCGCACAGCCGTCGGCAAGAACGGCTTCGCCAACTTCTGGCATGTTGATGCGGTTGGAGGTAATAATCGGGATACGCACCTCACCCATCAGTTTTTTGGTTATCCAGGTGAAGGCGCGGCGCGGCACTGACGTGGCGATTGTCGGGATCCGCGCCTCATGCCAGCCGATGCCGGTATTCAGGATTGTTGCACCAGCATTTTCGACCGCCTTGGCAAGCTGCACGACCTCTTGCCAGGTTGATCCATCTGGGACCAGATCGATCATTGAAAGGCGGTAGATCACAATGAAATCCGTCCCGACAGCTTCGCGCACGCGGCGGACAATTTCAACGGGTAGGCGCATCCGGTTCTTATAAGAGCCGCCCCAGCGGTCGGTCCGTTTGTTGGTATGCGTGACGAGGAATTGATTGATGAAGTACCCCTCGGAGCCCATGATTTCGACCCCGTCATATCCGGCCTCTTGCGCCCGGTTTGCGGCGGTGACGATATCGTTGATTTGCTTTTCGATCCCGTCTTCATCCAGCGCTTTGGGCGGGAAGGGTGATATCGGTGATTTGATCGCAGAAGGGGCGACACATGCGGGCGAATAGGCATAGCGGCCCGCGTGCAGGATCTGCATTGCGATCTTGCCATCAGCATCATGGACGCGGTCCGTTACGATGCGGTGGTTGGTGATGTCGTCATGTGAAAACAGCCCGGCGGCACCGGGAAACACGCCACCTTCAGCATTCGGGGCCATGCCGCCCGTGACCATTAGCCCGACTTGCCCACGCGCCCGCGCGGCATAGAACTCAGCCACGCGGTTCCAGTCCTTGGTCTCCTCAAGACCTGTATGCATCGAGCCCATCAACACGCGGTTCTTCAGGGTCGTGAAACCAAGGTCGAGGGGTGAGAGCAGCGTGGGATATCGGGTCATAAATGCGCCTCCGGTTTGGGCAATGATGGCGAATGCGGCCCTGCCCGTCACCCCCAAACGCCGCGTCATCTAAGCCGATGGACGTCGTGTCATTCAGGGTTTGTAAATGTGCGGGCTGCGGGTAGTCTTTGGAGAACTTTTCGGAGGTAGAGATGGACGCCAGCTTTTCACGACGCGATTTCTTGACCCCTGCGCAGTTACGCGCCCTTACGGAGCGCTCTGATTTACAGGGTGGTTTGCAAATGGGGAGCCATATCGGGGCGATTTTGTTTGTCGGTGCCCTGCACGCGCAGGCGATGGGAACGGCTTGGGTCTGGGTGACAGGGTTGGCGTTGGGGATTTTGTTGAATTTTCTCTATGCCGCGCAGCACGAGCTCAGCCACGCGACCGTTTTCAAAACACGAAAGTTGAACGAAGTCTTTGGGCGCGCCATCGGCTTCATCCAGATTTTTCCGCGCGATTTTGACCAGATCATGCATTTTGCGCATCACCAATATACCCAGGATTGGGACCGCGACGGCGAACTTGTGCGCGAGCCGTATACGCTTTGGACCTATTTGCTGTGGCTGAGCGGGATCACCTATTGGCGCAACCGTTTTTTCGGCGTGATCCGGCGTGCCAGCGGTGTGGTGATTGAACCGTTCATTCGGACCGAGGAAGAGGCCAAGGTCGTCTTTGAAAGCCGTATGCATTTGGCAGGCTACGGGCTAGTCGCGTTTGGTAGCGTCATCTTGGGGTCATGGGCCGCGCTGACGTTCTGGCTGTTGCCCATGTTGCTGACCAAGCCGATCCATCAGCTACAGAACACAATCGAGCATCTGGGGTTGAGCCATGAAAACGATATCATGGAAAACACCCGCTCGACCCGCGCCAATGTGGTGCAACGCTGGCTTTGCTGGCAGATGCCCTATCATACCGCGCATCACACCTTCCCGGCAGTGCCGTTCTGGAAGCTGCGTGAACTGAATGCGAAGATTGAGGAAAAGGCAGGTCAGGTACACCGCATGGGCTGGCTCGAATTCCAGCGCGAGGTGATCGCGAAGTTGATGGCCAAAGATGAAAGCGCATATCCGATGGATGAGGTCTGGATCATTCCGCGCAGCGGTGGCCGTGTCACACGGATGCCCGCAGAGTGAGGCGGCTTCAGGTCTATACATCTCTTTGGGCGATGCAGCCGCATGACCAAAGTGGCGTCAAACTGCCCCACGATCAGGTCTGTGAAATGGTCGCGGGTGCGGGCTTTGACGGGATGGCAATTGATCTTGGCGCCTCTGACGTGGCGGTCGCCCATGCGGTCCGCCCGCATATGGAGGCGAATGGGCTGACGCCGCTGATTGTCGCCTTTCCAAAGACGATGGAGAGCTTGGAAGACACGCTGCATATGGCCGCTGATTTTGGGGCGCCTTTCGTTGATGTCATCGGGCAGGTGATGCCCATCGCACTTGATGATATGGTGCCGGTGATTGAAACCTGGATTGGCATGGCGGACCGGATCGGCGTGCCGGTACAATTCGAAACCCATCGCAATTGCATTACAAATGACCTTTACACAACGCTGCAACTGCTGGATCGGATCCCTCAGATGCGGATCTGCGCCGATCTTTCGCACTACGTTGTGGACCGCGAGTTTTGGTTTCCATTGTCAGAGCATGACCGGGGCCTAATGAGCCAAATCCTGAAACGATCCGATAGTTTTCAGGGGCGGGTGGCGTCGCGCCAGCAAATCCAGTTGCAACTGGATTTCCCACAGCACCAAAAATGGGTCGCGCTTTTCAAGGGCTGGTGGCGCGAAGGGCTTGCAGATTGGCGGGCACGAAATCCGTCCGGTGACTGCATATTCGTCTGCGAACTTGGGCCGCCAGAATACGCAATGACGGGCCCGGATGGGCGCGAAATGTCGAACCGTTGGAAAGAGGCGCAAGTCATCAAGGGATGGGTGCGCGAACTGTGGGAAGAACTGGGCGGTGATGATGACATATAGGAAACGCAGGCCATGACCGTTTCAATCGGCGCGGCGACAGCCAGCGATCCTTCAGATACTGTTGCTGATTTAATCTGGACCGTGGATGTCCCCCTCATGCGCTTCCTATTCGGCACCATAGACCGTTGGCGACGGGTTTTTGCCGATGAATGGCCGGAAGAAAACGGGATCGTTTGCCATGCGCAGACTACTTTGGCGCGTGATGATGACGTGCTCTTGGGGTTCTCGCCCCGCATACGATGCCAGAGTTTGACGCCCATTTTGAAGTCAGCCGATCCCGACAGAGCCAGAACGAAAAACCGGATTTCAGGGCGCACCTTGACAGGGCCTTCGGACTGATGGAGCAGCTTTTCCCGCATGGGCTTCGAGGGTCGTATCTTGTCTTTGACCCTGCCGTATCGCATACGGCACGGCATCAGGGAATTGGACGCAGGTTGATTGATGTCGCGATTGCCAAGGCGAAAGTTGCGGGATGTCAAAATATCTGCCTTGATATGGCGGCGGATAACCGCGCAGTTGCCTTCTACAAACGCATCTGCATATGGTTTTGCCGATATCCAGAGACGCGCAGTGCTCTCTGCAATCGGTGCAAAAAACCCGCCACGTTGCCGTGACGGGGTCTCAGAACGCCTGAAAAAACTTTATGGCAGCAGAACGGAATCAATCACATGGATCACGCCGTTGGATGCGATGATATCCGCTGCGGTGACCGTGCTGTCGTTCACCTTGACGCCATCACGGCCGTCAATGTGGACTTCGGCACCGTTGACTGTTGCAACGCTCAGGCGTTGTCCGGCCAATTGGTCGGACGTTACCGCGCCCGACACGACGTGATATGTCAGGATGGCTATAAGCTGGTCCTTGTTTTCCGGCAGAAGCAGCGATTCAACCGTTCCGGCTGGCAAGGCGGCGAAAGCTTCGTCAGTTGGTGCAAATACAGTGAATGGGCCTTCGCCCTTCAAGGTATCGACCAGCCCTGCAGCGGTCACTGCGGCCACAAGCGTGTTGAAGCTGCCGTTGGATGTGGCGATATCTACGATGTCCGGCGCACTCTCTGCGAGGGGCGCACATGCAGCGGCGATGGCGACGCCAGCGGCGAGGATGCTGGATTTGATAGCAAAACGACGGTTCATTGGGTGTCCTTTCATGTCCCTGTTAACGAAATTAATACGGGGCAGGGCATGAACTGGTTCTCATTCTGACAAAGAGTTCATCAGTTGATATAAAGTCATCCGCTTCAGAGTAATTTGCGTATCATCGGCCTTCCGCGCAGTGCCGACGGAACCCCGCTTTGAGGATATCCAGCTCACTGCGCAGCAAATCAATCTCGGCACGCAGATCTTCGGACGCCAGAGCGCCTGCCAAAATGGAAAAATGCGCGAGCGTGTGCCCTTGGGCATCACACACCACAAAGGTTTGGATACCCTCACTAATTGCAGCAGAGGGGATTGGGGCAGTTATCCGCCAATGCGCGCGTGCCACATCAAAGATCAGTTCCACATCATCCAGCGGACGATCTTGAAGACA
>NZ_JBELFI010000009.1:0-45451 GCF_042093035.1 Yoonia sp. | reverse complement strand
GATCACCAGTACGGGGCCGAAAATCTCCTCTTGTGCGATGCGCATGTCGTTTGAGACATCGGCAAAAACGGTCGGGCGCACGAAGTAGCCACGGTTCATGCCTTCGGGCAGGCCCGGCCCACCTGCGACAAGGCGCGCGCCTTCGTTGATTCCGACCTCAATCATGTTCTGGATTTTGGTCCATTGCGTTTTGTTGACGACCGGCCCGATATGGCGGCCGGGTTCGGATGCAGGGCCGACGACGGTCCCATTTGCGAGTTCTGCCGCGGCTTCGACGGTTTCGTCGTAGATTGATCGTTCCACCAGCATCCGCGTGGGTGCGTTGCACGATTGACCGGTGTTGGCCATGCAGTGTTTCACGCCGCGTCTGACAGCGCGTTCATCTGCGTCGGCAAAGATGACATTTGCGCCTTTGCCGCCCAATTCCAGGGTGACCCGTTTGAGCGTCTCTGCTGCGGCGACCGAGATCGCCTTGCCGGCCCGGGTGGAGCCCGTAAAGCTAATCATGGCCACGTCTTCGTGACTGGAAAGCTGGCTGCCAACGCCAGCGCCGTCGCCGTTGACCAGATTGAAGACGCCCGCGGGCACGCCTGCGTCATGTACGAATTCCGCGAAAAGAAGCGACGACAGCGGCGATTCTTCGGATGGTTTCAGGACCATTGTGCATCCTGCGAGCAGTGCCGGTATCACCTTGAGCGTTACCTGGTTCATCGGCCAGTTCCACGGCGTAATCAGGCCGACAACGCCGATCGGTTCAAGCACGATCCGGTCATTGGGTGTCTCTGCACGCAGGGGACGGCTCCATTCGATCTCCTTGAATGCCTTCAAGGAGTTCTTCAGATGCCAGGGCAGACAGTCCGCCTGACTGTTGCGGGCATAATCGATGGGCGCGCCCATTTCGATGCTGATCGCTGCTGCCAATTCCTCAATGCGGGCTTCATATTGGGCGAGGATCGCCTTCACGTATTGCGCCCGCACGGCGGGATCGGTTCCCGCCCATGACGGGAAGGCGGCTTTGGCGGCAGCAACGGCTGCATCCGTGTCAGCCTTTTGACCCAGAGAGATCACCGCGCAGGGGTCCTCGGTTGACGGGTCAATGACCTGATAATCATTGGCCGCAACCGGCGGCACCCAGTCCCCATTGATGTAGAAGTTCCGGTTCTCGATCATGTGCGTCTCTCCTGAGCATATTCCGTCGGAACTTTTGTCACCGCGCATGGTCAAACGCAAGCCATGGTGGTGAATGGCTGCGACGAAGCTTATGTGTATCCTGATGTAACCAGAGAAAGGACCAAAACAATGGCATTGCGCATTAATGATACGATTCCAGATCTGACAGTTGAAACCGACCAAGGCCCCATTTCGCTGCATGACTGGGTTGGCGATGGTTGGGCAATTTTGTTTTCCCATCCGAAGGATTTCACCCCGGTTTGCACAACGGAATTCGGCGCTGTCGCGCAGCTTGCTGATGAGTGGGCCAAGCGCGGCACGAAGGTCATGGGTGTCAGCGTTGACGGAGTTGAGGAGCACAAGAAATGGAAAGGGGATATTGAGACCGTTGGCGGCGCGCCTGCGGGCTTCCCGATTGTTGCTGACGATGGGCTTGAGCTGTCGAAGGCCTTTGATATGTTGCCAGCGGATGCCTATATGCCTGACGGGCGTACACCTGCCGATAGTCAGACCGTCCGTTCGGTCTTTATCATTGGGCCTGACAAACAAATGAAATTGTCGATGACCTATCCGATGAATGTTGGCCGGAATTTTGCCGAAGTACTGCGCGCGCTGGATGGTTTGCAAACCGCCGCCGGGCGCGGCGTAGCGACACCCGCGAACTGGAATATAGGTGATGATGTCGTCATTCCGGTCGCCGTGAGCGATGAAGCCGCGAAAGAGAAGTTCGGCGAATTCACAACGGTCTTGCCTTACCTGCGTATGACGAAGCTAAAAGACTGATTGGCTATATCATTCCACTACAGGCCCCGTCAGAAATGACGGGGCTTTCTGCGTTTCATGGGTCTGGCAAACGGGCAAGCACATCCGCGCTCAGCGATGTCACCCAAAGCGATCCGTCAGGGTCTCTGACGGCCCCAGTTGTAAGTGGATAGCCTACCGCCGGATCCTGCCACGTTCGGGTTATTTGCCCGTTTTCATCAAGATGCAGAATAAAGCCATAGCTGACGGCCTTTGGGCGCAGAGCGGATGGCAGTCGCTGCAGGATCTTTCGCAAGATCGGATAAGGTGCTGCCATATCTGCTGCTGCCGCGCGTTTCGACACCAGCCCCAGCAAGTACCCGCCGTTTGGGTCGCGTTTGAGATTATCGGGAAAGCCCGGTAAGTTCGTCAGCACGTCTTCGACGTCGCCCGTGCGCGGCCCGTCTATCCATAACCGCCGCAGCGCATAGCTGCCGGTTTCGACGAAAAATAGCCATTGGCCGGTTGGCCCCATTGCCAGACCGTTGGCAAAACTTATCCCTGAAAGGGCGGTCGTGGCGGTGCCAGTGGTGGGGTCAAACCTTATGATTCTGCCGGTGCGCCCATGTTCCAGAATTTCCAAATAGGACGCTTCAAGCGTGCCGCCGGAGGCCTCAGCCCCGAATTTGGTTGAGGCATCAGTGAGCCAGATTGCACCATCCGGGGCAAAATCCAGACTGTTGGCATAACGGATAGGCACGCCGTCATCGGTTTGCGTCAACATCAGTTCGGGGCCATCAGACCCTAACCGCGTCAAACCGCGGTATGCATCTGCAACCCAAATAGTGCCGTCCGGCGCTGTGGTAATGCCCAGCGCGCGGCCAAGGTTGGATGCAAAAACCGTCATTTCGCCTGTGCGGGCGCGGCGCAAGACATCGCCTTCGCCAGTCGTGAAATACAGACTGCCATCGGTGCCGATAGTTGCGTCTTCGGGGCCAGCCCGCCCAAGAATATCGAAGGTTTGCAGGTCCGACAGCCGTTGGTTGACGCTGAAATCGCCGGTGTAGCCTTCGCTGGATGGGGCTTGCCATGCCACCGGTGCAACCGGGACCGGCCACAAAAGCAAATAGGCGGCACATGTGATTACGAGGCTCAAGAGGCCGCGTTTGATGGCTGTTTTCATGGATATCTCATAATCGCTTGCGGCCAGCCTACGCCTGCCGCTCCTGCGACCACAAGGAAAACGAAAAGGCCCCGGCGTTTCCACCGGGGCCTGAACTGTCAGATATTATACGCGCGCTTATTCTGCGGCGTCTTCTTTCGCGATCTCTTGGCCGGTTTCTTGATCGACCATCTTCATCGCCAAACGGACCTTGCCGCGATCATCAAAGCCCAGCAGCTTCACCCAGACTTCCTGACCCTCTTTGAGGACATCGGACGGGTGGTTCAAACGGCGGTTTTCGATCTGGGACACGTGGACCAGACCATCGCGCTTGCCAAAGAAGTTCACGAATGCACCAAAGTCCACGACCTTTACGACCGTACCTTTGTAGATCACGCCTTCTTCCGGTTCTGCCACGATGGAATGGATCATGTCATAGGCGCGCTTGATCGCCTCGGCGTCGTTCGACGCCAGCTTGATGACGCCATCATCGTTGATGTCGACCTTTGCGCCGGATGTTTCAACGATTTCGCGGATAACCTTGCCGCCAGAACCGATGACTTCACGGATCTTGTCGGTTGGGATCTGCATCGTTTCGATCTTCGGTGCGTGCACAGAGAATTCCTGTGCACCGGTCAGGGCTTTGCTCATCTCACCAAGGATGTGCAGACGGCCAGCTTTCGCCTGAGCGAGCGCTTTTGACATGATCTCTGGCGTGATGCCTGCGATCTTGATGTCCATCTGCAACGATGTGATGCCGTTTTCGGTGCCAGCGACTTTGAAGTCCATGTCGCCAAGGTGATCTTCATCACCAAGGATGTCAGACAGAATGGCATAATCGCCGTCGTCTTCCATCACCAGACCCATGGCCACACCAGCAACTGGCGCTTTCAGCGGCACACCTGCGTCCATCATCGACAAGGAGCCACCACAGACAGATGCCATGGAGGACGAGCCATTGGATTCAGTGATCTCAGACACCAGACGGATGGTGTATGGGAAGTCGGTTGCCGCAGGCAGAACCGCCTGAAGCGCACGCCATGCCAGCTTACCGTGACCAATCTCACGACGGCCAGGCCCCATCACACGACCAACTTCACCGACCGAATAGGGCGGGAAGTTATAATGCAGCATGAAGTTGGATTTATACATGCCGGTCAGCGCGTCGATCATCTGTTCGTCGTCGCCGGTGCCCAGTGTCGTGACAACCAGACCTTGGGTTTCACCACGCGTAAACAGCGCGGAACCGTGGGTACGCGGCAGGATGCCAGTTTCGGAAACGATCGGACGGATGGTATCGAGGGCACGGCCATCGATACGCTTGCCGTTCTTGACAACATCGCCACGCAGAACGCTGGATTCCAGCTTTTTGAGTGCGGAACCAAGGTTGCCGTCTTCCTGCTGCTCTTCGGTCAGGGCATCGATGATGTCCTGCTTGGCGGCGGAAACAGCGGCTGTGCGTTCCTGCTTGTCGGTGATCGCGTATGCAGCACGCATTTTGTCTTCGCCAACGGCTTTCACAGCTGCGGACAGATCAGAGTAATCGACAGGCTGGAAGTCAAACGGCTCTTTGGCTGTTTCTTCGGCCAGATCGATGATGAGGTCGATCACCGGTTGGATCTGCTCATGTGCGAAAGTGACCGCACCCAGCATTTCGTCTTCTGTCAGCTCGTAGGCTTCGGATTCAACCATCATCACGGCGTCTTTTGTGCCGGCAACAACAAGGTCCAGACGCTGCTCTGCGTTCAGGCGCAGGTTGTGCATGTCGTCGATTTCCGGGTTGAGGATGTATTCACCGTCAACAAAACCAACGCGACAAGCGGCAATTGGGCCCATGAACGGCGCGCCAGAGATTGTCAGCGCAGCAGAGGCGGCGATCATCGCAACCATGTCGGGGTCGTTGACCATGTCGTGGCTCAACACGGTGCACATCACCAGCACTTCGTTCTTGAAGCCGGGGACGAACAGCGGGCGAATAGGACGGTCGATCAAGCGTGCTGTCAGCGTCTCTTTTTCAGTGGGACGTGCTTCGCGCTTGAAAAAGCCACCCGGTACTTTACCGGCGGCATAGTATTTTTCCTGGTAGTGGACGGTCAGCGGGAAAAAGTCCTGACCGGGCTTTTGCTTGCGTGCATATGTGACGTTTGCCATGACGCTGGTTTCACCGAGCGTTGCAATGACAGAACCGTCTGCTTGGCGGGCAACCTTGCCCGTTTCCAGTGTCAGCTTATCTTCGCCCCACTGAATTGATTTCTTCACTTCATTAAACATTATGTTTTCCTAGTTGGCCGAGGATCGGCCTTTCCTACGTAGGGGGCGTATTCCCCCTCATTCCGGTATCTTCTTTGAAAGGCGCTGGAATGCGGGCGCCGGTCTCTCAAGATTTGGGGGACTTATCGCAGATTGGTGCGTTTGGGAAGGGGTGCAAACATCGCGGCGGTGCCACAATGCAACAGCCTATTTTTCTATCCAAAGTTTTTGAAATAGCGACGCAGGATTGGCGCAGCAAAAGCGGTGAATTTTCGCACCATAGGGCGCTTATGCGCGTCAGGTGACGTCACCAGAAATGCGTTCAAGGTAGACCCATATGGCGGAGGAAAGCATCGTACCAAATTTGGGTTTTTATCCCCTTCAAACGTCGGTAATGGCCCAATGGCCTGTCCGGCCGCAATGGCCATGCGCAGGTCATCGGCCGTTGCGCATCGCATAACGCCCCTTCGTTTTGAAGAAATATGGGCAAGCAAAGCCACTTTATGCGGAGCAAGGTCATCGACATATGCCTTCGGCACCCCGTTTTTCGCCGCATAGGCTTTGGATGCGTAGTAAGTCCAGGCATGGTCACCCAAACGCGTTACGATCAATCGTTCGTCTGCGATGGCTGGTGATAGCCGCAAAGCGACGTCCGCCTCCCCTTTGCAGAGGTCCAAGATCCGTTCGGACGCGATGAATTCGAAGCTGATGTCGGGATTTTCTTCGCTGAATGCTGCGATGATCTTACCAAGGCTGCCCGCCATTGCATTGTCAAAAGCGGTCAGACGGATTGGTGGGGCGTCCCGTAGGCTTTGCTCAATCGCGAGGGCTTCAAAAGTCAGTGCTGCTGCCTCTAACGCTTCTGCTGCGGTTAACAAGGCTTTGCCAGCCTCAGTCGTCCTGGCCCCGCGGGTCGTTTTCTCAAACAGCGCGACGCCTAGCACATGTTCCAGCACATCGATCCTGCGCGACACTGTTGTCTGGTTAATGCCAAGCACACGCGCCGCCGCCAAAGTGGACCCTTCACGCGCCACAGCAAGGAAAACACGGGCGTCACCCCAGTCTTTGAATCGGCTCTGCATTTTTGCAGAACAACACAGCGACAGAACGGATACCAGTAAAAATTGGCGCGGCTTAATGTCATCACATCAAGCCAAACGGAGATTTCAAAATGACCGCATTGCCATCAGTTCGCTTCTTTTCCTTTTCATGGCCACGTCGGGCCACAAAGCCTGTTGAGCCGATCGCCGTTGATCCAGATGACGATATGCGTCGGGAGTATATCACACGCCTCATTTCGTCTGAAGGCTGTGGAGAGTACGGCACACAGGCATTGATGGGTCTGTTCCCAAAAGATTTTTGAAATGAAAGAGCCTGTTTCCCAACCAGATGAGAGCGCAGTTCCCTTGTGCTTAGACGATGGATTTTCAAAATAGCAAGCCAGCTATTGCACATGTATCGGCAATACAGTCAGCCATCCAATAACACCCACCCAAACGAAAAACGCCCACCTGAAAAGGCGGGCGTTTCCGAAATCTTTGGTTGGGGTCGCGTTTAGCGGCGCAGGCCCAGACGCTTGATCAGGTCTTGGTAGCGGGTTTCGTCCTTGCCTTTGGTGTAGTCCAAAAGCTTACGACGCAGTGCGACCATTTTCAAAAGACCACGGCGGCCGTGGTTGTCTTTTTTGTGGGTCTTGAAGTGCTCTGTCAGTGTCGCGATGCGGCTTGACAGGATCGCGATTTGCACCTCAGGGGAACCAGTGTCGCCCTCTTTGGTCGCAAATTCCTTCATGATCCGTGTTTTGTCTTCAGCAGTAATCGACATCGGGGTCTCCTTTGAAATAAGGGTGAATGGCACAATCCGGGATGTCGTCCAGAAAGGCCCGTGGAGGGTCCGGCAAGGGGATTCCCTGCGCGGATGGCTGCGTTTAGGGGAGATAGGGCAAAAAGAAAAGCCTTTTTGTCAGACCGCCGTCAGGGTGATTTGATCCAGATCCAGCACGTCCAGCCCGTCGAATGTCGCCACGACCTGCCCATCGGCATAAAGCGTCAGCCCCGTTTCAGTCTGTTGCGTTGTCAGGATCGGCGCGTCGCCTTCATAGGCAATCTCGATCCGGTCCTCGGTGGCGTCGAAGTCCTCCACCACGGAACCGCCGCTCATGAGGAGCACAAATGTATCCGCGCCGGTGCCGCCATTCAGATTGTCGCCCGCGTCGCCCATCAACCGATCGTCACCCGCACCGCCGTTGAGGAAATCCTTATCGCTATCGCCACGATCATAGAGCACATCATCGCCTTGCCCGCCGTGCAATGTGTCCGCCCCGGAACCGCCGACCAACCTGTCATTTCCAAGTGAGCCAAGCAGCGCATCGTTGCCGTCGCCACCCAGCAATACGTCATCACCGCCGCCACCGTTCAGATTGTCATCCCCGGAACCGCCATCCAGCATATCGTCCCCGATATGACCGTTCAGACTGTCATTGCCATCTTCCCCTTCAAGCGTATCCGCCCCGCGCCCCCCTTCGAGCGTGTCGTCCCCAGCCCCTCCGATCAGCCGATCATCGCCGTCTTCGCCCGCAAGATAGTCATCACCGCCCCCTGTCAGTACAGTGTCATCAGCGTCGCCGGAGAAGATGACGGTATCGTCGTCGCTGGGGTTTGTCAGTTGTTCAATCGGAATGATGTCAACGCCGGGGTCCATGTCCGGCGTTTCGGCAGCATCCTCTGCCTCTTCGTCACCTGTATCCACGAAAAAGAATGCCGTCACCGCCATCCCCATCAATCCCAAGACTGTGAGCATCTTTCAATCCTGTCACCGTTGGCCGCCCCCGACCCGTTGGGCTGATGACCTAGCATAGGGCCCCCGCAATCGGGCGCGAAAACTGAAGGTTTGGTTAACGCTGCCAGAGTATCGGTTGCTGGTTATAGCTGATATAGAGCGGGTGTTTCGGGTGGCCATGTTTGCTTAACCCCAGCGTGAAGATCGGTTTTTGCGTTGCGTGCAAGATCGCTGCCATTTGCGGACCACGGTCCAGATGCGCGCCATGCGTTCCCCACGCTGCGATAATCTGATCGGCCCATGCCGCGCCTGCCAGAATTGTCGCGTCATTTTCCGGCCCGATCGGGTCAGGTGCCTTGCGCATTTGGAATGGGTCTGTGTCGCGCCAAGCAAAGATATTGGTGACCTGAAACGCCCCAAATCCCAGCGCACGGGCGCGCCGTTCGCAGCGTTCAACGGTGGGGTCATTTTGCACCTCAGTCGCCTTGGATGGGTTCAGCATGACAAATAACACGCGTGTGCCATGCGGCTCCCATGTACGGGTCAGCGCATAACGGTAGCGTTCACAATCAGAGTAGACAGCGGTCGAAGGCGCGTCGTCTTTGATATGCGTCCGCGTAATCAATTAGGCCACAAAGACCCGTGTGGGCTGGATTTCCCCACCGCGATACGTGCCCACGGCAATGGCTTTGCCCTCATATGAGGCCCAAACTTCTTCGCCATAGTCCACGTCGGAGGCGATGACCGACGCCGGATTGCCGTTGCGCACTTTTGCGACGCTTTCCGCAAGGCAACGCACTTCGGGCAAGTCGCACAGGCCGATTTCGAGCGGCTGGAGATACGCGTCGAGATCAGTCGTCTTGGCTTTTGCATCCACCTCCTCAAGGCTCACGCCTTCGGAGGCCTGAAAGGGGCCTGACCAGATCCGGCGGAGTGACTGCACATGGGCGTTGCAGCCCAATGACTCACCCAAATCACGCGCAATTGATCGGACGTAGCCGCCTTTGCCGCAGGTCATTTCCAATACGACATGATCCTGATCCGGGCGATCAACGAGAACCAATTCCTCGACCCAAAGTGGCCTTGCCGCAAGCGCCATTTCTTCGCCGTCGCGCGCCTTCTTATAGGCCCGTTCGCCGTCAACCTTCACCGCAGAGAATTGCGGCGGGACTTGCATGATATCACCGACGAAGGCACCCAAAGCCGCTTTGATCGCTTCATCACCAGGTCGCAGATCAGACGAGGCGATGACCTCCCCTTCAGCGTCATCGGTGTTGGTGGCTTGGCCCAAGCGGATGGTGAATGTGTAGGCTTTGAGCGCGTCAGTGATGTAAGGTACGGTCTTGGTCGCTTCACCCAAGGCGATTGCCAGCACGCCTGTTGCTTCGGGGTCCAGCGTTCCGGCATGGCCGGCCTTCTTCGCGTCCAGCGCCCATCGCACTTTGTTGACAACCGCGGTCGAGGTGATGCCGGCTGGTTTGTCCACCACCAGCCAACCCGAAATATCACGCCCTTTGCGTTTGCGTCCCATTTGGCCATCCTTTGATTGAATGAGCGCTTGCTAGTGTGAACACGTCGGACGGTCAATCAAGCCGCCGCGTTTTTTGATAGGTTGCAGGAACGGACACCCAATCCAACTGTGCTTGACCTATCTTACAGCTTCTCAGATACTGACGGACTAAGGGAGAGGACCCTGATATGGCAACAGCCCTTCTCGTTCGCAATCGGAATTACCGTTACCTCTTTGGCGCGGGTGCGCTGACGAACCTTGGCGATGGGTTTATCGTTCTCGCCTTGCCGTGGCTGGCGACGCTGATGACCAACAATGCTTTTCTTATCGGCATGGTTGCCGCCGCCGGACGCTTGCCATGGTTATTGTTTGCTATACCCGCAGGCGTGCTGATTGACCGCACTGATAGACGAATATTGATTGTGCGCGCTGATCTGCTGCGCGCAGGCATCGTGATCGCGATCATGATGTTGGCGCTCAACGATCAGGTGCAGGGTGCAATCTGGGTTTTGGCGGGCCTCGCATTCTTGTTGGGCGCGGCAGAGGTATTGCGCGACAATGCAGCGCAAACGATCTTGCCGTCCATCGTTGATCCCGAAGATCTGGAAGCCGCGAATGGTCAATTATGGAGCACTGAGCAGCTGACCGGCCAATTCATCGGCCCGCCTTTGGCGGGCGTTCTGATCGCGGCAGGCATTGCGGTGCCTTTCGGTTTGCATGCAGCATTTCTGGTGCTTGGCGCCGGTTTGGTTTGGTTGATCACATTGCCGCCTCATATCAAGCGAGAGACGGGATTTCGCGACGCGCTGCTTGAAGGCATCCGCTTCATGCGCGGTGACGCGCTTTTGTTACGGCTGGCCATTGTGCTTGGCGTTGTTAACTTCTTGGGCATGGCCGTGATGACCGTGCAGGTCTTGTTGGCTCAGGACGTGCTGGGCCTGTCAGCCGCAACATATGGTCTGGTGCTATCGGCAGGTGCTGTCGGGGCCATCACAGGTAGTCTATTGGCCCCAAGAATTACCAGGATTTTGGGGATTCAATTGTCGCTTTATGCGTCGATGGTTGCGTGGGCTATTGGATATAGCGCGATGGGTCTATCGTCGCATGGGGCCGTGATGGGGGCCGGTTTGTTTGTTATGATGGCGGGCGCGATGCTCTGGAATGTGATCACCGTTTCTTGGCGGCAGCGGCGCATCCCCCAAGACTTGCTGGGGCGGGTCAATAGTATCTATCGGTTCTTTGGATGGGGTTCGATGCCATTGGGCGCGCTGGGCGGCGGCCTGATCGTCACATTGCTCGAAGATGATCTGGGTCGCGAACTTGCCATTCGCACCCCGATCCTGATCGCAGCAGTGAGCTGCGTGGCGTTGCTGATATATGCGATTTGCAAATTACGACTGGACTAGCCGCCTTCCAGCACTTCGAGGAATGCCTCACCGAACCGCTCTGCGTATTTGTCGCCAATCAGCCGCGTCAGGTTATCCATGTCGGCACTGCGCAACTGCGCGACTTTGGCAAGCGTCGAGGCAGAGCAGCTCATCGGTTTGTCGGCCCCATGTGGCCCGCGGTTTAGACCCGCTTGGACTTCCATCAGGCGGTCATAAACTGCGCCTTCGTCGCGTCCGGCCAGCTTGCGACGCATTGGATGGACGTCTTCAACAGCCCCCGAGATCACTTCAAGAAAAGCGCGACCGTAGTTTTCCAACTTCTTGGCACCAACGCCGCCGATATGCGCCATCTCATCCAGCGTCATGGGCCGTGTCTCGGCCATTTCGATCAGGGTTCGGTCGTTGAAAATGATGTAGGCGGGGACGTTCGCCTGTTCCGCGAGGAAGCGCCGCTTGGCCTTGAGCGCTGACATAAGCGGCGCATCTTCATCGCTGACCAGCATGCGCACTTTCGGTCCTGATCCGCGTGCTGCCTTGATCGTATCACGGCGCAGTTCAATCTTGGCTTCACCGCGCAGGATCGGGCGGGCATGTTCGGTCATCCGCAATGCGCCGTGCCGCTCTCGATCAGGGCGCAGCAGGTCATGCCCCATCATTTGCCGGAAAATCGCCTGCCACTGGCGTTTGTCATAGTCCTTGCCGACGCCATATGTGGGCAAACTGTCATGCCCGCGCTGCTGGATTTTATCGGTCGCATTGCCGAGTAAAATATCAATGAGATGCCCCGACCCGAACCATTCTTCTGTCCGCAAAGCGGCGGAAAGGGCCATACGCACCGCTGTGGTGCCGTCAAACACCTCTGCCGGTTTATCGCAGAGGTCACAATGGCCGCAGGGGTCAGGGTTTTCACCGAAATATTCCAGAAGGTTCTGACGACGACACAGCAGCGCCTCTGCCAGACCCAGAAGCGCATTGAGCCGCCCGTGATCGGCTGCACGGCGTTCGGGCGGGGCCAACCCTTCATCGATTTGCTGGCGGCGGTAGTGGATGTCATCAGGACCAAAAAGCGTCAGCGTCTCAGCGGGGGCACCATCGCGCCCTGCACGGCCAATTTCCTGATAGTAGGCTTCAATTGATTTGGGCAGGTCCGCGTGGGCGACCCAGCGGATGTCTGGTTTGTCGATCCCCATGCCGAACGCAACCGTCGCGCAGACGATCAAACCGTCCTCCTGCTGGAAGCGTCTCTCGACGATGCGGCGGTCTTCGGCCTCCATCCCGCCGTGATAATGGCAGGCGCTGTGTCCGGTTTCGCATAGTGCCTTGGCAAGCGTTTCCGTCTTTGCGCGCGTGCCGCAATAGACGATACCTGATTGGCCTTTGCGGGCAGCGGCAAAGCTAAGGATTTGGTTGCGTGGCCCGTCTTTGACCGCAAATGCGAGGTGGATATTGGGGCGATCAAAGCCGCGTAGGAAAGTGGCAGGCTGCACCCCGCCAAACAGCTTTTCGACAATTTCTTCGCGGGTTTCTGCATCAGCCGTGGCCGTAAAAGCCGCTAGCGGCACATTCAGGGTGCGTTTCAGCTCGCCTATCCGCAAGTAGTCAGGCCGGAAATCATGCCCCCATTGGCTGACGCAATGGGCTTCATCCACCGCGATCAGGGAAACGCCAATGCGGCGCAGCATGTTGATTGTTCCACCGGACGCGAGCCGTTCAGGTGCCATGTAGAGCAGCTTGAGTGAACCCGCTTCCAACGCCTCCCAGACAGCGTCGGTTTCTTCGGGGGTGTTGCCAGAGGTCAGCGCGCCCGCCTCAACGCCTGCCTCGCGCAGGCCCCGGACCTGATCGCGCATCAACGCAATCAACGGCGAGATCACGACAGTTACGCCTTCGCGTTCCAAGGCGGGCAACTGGAAGCACAAGGACTTGCCGCCGCCGGTCGGCATGATTGCAAGCGTGTCCTGGCCATCCACGACAGCCTCGACAATCTCCTGCTGGCCGGGACGGAAGGCATCAAAGCCGAAAACGTCGCTAAGAAGCGTGGCGGTGGACACGTAAAAGACCCTGATCTTTGTTTTTGGCTGCTCTTTTGCAGCATTCATCCCATGCCATGTCATTGTTAACAAGTGATGTCCGGCGGACCGCGACAAAATACCGTTTGACGTTGCCAAGCCTGCCGCACCTGCCTACCTCTGTCATGAAGGAGGGCCGACATGGGCGAGATTGTTTTAGTCCGGCACGGGCAGGCAAATTCCAGTGCGACGGATGAGGAAAGCTATGATCGGCTCTCGGACTTGGGCCACCAGCAGGCCCGTTGGCTGGGCGATTATCTGCGCGACCGCGAAGCGCCTTTTGACAAGGTCATGTCAGGCAGTCTGCGCCGTCACCGTGAGACCGCGGCAGGGATCGGCTACGATGATCCGTTGATCGATCCACGCCTGAACGAAATGGATTATTTCAACCTTGGCCAGTCGCTTCAGGACGTGCACGGTGTGCCCTTTCCCGGCCCCGAAGAGTTTGCGGCCCATGTGCCGCAGGTGATGGAGGCCTGGCACCGCGCCGAGATCAAGGGTGTGGAGACCTTCGCCTCCTTCGAGGACCGCGTGACATCTGTGCTGCAAGAGGCCGCAACGCCGGGCGTGCGCGTGCTTTGTGTGACTTCCGGCGGGGTCATCGGGATGATTATCCGGCATTTGCTGGATCTTGATCCAACCCGCATGGCGCATGTGCTTTTGCCGATTTTGAACAGCTCGGTCCACCGTGTGCATGTCATCCCGCAGGGGCCTATCCTTGCCAGTTTCAACGCAATCCCGCATCTTGATCTGGCAGATCGGGCACATGCCAAGACCCATTACTAGAGGAACCCTGATGTTGAAATTGCACTACGCCCCGCGCACGATATCTGTCGTTGTTGCGATCCTTATCGAAGAAACAGGCACCGCCTGTACCTTGCACCGGGTGGATTTCGCCAGTGGTGAGCAGACGACTGATACCTACCGGGAGATTAACCCTAAATCGCGCGTACCTGCGGTGGAGACACCTGACGGCATTCTGACGGAAACCCCCGCAATTGTTGAATATCTGTTCCCTGATCTTGTCCCCGATGACCCATTTGCAGCCGCCAAAATGCGCGAGCTGATTTCTTATCTGAACGGCACGATGCATCCTCATCATGCCCATGGCCTCAGAGGTGAGCGCTGGGCGGATCTGCAAAGCTCCTTCGCTGATATGAGGCAGAAGATGCCGAAACGGATGGCCGAATGCTGCGCTTATCTTGAGGATTACCTGCCCAGTCTGCCGTACCCGACCGGGCAGATGGAGGTGCTTTCGGATGCCTATCTTTATGTCGTGCTGTCATGGCTTGCCGGTGATGGCGTGGACATCATGCACTACCCCCGATTGGCTGCGTTCCAACATCAGATGAACACGCGCCCGTCGGTGCAGGCCGTGTTTGAAAAGGGCATGTTGTAGTGACACATATCTGGGTGCGTTCCGAAAGCCGCGCGCATGAAGAACGGGTGGGTCTGACACCCAAAGGTGCCGCGCGGTTGCTGGCCTCCGGTTATCAGGTGACGGTTGAAGAAAGTCGCCAGCGTGTCTTGCCCATTGATGACTACCGCGTTGCGGGCTGTGCCATCGCGCCCGCGTTTTCATGGGTTGATGCCCCTGACGATGCGATCATCTTCGGTCTCAAGGAATTGCCGGAGGATGGCACGCCTTTGCGACATCGCCACATCATGTTCGGGCACGCCTACAAGGGGCAGCCAGCAGGGCAGGTGCTGCTTGAGCGCTTCAAGGCGGGTGGGGGCAGTTTGTTCGATCTTGAATATCTGACCGGTGAAGATGGACGCCGGGTCGCTGCGTTTGGGTATTGGGCAGGCTACGCAGGTGCCGCTGTGGCGTTGATGTGCTGGTTGGCACAACAAAACGGAGGGCAAGCGGAGGCTGTGAAAGCCTATCCCAGCGCCAATCATCTGTTGATGGAGTTGCAACAAGATTTGGTCGCCTGTGGCACCGCGCGCCCGACTGCTCTTATCATCGGGGCACTTGGCCGCGTTGGAACCGGTGCGGCGGACTTATGTCATGCCATGGGCGTGGCTACGACGAAATGGGATGTAGCTGAAACGGCATCGGGCGAGCCGTTCCCACAGGTATTGGAACACGAGATTTTTCTAAATTGTATCCTGGCCAGGCCCGGAACACCTGTGTTTGTCCCAAGCGGCGCGAAAGTAGCGCCGCGGGTATTGTCTGTGATCGGTGATATCGCCTGTGATCCCGATAGCGATTTCTCACCGATCAAGGTCTATGACAGAACAACCACCTGGCAAGAACCTGCGTTGCGGGTCCATAAGCAGCCCGTGCTGGATGTGACCGCGATCGACAATCTGCCCTCGATGCTGCCTGCCGAAAGCAGCGAAGACTTCGCG
Source organism: Yoonia sp. (assembly GCF_042093035.1). Lineage (GTDB taxonomy): Bacteria > Pseudomonadota > Alphaproteobacteria > Rhodobacterales > Rhodobacteraceae > Yoonia. Next base: position 30,028 of record NZ_JBELFI010000009.1, on the reverse strand, counting down.
GAGCAATTGCTACCGCATCTGTTGACATTGGACGCGATTGATCGCGGTGTCTGGGCGCGCGCGCGGGGCTGGTTTGATCGGGCGGTTGGTTGATGGGGTATATGGTCGATGGCGTTTATCACGTAGGCGATGACGTGACCAAAACGCTGCCTTCGGGCGCATGGGAGCGCAGTCGCAGCACAGTGCGAAACTGGATTGGCGCGGGCCATTTCCCCGCAGAGCAGGGCCGCTATCATCTTTTCGTTGCGTGGAATTGTCCGTGGGCGCACCGTGCATTGCTGACCCGCGCTATTTTGCGTTTGGATGATATTACTGTCTCCTATGCCCGCCCGAACCGCGACGATCAGGGCTGGGTCTATGACGCGCAAGGCGAATTTTCCGATGCCGTGCTCGGCGCGCGTGCAGTGCATGAAGTCTACAGTGCTGACCCGATGCGATACACCGGACGGCTGACCGTACCTGTGCTGTGGGACAAGGTGGAAAAGCGTATGGTCAGCAACGAATCCGCTGATATCGTGCGTATGCTTGGCGCGGTGTTTGGCGACGGCGCGCTTTATCCTGATGCGCTATCGGGTCAGATTGATGCCTGGAACACGCTGATTTATGACACCGTGAACAATGGCGTCTATCGGGCCGGCTTTGCCTCTGCCCAGGAAGCGTATGAGAAAGCGGCACATCAGGTCTTTGCCACGCTCGACAAGATTGATGCGCATTTGGCTGAGAACGCCTTTTTATGCGGGGATCACTTCACCGAAGCTGATCTGCGCCTGTTCCCCACGCTCGCGCGGTTTGATGTGGCTTATCACTATGCGTTTCGCTGCAATCTCAGGAAGCTGTCGGATTACGCATATCTGTGGCCATACGCGAAGCGCATTTATCATATGCACGGCGTTGCCCAGACCGTGCGTTTTGATATCTACAAACGCGGCTATTTCAGCGCGAGCGAAAAACGCAATCCGCTGGGCATTGTCCCGATCGGGCCAGAGGTTGATTGGGCGTAAGCTGGATTGCGATCCGCCTTAGGCGGGCCGATAAAGGTCGTCTTCTGCATCGGATGGATCGAGGCCGAGAGCCTCCATGCCTGCTTCGAGATGGTCAGATAGATGCGGCGAGCCTTTGAGGTATTCGGCCGTCGGCGTCGTTGCTTCGCGCGCCGCTGTTGCAACGGCTTCGGCAAAGTCCTCTGGTTCAAAGCTGCCCCGTCCGACCCAAAACACGGCCACAAGGCCGGTTTTTTCGTCATCGGTCAGTTGATTGACGAAACCGTCGAATTCATTCTCTGCGCGGTTAAGCTCGCGGGCCAGAATGATGACCTCCGCGATCTTGTCTGCTGATATTGGTAGCATTGCGCGTCCTCCTTGAGTTTCAACATAGAAGATCCCGCCCCAGACACCTTGATCTGGCGCAAAGGTCGCGTGAGCTAGGTTTTGTCACGCGCGGCTTTCTCTTCTTTGGTCAGCTTGTTGTTCCATTGATTGTTGCTCAAACCCAGCTCAGCCGCGGGAGGTTTGGTTTTGCCAACGCTCACCTTGCCGCCTTTGTTCAGGAATTCCTGAATAAGCGCATCATCAGTGGTTTCTTTGGGGACATGTTTCATAATTGAACGCTACCCTAGTGCGGGCAGTGTCGCAATATGGTGCGGCAATGTCAGCTGGTCTCAATCGACTTTGCGAGGTCAATGAAGGCACGGACGTTTTGCGGGACATAGCGTTGCGATGGGTAAACGAAACTGAGCGGGGCGGGTGGGCCAGTGACGTCCGGCAGGATCTGAACAAGCGGGCGGAGAGTGTACGCGCCCGCAAAGTCAGGAAGAAATCCGATCCCAGCGCCCGTTTCCACGAAAGTCCGCACGGTTTGAATGTCATCGCACATGATGCAATTGCTGCGCATCAATGAAATATCGTTTCCGTGATTGTCGGAGAGCTGCATCAGATCACGCGCCTGTGTCATTTGCACCGTGGAATGTGTCAACAAATCCCGTGGCGTTTGTGGCGTGCCGTGCTTGTCCAAATAGTCCTGAGACGCCCAAAGCCCGAGACGTGCCTCACTAAACCGACGCACAACCAGCGTTGAATCTTCCAAGGCCCCGACGCGAATCGCGAGGTCAATCCCTTCGGCAATCAGGTCCACTCGCGTGTTCGTTATATTCAAATCGACTGACGTCTTTGGGTATCTTGCCAAAAAGGCTTCGACCACAGGCACCAGTTTGAATTGCGCAATATCCCCCGGCACGCTTATTTTCAAAAGGCCCGTGGGTGCCTGAGAGGCATCGGCCAGTTCCCTTTCGGCCGCTGCCATTTCATTCACCGCACGGATACACCGTTGATAATATGCCTCGCCGCTTGGGGTGACATGCAGTTGTCGGGTTGTGCGTTGGATCAAGGTGGTGCCCAGCCGTTCCTCCAGCCGCGCGATTTTTGCGCTGACGGTGGAAGTGGGCATTCCCAAACGCCGTGCCGCCGTCGAAAAGCTCTTGGCGTCAACGACCTCAGTGAAAACATCAATGCCTTCCAGAATCATGGCGATGAAACCCTTATTATACAAAAATCAGGAAAGTAATAACAAATATTCCTGTATTATGTATAGAGCCTCAATGTTCTAAATTCCTTTTCAGATGACCCCCCCCGGTGGGCCAGATTGAAGGAACAGACCCATGACAGCAAACACCAAAGCTCTGCCAACATATTTCATTTCGCACGGTGGTGGCCCATGGCCATGGGTGCCGAAAATGCGTGAAACATTCGCCAAACTGGAAACATCACTCAAAGACATGGTGGCTACGTGGGATGCACCGCCAAAAGCCATCCTGATGGTGTCTGGTCATTGGGAGGGCGCGCAGGTCGAGGTCATGGCGACGCAGCAGCCACCGATGATCTACGACTACCACAATTTCCCCAAAGAGACATACGAAGTGGTCTACCCCGCGAAAGGCGCACCTGATTTTGCGCAGCGGACGCTGGAGCTGCTGCTGAATGCGGGTTTTGATGCCAAACTCAACACGCAGCAAGGATATGACCATGGCGTCTTCGTCCCCATGTCGGTGATGTATCCCAACGCCGATATCCCGCTTTTTCAGGTGTCGATCCTGAGCTCATATGATCCCGCAGAGCACTTTGCGCTGGGGCGTGCCCTGTCTGCGCTGCGCGAAGAGGGCGTGATGATTATCGGGTCCGGGTTAAGCTATCACAACCTTGGTCGGCTGGGACCGGAAGCCGCGGCGCCTTCAGTCGAATTTGATGCGTGGTTGAACGCGGTGATGCAAATGCCGTCACACGAAAGAACGACCCAGCTCATGGCCTGGGAAGATGCGCCCAGCGCCCGCATTTGCCACCCCGAAGAGGATCACCTCGTGCCGCTTTTTGTGGCCTTGGGAGCCGCCGAAGATGCGTTGGCGGAAACGGTCTATCATGAGCCCGATATGATGGGGAATATTGCTGCTTCGGGGTTTCGGTTTGGAGCGGTCTGATCTGCCCTATCTCGCGCCGAAAATTCGGTAAAACAACCAGTCTGGCATGAACTGGGTCGCGCGGAACAAGAGCGAAAAAAGGAACGGGAAGCTCTTTTTGAACCGGGTCGTGTTCATATGCTCAAACACTTCCTTCGCGGCATCTTCCGGCGCCATCAGGAATGGCATGGCAAAATCGTTCATGTCGGTCAAACGGGTCTTGATGTAGCCCGGATTAATTAGTTGCACATTGATCGGGGTCTTGTGCAGGTCGGCCTGAATGGATTCCGCCATCGACATCATGCCGGCTTTGCCAGAACAGTAAGCGAATGCCCCTGCCATCCCGCGAAAACCAGAGAGCGAACCGACGATGACAATGTGGCCCGCGTTCTTGGCAAGCATCCCCTTGATGACAGAGCCCACCACGCGGGTGGCGCCAAGGAAGTTCACTTCACCCATCAGCTCGGCTTTTTCGCTGTCCCATTCATGGACCGACATTGGCCAATATACACCGGCAAGATAGACCACACCGTCGATGTCGCCGATGTCCTTGGCTGCCGCTTCGACGCCCGCCCGGTCCGTCACGTCAACGGTAACGTATGACGCTTTGCCGGGGAGTTCGGCGACCAGCTCTTTCAGACGCTCTTGGGATCTGGCAGAGACGATCACTTCCGCGCCCGCGCGCGACAGGCTGAACGCAACTTCACGGCCCAAGCCTTCACTGGCACCGACAAGCCAGTACCGTTTCCCATGCCAGTCTTTCACGTCATTCTCCTGCGTAGGCTTGGTTTTTGGGACGCATCGTTGCGACCAGTTCGGCAACTTTGATGCCGAATTTGCGGAACTGGCTACGGTTCATGATTGACCCATTGGCCATCAGATACATCCAGTCGGTGACATCAAGCGCATGTCCGCCAGCTTCCTCGGTCAGTTTGATGCGGTAGTTCAATAGCACCGCTGACCCCTGTTGCTGGCCTGATCCTGCCCCGACAAGGTCCGGTGCTTCTGCCTTGATCCTGCCGTCGTTGCCAAGCGTCAATGTCCATTCACGGCGCTGCATCTGACCGCTGTCATAATGAAAGACTTCCCGCATGGTGCCGATGTTGCCGTTCCAGGACGCCTCAAAATCTGCCACGAAGCGGGAGGTCACCCTGCCGGTTGGCCCGTAAATAACGCCTTCGCACACGATCGGTCCGTTGAACCTTTCGCGGATGTCAAAGATAGGACCATGCGCATAATGCGCAGTCTTCTGCGCCCAGAACGACAGGTAGCGCGATTTCAGCGAAAGCGCGGCCAGCATCAGCGCGGCGCCGATTAGAATGTAGGTCACAAACGACATCGTTTAGTCCTCAAGTTTCGTCGCAATCAGCAAGCCGATCGCAACAAGTTTCAAAAGTGACGGCACAAGCGCGTAAAGCACCGTCAACATCGCAATGGCTTCAGCGGGCAAATCGGTTGCCCCGGCCTGAAAGCCGGATCGTTCCAGAAGCGGCAGTAAAACTACCGCGGCGAAAGCAAGCGTAAACTTGTTCACCAAATTCCAAAGACCGAACCCCTGCCCCCCAAGGGGAGAGATCGCGGCCATCCGTTTCGCAAACATCGCCGGCAGAAGTGTCAGGTCTGCCCCTATCGTTGCACCACTTAATACGCAGATAATCGCAAACGGGATCACATCGCCGGGTGATAAAGTCAGCGTGTAGGCAAATGAGGCAACGGCAAGGATCATCGCGCAGATCAAAACCGGCCTGGCCCCAAACCGCCGCGCCAGTGCCGACCAGATCGGCGATGAGATCGCCGCAGCCAGGAAAAAAAGGACCAACAGCGCGCCTTCCCAGCCCTCGGCCCGCAATTTGCTTTCCACATAAAACAGGAAAAGCGTCGAGGAAACGGCGAGGGGAGTCGCGTTAACCAAGGCCAAAATCAGGAGCTTGCGCGCAGTATTGTCGCGGATAATCGTGCTGATCTGCGATGGTTCCTGGTCCACACGGCCTTTCCACTCTGGCCACATGAAGGAGGCAGCGATTACGGTCAGCGCGGCAAATCCATAGGCGAAGGCCGCAAACGGATCAGCCACGACGCCGATCAAAACGGTTGGCATCACGGCCGCAATGCAAACGCCCGTCAGCGCGCCGCTTTCGCGCCATGCCGCAAGTCTGACATGGCCCTCAGGACCATCGCCAGCCTTGTTTACGCCTTGGGCGTAGAAGTTGATTGTCAGAAAGCTGAACGCCGTGAACAGTCCGGTGATCGTGATCCCAAACCACCAGAGCGGATTGATCGGCGGGGCGACAGCAAACAGGCCGATCATCGACAAAGCCATGACCAGTGCAGCCAGCGTGATCGTGATCTTTTTTGCGCGCGTCAGTCTTTCGCTGATCCAGCCCAGTACAGGGTCCTGGATCATGTCAAACAGCCGCATTGCAAAAAGCAGGGTGCCCAGTGTCGTCAGGCTGACGCCAAAAGTGTCTGCATAGTATTTGGGCGCATAAATATAGATCGGCAACCCAGCACCTGAGAGGACAGCGGCGAAAACCGTGTAGGCAGGCAGACGGTCTTGCAGGGCTTTCATCTACTGACGTCTTGCGACGGTGGTTTTGGTTGCGACCGGAAAGTCGCGCCCTTCCACCACAACTTGACTGCTTGCCAGTGGATCAGCGCCAGAACCCGTCTCGATCCAAACGGCCGGCGCAGGGCGGCTTTGAGGATCGCGGCGTTCGTGATTGGTTTGCGGGTGCCAGACAGAGTCGCGATCAACCCGCCGTTGCCGCGCGAATAATCAATCCAGATCCCAATGGCATCCGGCTGGATGTCAAAACGAAACGTATAGCCGCCCTCGATGGGCTGGAACGGAGAGACATGCAAAAGTTTTCGTGCGGCAATCGTGTCGTCTTTCGTGATCTCATGCCCGTCATCATGGCGGCACAGATAGGAATGCCTGTCGCCAAAGGTGTTCGTCACCTCTGCAATCACCGTGCGCAGAACATTTGCGTCATCATAACAGAGCCAGAAAGAAACAGGGTTGAACACATGGCCAAGCAGTCGCGGCTGGGCGAGTATGTCGATCCGTTTGGTGTCGTGAATGTCGTGGGCGGCCAGCACGTCGCGCACCCAAGCGGCCCCTTTTCCCGACTTCGGCGGGCCGCCGTGATCTGTGTCTTGCAGCGACATCAGATTGCCAGCATTGCGCGAAAACAGACGCGGTGTCGCGTCCGCCGCCTCTGCATCCAGCATGACGTAGTCTATCGCGTAGCGGAAGGCGTTCTTCACGCCACCCCGCCGCCCGTGGTAGGTTTCACCAGCGATATGATGAATGGGCGATGTCACTCTGCCGCCATTTGCAGACGGTCAGTAGCGTTCAATGCGGCCACGACATCCAAGCCGCTGGACAGTCCATCCTCGTGAAAACCGTTCTTCATCCAAGCCCCGCAGAACCATGTGCGGTGCGTGCCATTTATCGCGGCCGCCATCTTTTGTGCTGCAATTGCCTCAAGATCGTAGACCGGATGGCGAAGCGACACCTCATCCCAGATCAGCTCTTGCCTGATCGGGCGTTTGCTGTTGAGCGTGACCATCATGTCCTCACCTTTTAGCCACGGCTGCAAGGAATTCATCCAGTAGGTCAGGTTGATCTCAGTGTCCGTCCGTTGCGCGTCTTCAGTATAGACCCAGGAGGACCACACCTGCCGCCGCCGTGGCATGATTGAGGTATCCGAGTGCAGGACAACACTGTTGTGTTGATAGCGTACAGCGCCCAGGACCGATTGCTCCACTGCGGTCGCATCTGACAACATCCGCAACGTGTCATCTGAATGGGTGGCGAAGACGACCTCATCAAAGCTTTCCCATTCGCAACCTTCCGCCTTGACGTCCGCGCCATTGCCGGTCCGCCGCACAGCATCAATTGGCGCGCCAAGCCGGATGTCGATGCCGCGCTGCACCATATCCGCCCCAAGCCGAGAGACGTATTCAATCGATCCACCGTCAACGGTGTACCATTGATGTTGACCCGTTGCGCCCAGCAGCGCGTGGTTGTCGAAAAATCGCATCATCGCATAGGCAGGAAAATCGAGGATCTTTTCCTTTGGCGTTGACCAGATGGCGCCGGAAAACGGCAGCAGGTAATGATCGCGGAAATAGGTGCTCAGGTTCAGCTTTTTCATCAGCTGCCCAATGGTCAGGCTCTCATCTTCGCTGGCGGCCAAACCCTCGGCGTTGAATTTGAGAATATCGCGGACCATCCGCAGGAATTTCGGATTGACCGCATTGCGCCGCTGGGCAAAGAGCGCATCAAGCCCGGCCAGACCGTACTCCAGCTGGCCACCGTTGAATGAAGCCCCAAAGCTCATGTTGCTCTTGGTAACAGGCACATTGAGGTGTTCAAAGAGTTTGGTCAGATTTGGGTAGTTCGCATAGTTGAAAACGATGAAGCCGGTATCCACCGACTGGTCGTTGTTTCTGCCAGCCATCCGCGTGCGCGCGTGTCCACCCAGCCGCTTTTCCGCTTCGAACAAGACAACACGGTGTTGTTGCGCAAGCGTATGCGCGGCCCCCATCCCCGAAATACCTGCCCCGATGACCGCAATTTTTCTGGCTGCGGTGTTTCCAGTTTCGAATGGCATATATCTTGGCTCCGGTATCTTGTATTGTCTTTACCCTTCTTCTTACGCCACAACAACTTAGCTAGATCACAAGAAAACATCACGACAGGTGATCCAATCGTTGATCCGCGCCGTAACCCTTACATGTTGACAGAGAATTCGCTCCTCTCGAAAGTTGATGCGCCCTTGGTTGTCGCGCCATATGATGATGCTGGTAGACAATTCACAGGCAAGGCGGGAAAGCGGATCGTGACGGCGGAGTTATCAGCGAAACGGATGGAATGGGTTGCACAAATCCATGCCGTGCGTGACGACAAAGACCGGTCTGCGTTTGCAGAGCTGTTTGCTTACTTCGCCCCGCGGGTGAAGTCATTTTTGATGAAATCGGGGGCCAGCCCGGATCTGGCAGAGGAATGTACACAAGAGGTCATGGCAACCCTATGGAATAAGGCCCATCTTTTTGATCCTACAAAGGCGAGTGTATCCACATGGATATTTACCATCGCCCGAAATCGAAAGATTGATTTGCTGCGCAAGCAGCGCAGGCCGGAGCCCGAAGATTTACCATGGGGCCCCGAAGCAGAGCCGGATCAGGCCGATGCATTGGGGATGCAACAAGAGACAGAACAACTGGGTAAGGCGCTGGCGACATTGCCACCCGAACAACGAAAGCTGATCGAACGCGCCTATTTTGGCGAGTTGAGCCACAGCGAAATTGCCGCAGAGACGGGGCTGCCGCTGGGGACTATAAAATCAAGGATACGGTTGGCGTTAGACCGCTTACGCCACGCAATGAAGTGATGAAAAACATGAAGCAAATCAAACACCACCTGACCGAGCCGCTGCTTATGGGATACGCCGCCGGCACTTTGCCGGAAGCGTTCAATCTGGTGGTCGCAACCCATATTACCATGTGCGATACCTGCCGTGCCGCATTGGCAGAATATGAAGCCGTTGGCGGTGAGGTGATGCTGGAGACGGATCCGGTTGATGTTGCAGAGGATGCGCTCGCAGCAACGCTTGCGTTAATTGAAAATGGTCGCTTTGCCGAAACGCCAGCGCCCGTTCGCACGCAGAACTCTGTGTTTCCGGGCCCTTTGCAGGATTACGTGAGCGGCGACATTGATAGCCTCAAGTGGCGCAAGGTCGGCGGCGGCGTCAGCCAGTTTGTTCTGAACACATCCGACGACGCCAGCGTGCGCTTGTTGCGTATTCCCGCGGGGACTGCCGTGCCGGATCACGGGCACCAGGGCACAGAGCTGACCTTGGTGTTGCAAGGCGCGTTTATGGATGAAGATGATCTTTTTGCGACCGGCGACGTTGAAGTCGCAAATGAGGATTTGAACCACACGCCTGTTGCCGCCGAAGGATTGGATTGTATCTGCCTTGCGGCGACGGATGCACCGTTGCGCTTCAACGGGTTTGTACCACGGCTGGCGCAACGCTTCATTGGCATCTAGGAGATTTCTGCCACCACCGCTCTCTGCGCCCCGGTTTTTCCGGGGCGTTTGTCGTTAAACGGTGTGATAGGTTTCCGTGTTGCCATCCACCGCAATGGCCTGCCCGGATAGAAACCTGCCCGCGTCAGACGACAAATATAGACAAAGCCCCGCGATTTCATCGGGTTCGGCGAAGCGGCGAAGTGAGCTTCCTGAAGCGTAGTCCTCATACACATCATCCGGCGTCACGCCACGCGCCTTAGCTTCGGCGGCAAGGACGCGGTCCATCCGGTCGCCGCTGACGGCACCGGGGCAGATTGCATTGCAGCGGATGCCGTATGGCCCCAATTCTGCGGCGATTGTCTTGGTAAATCCGATTACAGCCCATTTCGCCGCCGCATAGGGCGCGCGGAAGGGGACCCCAAAAAGGCCGGACGTCGACGACAGGTTGATGATAACACCGGACTTTTGCGCTTTCATTGCCGGGGCAACGCGCCGCGTGGTCAGCATCTGGGCATCCAGATTGACCGCCAAACAGTGCCGCCACTGGGTCAGGTCGAGTTGTTCCACCGGGTCAGCTTGCCCAGCGACGCCTGCATTGTTTATCAGAACGTCGCAACCGCCATAAGCGTCCAATCCTGCTTGCAGCCACGCATCAACGGCGGCCTCTTCGGTGACATCGACCTTTGTGCCATCCATATTGCCCGGCAAGTGCGCGATGGCGGCTTCGTCCTGATCGCAAAGGTAAACCTGCGCCCCCTGTTCGGCGTAGGATTGCGCGATCACCCGGCCAATACCACCGGCCCCGGCTGTTATGAAGACGCGTTGGCTCATGGTTTGGGGGGTATTACCGCGACGGGTGTTTGGTCTTGCTCCGGGCTGAGTTCCTCGAAATCGAAGTTATCCAAGCGGTCGGCGCGCTTGCCAGCGCGCGTGGCCGCAGTCAGCACACCGGACACGTCGTCGCCAGCTTGTCGTAAATGCGTCTCAAGCTTGCCAGCCTTCTCGCCAATGATTTCGACATCGCGGTGCAGAAGCCGCAGCGCTTTGCGGATTTCGCCCGCCTGTTCGCGCATCCGCGCATCTTTGAGGATCGCGCGCATCGTGTTCAACGTCGCCATGCAGGTGGTGGGCGAAACGATCCAAACCCGCGCATCAAATCCCAGACGCACGACCTCTGGCAGGCGTGCGTGCAGTTCCGCGTAAACCGCCTCCGATGGCAGGAACATGATCGCGCCATCGGCTGTTTCGCCCTCAATGATGTAGCGGTCGCTGATGTCCTTGATGTGTTTGCGGACGGCTTGGCCCAAATCGCGCAAGGCCACTTGCTGCATCTGTTGGGTGTCGGCGGCGGCATAGGCTTCATAGGCCTCAAACGGGAATTTCGCGTCGATGACAATTGGCCCCGGCGGGTTGGGCAAGTGCACCAAACAGTCGGCCCGCTTGCCGTTGGAGAGCGTTGCTTGCAATGCATAGCTATCAGCAGGCAGCGCCTTGGAGACAATATCGGTCAGTTGGATTTCCCCGAACATCCCGCGCCGCTGCTTGTTCGACAGAATATCCTGCAACGACAACACATCGCCCGACAATTTTTCGATGTTCGTTTGCGCTTTGTCGATTGTCGCAAGCCGTTCCTGCAATTCCGTCAGGCTCTTGGTGGTTTTCTCGGATGATCCGGTGAGCGTGTCCTTCATCCGTTCCTGCATGTCGGACAAAGAGCGCGCAGATTTCAGGGCATTGTCAGCGAGCCTTTCGGCCATATGTGCCTGCACCTCTGCCAGACGCGCCTCCATCGTTTGCACGGTCTGCACTTGCGCATTGGCCTGCGCGTCGCTCACCATCTGGATGTTTCCGGCAAGCTGCTGTTGGCCGTGCCCAAGCGATTGGACGTCCTGCGACATGCGTCCAAGCTGCGTTGCAACCATCTCAACCGCGTCGCTGGCCCGTCCTGCGCGCTGCAAGGTGACGAGCAAAATGACAACGATCAAAAGCGCGACAGCACCCGCAATCAGCGCCGCAAGTGTCAGCGGATCGCCTAAATCAATCGTGGTTTCACCAATTTGTATCATGTGCGCCCGAACAGCCGTTCAATATCGCTGAGTTTGAGTTCGACATACGTCGGCCGCCCGTGGTTGCACTGGCCGGACCGCGGCGTGGCTTCCATTTCGCGCAGCAGCGCGTTCATCTCAGCGGCTTGCATCCGGCGCCCTGACCGGATTGACCCATGGCACGCAACACGGCTAAGGATCGCCTCGATTTTGGCTTGCACGGAGGCGCTATCGCCCTGATCGCTCAGTTCATCGACGATATCGCGGATCATCGCGGCGGCGTTGACCTCGCCCAAAATTGCAGGCGTTTCGCGAACCGCGACGGCACCACCGCCGAAGGGTTCGATCCCAAGGCCCAGACGCGATAGATCGTTTGCAATCTCCAGCAATTGCGCCGCTTCGTTTTCGGAGAGTTCCACGATTTCGGGGATCAGAAGCGCCTGCGCCGCGACACCGTTTTCAGCCATTTGCGCTTTCAGCTTTTCATAGACCAGCCGTTCATGCGCTGCATGTTGGTCAACGATCACAATGCCTTTTTCGGTCTGCGCAATGATGTAGTTCTCATGCACCTGTGCGCGGGCGGCCCCCAATGGCAGATCATGCGGTTCATCCGCCGTTTCGGGCTCAATCCGGGCGGAAGGTGCTTCTTGAAACCCCGGTGCTTGCGCCTGAAACGTCAAAGACCGCGCGCTGAAGCTGGGTCGGTCCATTTGATACACGCGTGCGGTCGTTGGCTCAGGCGTCAAAGCGCCAAGCGTCGCATTGGCCACAGTTGTGGAGGCACGATGCCCCGCATCCGCCAAAGCGTGCCGCAACCCAGATACGATCAGGCCGCGCACGGTGCCGGGGTCGCGGAAGCGGACCTCGGATTTCGCGGGATGAACGTTCACATCAACAAGCGTTGGATCACAGTCGATAAAAAGCGCCGCCACCGGATGCCTGTCCCGCGACAGGACATCCATATAGGCGGCGCGCAGTGCGCCCAGCAACATCTTGTCCCGCACAGGGCGTCCGTTCACGAACAGATATTGGGCTACAGCCGCGCCGCGTGAATAAGTCGGGAGTGCTGCGTAGCCCGTCAGGTGGAAACCGTCACGTTCCGCATCAATTGCCAGCGCGTTTTCGGCGAAGTCCTTGCCCAAAACCGTCCGCAAGCGTCCATGCAGCGCATCGAACAGGTCGCCGCTTTCCGCATCCGCCCGGAACACCGTGCGCTGGTCGCCTTTGGAGGCATCGCGCAGGATGAAGGTCACGAAAGGTTCTGCCATTGCCAGCCGCTTGACCACATCCGTGACGGCTTGCGCCTCTGCGCGGTCGGTGCGCAGGAATTTCAGGCGGGCAGGGGTCGCGTAGAACATGTCGCGCAGCGTAATGACGGTGCCTGCCGAAAGTGCAGCAGGGCGCACGCCTTCTGCCTTGCCACCTGCGACAGTGATCTGTGCGGCCTCTTCACCTGTTGCGCGCGATGTGACGGACAGGCGGCCCGTTGCGCCGAGAGAGGGCAAAGCTTCGCCGCGGAACCCGAAGGATGTGATTTTCAACAGGTCGGTGCCGTCGATTTTTGAGGTCGCATGGCGCGACAAGGCCAAGGGTAGATCGTCCGGTGACATCCCGCAGCCATCATCGGTTACTTGGATCAGGGTTTTGCCACCATCCGCGATGATAATCTCGATCCGGCTGGCCCCCGCATCGATGCTGTTTTCAACCAGCTCTTTGACGGCCGACGCAGGGCGTTCCAAGACTTCACCCGCTGCAATTCGGTTGATTGCGGCGTCGTCAAGTTGCCGTATCACGGGCTTTTGCTTTATTTGGGGGTCTGCGATGGCCATGCCACAAGTTATAGCATGGCCATCCGCGATTCTACGAGGGTGAAAAGTGCTAATTGGTGCTGGTCAGACCAACCGGTTTCCCCACAACAACAAAGTGCAAATCATCCGGTTGCATCAGTTCCGATGCGACGCGGTTGATCTCTTCCAATGTGACAGCTTCGACAAAATCATTGCGATTGATGACGTAGTCCGGCGAAAGTCCGACCATTTGCATCCCGACCATGATTTTGGCGATTTCGGCATTGCCGTCGAAGCGTAGCGGGTATTCTCCGGTGAGGTAGGTCTTGGCGCTGGCAAGTTCCCGCGCACTGACACCTTCATTTGCCATCCGCGCCCATTCGCTGCGCGTAACGTCAATCGCCTCTGCGATTGTTTCGTTGGCTGATGCGACTTGTCCCAGCATCAACTCTGCATGGAACATCGGGACCAGCGATGTGCTGATCCCGTAAGTCAGGCCGCGCTCTTCACGGACCTCTTGCATCAGTCGCGATTCAAACCCGCCACCTCCTAGGATGTGGTTGAGGATGAATGCTGCAAAGAAATCCTCATCATCCCGTTTGAGACCCTTTTGCCCGAAGAAGGCCACGGACTGCGGCGTGTCAAAATCCACCACCGTGACCCCGCCTTCGAGCGCAAATTCCGCATCATCCGGCGCGGGGACGCCAGTGGCGGGCAAGCCGCCGAGCAATTCATCGAGCATCTCACCAACGGCTTCTGCGGTTGTGTCGCCCACGACCGCCACATAGAGCCTGTCACGGGTCAGCGCATTGCGATGGGCAACAAACATGTCGTCTTGGGTCAGGGCCGTCACGCTTTCAGCGGTGCCCTGGCGTGAGGATGCATAGGGGTGATCGCCGAATGCCAAGGCGTTAAAGGTGGCGCTGGCGATGGCGTTGGGGTCTTTTTCATCCCCTGCAATCCCCGACAAAACCTGCGCACGCACACGGTCCAAAGCTTCTTGATCGAAGCGGGGGTCCACCAGCGCCTGTCGTAACAAGTCCAGCGCTTCACCCTTGTTTTCCGTCAGAAACCGGGCCGAGATTGATATTGTATCATCGAAGGACCGGAAACTGTAGCTGGCGGCCAGCGCTTCGCGCGCGGACTGGAATTCTTGCGCGGACATGTCACCCGCGCCCTCTTCCAACAGACCGGTCATCAAGTTGATCGCGCCCCGTTTACCCGGCGCGTCCAGCGCCGCGCCACCGCGAAAACGGATTTCAAGGGCGATAAAGGGAATAGAAGGTTCTTCAACAACCCAGGCATTAATCCCACCCGGCGAAGTCACTTGTTTGATGTCAATCTCAGCCTGCGCAGCTGTTGCGCTGATTGCCAGCCAGATGACAGTGATAAAACGGAGCATCAGCGTGCCTCCTCTTGGGTTGCGACGACCCAGCCGGTGACAGCTTGATCCCGGTTCAGCACCTTTTCGGCCACGGCTTTGACGTCTTCTGGCGTGACCGCTTGCAGGATATCGGGCCAAGCTTGCACATCGGCAACGGTCAGGCTTTGCGTCAGGGCCGCGCCATAGCGCTGGGCAAGGGCTTGGGTGTCGTCCATGGCGTAGATTTCAGAGGCGCGCAGTTGGGCGCGGATGCTTTCCATCCGCTCAAGGTCAATGTCACGCGCCATAAACGCTGCGACTTCAGCATCCATCGCCGCTTCTGCCTGGGATAGGCTGACACCATCTGCCGGTGCGACAACAAGCCCGAAAGTCCCTGTATCAAGGCTGGAGCCATTGTATGACGCGCTTGCGAAGATGGCCGTTTGGGTATCGAATTGCAGCGCCTGACCAAGTGCCGAAGTGAAGGACGACCCGCCAAGAAGTTCAGCCAAATAAACGAGCGCTGCGGCATCTTCCTGTGCGCCGGGATCGCGTTCGGGGGCGAGGTAGCTGCGCGCCAGATAGGGCTGGCTGACACGTTCATCGACATATGTAATACGCCGTTCGGCCCTTTGGGGCGGTTCTTGCGGACGCTCGCGCACCGGCAGGTTTTCTTCGGCGGGGATCACGCCATAATACCGCTCTGCCAATGCCAGAACCTCATCCGGATCGACATCACCGGCGACGACTAAAACGGTGTTGTTGGGGGCGTAGTACAAGTCGTAGAAATCGAGAGCATCCTGGAGATCCAGCTGCTCCATCTCGTGTTTCCAGCCGATAATCGGCACGCCGTAGCGGTGGTTTTGGAACAAGGCGGCACGGAATTGCTCACGGGCCAAAGCGCCGGGGCTGTTTTCAGTGCGTTGATTGCGTTCTTCCAGCACCACCTGCCGTTCTGTTTCGACGTCCTCGGCTGTGATGCGCAGATTGTTCATCCGGTTGCTTTCCATCTGCATCATCAACTCAAGCCGGTCTGACGCGATGCGCTGGAAATAAGCCGTATAATCATAGCTGGTAAACGCATTGTCGCGGCCCCCGTTGGCCGCTACCGTGGCCGAGAATTCGCCGGGTGCAAGCACGTCAGTGCCTTTGAACAAAAGATGTTCAAGCAAATGCGCCACACCGGATGCGCCAACCGGCTCATCGGCGGAGCCAACCTTATACCACAGCATTTGCACAACCACTGGCGCGCGATTGTCTTCGATCACAACAACTTCCATTCCGTTGTCGAGCGTATACGTCGTCACCTCTTCGGCCTGTGCGGCCACTGAGGACAAAAGCAAAGCCAGTCCGGCGTACAATCGTTTCATGGGTACCCTTTTTGCAAATCTTGTATAGGGAGATACGCCTGCCACCGCAGGGTTCAAGACGTCATACGCGCTTGTGAGGTCGGTTTACTGTTCAGCGCGGTTTTCACCGCCCGGTGTCGGTTGCGGCAGAGCCAGCGTCGCGGGTGTTTCAAGCGGGGCAGCGGGTGTCACGCGGAAGTTGCTTTGCTCTTGTCCGACATCGCGGAATTCCTTTCCATCCACATTACCGCCGCAGGCTGCAAGCAATGTCAGGGCCAATCCAGAGAGAGTGAGTGCGCGCATTTTTTGCATCCTTTGACACTTTGGACTTTTTTAGCGCAATCGCGGGCCAGCGTCTATGCGGCTTTCTTTTTGTCGTCCGCAAGAAAAGCCAATCCGATTGCGCCGATGAAAATCGCAATATCGGCGACATTGAAGGCGTAAGGGTTGCTGAAACCACAGCAGGACATGTTCAGGAAATCCGCGACCGCGCCGTAGAAGAAACGGTCAATCACGTTGCCCATTGCCCCCCCGATCAGGAACCCGCCTGAGATATGCACCCATTTGCTGCCATCCACCCGGTTCAACCACCAGATCACGACCGCGGTGATCGCAAATGCGACCCCGATCAACACCCAGCGCATGTCGAATTCCGCGAAAAGTCCAAAATTGACGCCACGGTTCCATGCCATGCGCAACACGAGGAACGGTGGGAATACCTCAACCGAGGGCGGATAGGGTAATCGGTCAGAGGAGGTTGTCACCTGCGCCCAAGACAAATTGAAGACCCCGAACAGGACAAAAAACTTTAGAGCCTGATCCAACAGGAAAATCCCAAAGCCCGTCCAGAACATCAGTTTCATCGTCGTTTCCTTTGCAGAGCAACAGAGGATAGCCCCCTCAGATGAGGAAGATCGGGGGCCGTCCGTGCCATAGACACGATCAAGATTTAGTGCCGGAAGTGTCGCATTCCGGTAAAGACCATTGCGATGCCGGCTTCATCGGCCGCCGCGATTACCTCATCGTCGCGCATCGAGCCGCCCGGCTGGATCACGCAGGTTGCCCCCGCCCCCGCCGCTTCCATCAGGCCGTCCGCAAAGGGAAAGAACGCGTCGGACGCAACGGCGGCCCCTTTTGTCAAAGGCGCGGGAAGGCCCATTGCCTTGGCCATGCGTTCCGCCTTTTTGGCCGCAATCAGCGCGCTATCAAGACGCGACATTTGTCCTGCGCCAACGCCAACGGTGGCCATGTCCTTGACGTAGACGATCGCATTTGACTTGACGTGTTTGGCCACTTTCCAAGCAAACAAAAGATCGGCCATCTGTGCTTCTGTCGGGGCCAGTTTGGTCACAACCCTGAGGTCATCCATCCCCACAAATCCGGTGTCCTTGTCCTGCACCAACATGCCACCAGCGACCTGACGATAGGTCGTGATCGGCGTTTTGACGTCCGGTAGGCCTTCCGTTGTCAGCAAACGCAGGTTCTTTTTCGTCGCAAAGACGGCTTTGGCAGCATCGGATGCGCCGGGTGCAATCACGACCTCGGTGAAGATTTCGACGATGGCTTTCGCGGTGGCCTCATCCAAAGGCTGGTTCAGCGCGACAATGCCGCCAAAGGCGCTGGTGCGGTCGCAGTCGAAAGCGTTCTGATAGGCTTCAAGCAGCGTTGCGCCACGGGCCACGCCGCATGGGTTTGCATGTTTGATGATGGCGACCGCCGGGCTGTCTGCCGGATCAAATTCAGCCACAAGTTCAAACGCGGCATCGGTGTCGTTGATGTTGTTGTAAGACAGTTCCTTGCCTTGATGTTGCACAGCGGTTGCGACACCGGGACGGTTGGTTCCGTCGGTGTAGAAAGCCGCCTTTTGGTGGCTGTTTTCGCCGTAGCGCATCACTTGCTTGAAGGTGCCGCTGAATGACCGTCGGCGCGGGCTTTCGGCGTTGATGGCGCCCGCCATCCAACTGCTGACGGCGGTATCGTAGGCGGCAGTGCGCGCATAAGCCGTTTGTGCAAGGCTTTGGCGTAGCGCCAGCGTCGTCTGCCCGTCATTCGCGTCGAGTTCGGCCAGCAAAGCAGCGTAGTCTTCGACATCTGTGACGACGTTCACGAAAGCATGGTTCTTGGCTGCGGATCGGATCATCGCCGGACCACCGATATCAATATTTTCGATGCAGGTATCGAAATCTGCGCCTTTGGCGACTGTTTCCTCAAACGGATAAAGATTGACCACAAGCAGGTCGATAGGCCCGATGTTATGTTCGACCATCGCATCACGATGACCTTGCAGATCGCGCCGCGCAAGCAGGCCACCATGCACGACCGGATGAAGCGTTTTCACGCGCCCGTCCATCATCTCAGGAAAGCCTGTCACATCGGCGACATCGCGCGCTTCAAGGCCCGCATCGCGCAACGCCTTTGCCGACCCACCCGTCGACAGCAATTCAACCCCGCGTGCAGCGAGCGCTTGTCCAAGCTCAATCAGCCCGGTTTTGTCGGAAACGGAAAGCAGCGCGCGGCGCAGTGGTGCAAGGTCGGTCATATGGGTCCCCGATGAGGCTTAGGTATCAAATTCCATCGGATCGGCTTGCACGAAATCACGCACGACGTCAGGCGTGTCACGTGCCTTGGCCAAAGACCAACGGACGCGTGTCGCATAGGCCATTGCGCTGCCGGATAAAACCACCTGTTGCGCCGGACGTGGCACTAATCGTCCATTTTGCAGATAAACTGATGGCAAAAGGCGCAATTCTGCCTGCCCATCGTGGCGCAGGACCCAAACCTCACCGGATTTCAGGCGCATCGCGATGGTCTGCCCGTTCTTGTCTTGAGAGGTTTCAACATCAGCGTGCAAATGAAACCGCAAAGCAAACGGAATGCCGCGTAGACCGGTTTGCGCCTTCGCGCGATCAAAGACTGCCTTGTCCCTATCGTCGAGCGTGGCCAAAATATCGTCGCCATCCAGACTGCGCCCGTCTACTGACATTTGCAGTATCCGCCCATGTGTCAGCCCGTGACTTGCCTGATAGCCATTGTGCGACATCTCCAGCCGGCGACCCTCAGCGTTGGCAATGACATTGCCGCGGACGACATCTGGCCGAGCAGTCAGTAATTCCTTGCCAAAGCGCATATGGGCCAGATGCGAAGATGAGACCCCCTCGATCATCGTCGTGGAATGGCTGGGTGTCGCGCGGCTGGCCCGCCGCCATTTGGCACCGAAACGCGCTCCGGACCCACAGTTGACGATCAGAGGACGCCGCCCAGACGTGAGTTCGAAAGCCAACGTACTTGCGTGGCCATCTGCCGATGCGGCACCGCCGGGAGGTGCTGCTGCGTCCGCGATCAGCGTTGTTCGTCCGCCAGTCAACCGCGCGAAGCCCATATGCAGCCCATTGTCGGGGGCATCCCGCACACCGGACGCGGCCAGCGCGTGATCGAGCCGCCCGTCAATGCCAGCCCCGCCACCATGAAAACGCGCCAGATTGGCATCCGCGTGTCGCAAGGCCCGCAGGACGGGTGCAATTCGTTCGATTGCGTGTGTGATTGGCGCAGGCACATCCTGTCCGGCCGCCGCCAGCGCCTGCACGGTCCAATTCAACAGGCTCAGGATCTCAAGCAGTTCTTCGGGGTTGCGTGTCGTGATTGCGCCACCTTCATCAACGTGAGTTTCGCAGTCATCGCTCAGGGCCGTCAGCGCGGGGCCTGTTTGGTCTGCCAGACCTTCCAGCGACAGACCTGCATAAATCGTGCCTGCCAGCGCCTCAAATCTGCGCAATCCGGGCGCGGAGGCCTGCCAACGACGTCCCAGAAAAAGCGTTTGCCGTGCGAGGCTTTGGAAAAACTGCGCGCTTGCGTCTTTGTCTTGGCCGCGCAGTAACAAGTGCCCGTGGTTGATCCAGCGCATGACGCGGCGGCCCGTGATACCGGGCGTCCATCCTTCGCCCCGTCCGTTGCCGAAACGCGCGATCCAATCAAAGACCCAATCCTGCGCGCGCAATCTTGCGGTTTCATCGCCGAATGCGGCCAGATCATCGAGCCATGTGCAGCCTTGCAACTCATCTCTCACGTTGTGATTGTCTGGTGCGATGTCCCAAATGGAGATGCTGGGGTCTTCAAGATAGAGGCCAGAAAACAGAAACTTACCGGCGACCAGTTGCTGCCCCTTTTCAACAACGCCAATGCTGTTGGGTTCAGGCGGGGAGACAAACCGTGTGGCGATTTTGCTGCGCGCTGCGCGCCGCGCATGATAGCGGTGCATGGACTGGATGCGGCGCTGTCGCCATGTGGTGGATTGTGCCAAGTCCCGCTGCCCTGCTTGAAATGCGTCAGAAGTGTTTTCCCAGACCTTGCAACAAGATTGGTTTCAAGTCACGCGGGCTTTCGCAAGACCGCCATGTAGAAGCCGTCCATCCCACCTTGATCCGCCCAATAGTCAGGACGCAGACGCAGGCCACCTTCAGGTGTCGCCCAGGCCGAATCAGTCCCGGCAGGTTGCGGCGTTTCAGCTGTCACGCCGGGATGGCGGGACAATGCCGCTTCAACTTGTACTTCGCCTTCGTCTGGCAAAAGCGAGCAGGTACAGAACACAAGCCGCCCACCCGGCTTCAACAAGCCGAGCGCGTGGTCGATCATCGCTCCTTGCTGGTCCATCAATGCGCCAAACTCTGACCCGTCCTTGGCATAGGGCAGGTCAGGATGCCGCCGGATTGTACCTGTCGCAGAGCAGGGGGCATCAAGGACAATCGCATCAAAGCCAGTTTCATCAAATTCGAAAGCATC
This sequence comes from Yoonia sp., assembly GCF_042093035.1. Lineage (GTDB taxonomy): Bacteria > Pseudomonadota > Alphaproteobacteria > Rhodobacterales > Rhodobacteraceae > Yoonia. The sequence continues at coordinate 9,223 of NZ_JBELFI010000009.1, read as the reverse complement.
GCTGACAATCGTGCGCACCTGAAGCCCGACCCGCGTCAAGTTTTCTGTCACCCGCGCCATGCGTCGTTCCGACAGATCCACGGCGGTGACCTTGGCGCCCAAAGCTGCCAGTTGCATTGCCTTTCCGCCCGGGGCCGCGCAAAGATCAAGCACCTTGAGACCACTTGCATTGCCGAGCAATTTTACAGGCAGGGCTGCTGCTGCATCCTGCACCCACCAGTCGCCCGTTTCAAAGCCGGGCAGGGCCGAAACCTGACCGGCGTTGACAACACGCACCGACCCCGTTGGCAGAACGACGCCTCCAACGGCTTTGGCAACGTCATTGGCATCCGCTTTGGGTGTCAGGTCCAAAGGTGCGCCCAAAAAATGCGCCGCCTCGATGCCAGTGACCGCGTCGCGCCCCCAAGCCGCCACCAATGGCTGGCGCAACCAGCCCGGTGTCAGAGGGATCGCGCGCTTGGTCCAACCGGCGGGCCCCTCGGCTGCAATTTTGCGCAAGACCGCGTTGGTCAGCCCTTTCATCGCTTGCGTGCGTTTGTTGCGTGCAACGATTTCGACATAGGCGTTGACGACACCATGTGCCGCTTCGCCTGCGCAAAGCTCAATCACACCCAAACGCAGGGCGTTCATTACATGCGGCGGCGGTGCTTTCTTCAGATAGGGCTTCAACATCCGGTCGGCGCGGTCCAAGCCACGCAATGTATCTGTGGCAAGGCGCTGGGCGCGGGCGCGGTCGTCGTTTTCCAGTCGTGCCAATGCGCCGCCTGCGATCAATTCGGCCATCAGCCGCCCGTCTTGGGTGATTTCCATCAGTAGATGATGGGCTGTGCGTCGGGCAGGCAGGCCGGTTTGTGTCATGGGTGTCTCACTTGAAGCTGGCTGCGCGCGGGGTATATCAAAGCTGTGCCCGCGACAAGGAGACGGCCCCCATGACCGACGAAGTGAAAAAAGACCTCCCCCCCGCTGCGAAACGTGCCCTGGCCGAAGCTGATGCCCGCCGCAAGACCGCTGAGGCGGAAGCCTTGCCGACAGAGCTTGGTGGACGTGACGGGCCCGAACCCGTGCGCTTTGGCGATTGGGAGAAAAAAGGCATCGCTATCGATTTCTGACAAGGGCGTGCGAACGCTTGCCTCTGGTTGGGCGACGTGTAGATTGTGTGCACTGCTGAAAAGGATGCTGCCGTGTTCGCCAAACCTCTGTTCGTCACTTGCGCCTTTCTGGCGCTCGCTAGCTGCGGCTTGCCGCGTGGAGCCGGTTTCGCATCTGAGGTCTTATCAGCGTCCAACGTGAATACAGCCGATGCCGGCGAGGATCCCGCCTATGATTTTGCGGTCTATGAGGTGAACCGCGCCACCTTGCCGGTCTTGGCCGCTTGGCCTGCGCGCACGGCTGAACCGCTGCCTTGGATCCACGCCCGCAAGCAGCCCGCAAGTCTGATGATTGCCGAAGGCGATATGCTGCAGCTTTCAATCTGGGACGCGGAAGACGATTCGATTTTTGGCGGCGGCGGTTTTACCGCGTTGCCCCCCACCGAAGTTGATGCCGCTGGTCGGATATTTGTCCCGTTCATAGGTGAGTTACGCGTGAGCGGCATGTCATCAACCACGGCCCGTCAACGGATCGAGGAAGAACTGGTGCGCACCGTACCATCGGCGCAGGTTCAGCTTGCCGTTGAAGCCGGGCGCGAAAATACCGTCAATCTTGCCGCTGGCGTTAGTGCGCCCGGGCTTTACCCGCTGCCTGCCCGCAACTTCACCATTCTTGAGCTCTTTTCCATGTCTGGCGGGCCAAACACCGCCTTTGTGTCCCCGCAGGTGCGTCTTATCAGGGACGGCCGGACATACGGCATCCCTTTCGCGCGCTTGTTGGAAGAACCGCAGTTGAACGCGACGGTGAAAGGCGGTGACCGGATATTTGTAATTGACGACGAACGGGAATTTATCACGCTCGGCTCCACGGGCTCCCAGTCCATATTCGCATTCCCGGAGGATGATTTTTCCGCATTGGAAGCAATGTCGCTGATCGGAGGCGTGAATGGTGGCAGCGGCAATCCCGAGAAAGTCCTCGTGATGCGCGCCTATGATCCGGCTGATGTGCGCGATGGCGTTGTCGGGCCGCCAAATGACCGGGTTGTTTTCACTATTGACCTGACATCCGCCGATGGCGTGTTTTCCGCGGGCGGTTTCATGCTTGAAGATGGCGATCTGATTTACGGCACCGAAAGCGCGCTTGGTCCTGCGCTTACTCTGGTGGGTTTGCGCAGCACTATTTCATCAACTTTGGGGCAATAGGTCTTAGAACAGCATAAGATCGTCGGCGAGGGCAGCCGTGTCATAGATATCTTCAATCAGGAGCCTGTCTCCCGTGTCGAAGGTGATCGCGATCCCTGTTTGAGTGGTTTCCCCATAAACAAACAAGAGATCAGCAGCAGATGTCAATCCGGTCCAGAGACTCGGATCAAGCCGGATCGTATCCTCACCGGATTGATAATCGGTGATGACGTCCTGACCACCGTTGAAAACAAAGGTGTCGGCACCGCTGCCCCCGCGCAAGAGATCGTCACCGAACCCCCCTTCAAGCCAGTCGTCACCTGCGCCGCCATAAAGCGTGTCCGAACCGTCTTCACCGAAAAGCATATCATCACCGGCGCGCCCAAAGAGGGTGTCATTGCCATCGCCTGCTTGCACGACATCATGCCCGGCCCCCGCGAAGAGAAGATCAAAGTTTTCAGTGCCAAAAATGACTTCGGCGTTGCCTTGACCGTTGACCACTGATCCGTCTGCCGGGCTGGTGGGCAGGTCTAACGCATCGCGCAGGATACTTTGGTTGCTTTCTTCGAGTTCCCGAACCGGCGTCATCGGGTCATAAGGCCCGCCTTGATTGGCTGCGGGTTCGGCCCCGCCAAAGAGGTCAACCGGTGTGGCCGGACCGGGATATCCGGGCGTGAGATTGACGGGCACGCGTGATCCGCCGATCAAATCGGTTGACGCCACATCGCGGTAGTCAATCGGGCCACCATCTGCAGTTTGTACAATCAGTGTCTCATCGCCATAGATGATCTGCATCCCGTCACTGCGCATGGTCATGCTAAGCTGGCTGCTGTCGCGCAGCATCGGCCAGAGCGATAGGTCAATCTGGTCTTCGCCCAATGTGAAATCCGTGATGGTGTCCGGCTGGCCATCCGCTGTCATCACAAACAGGTCACGCCCGGCGCCGCCAGTAAGCCGGTCGCTGCCGCCGCCGTCGCGCAGGATGTCGTTGCCGGCATCTGCCCTAATGATGTCATCACCATCATGGCCTTGCAGGATGTCAAAACCACCTGTGCCCAGCAGCAAACCACCACCCAGACCTGCGGTCGCGGTGATCCCTGCGGCACCAGTGTCGTAGTTAAGCTGGGTCACGCCCGCCTCGCTGCTGCTTGCGACGAAAATCTCCAATCCGTCCTGGCCTGCGAAACCTGCAATTGCGCTCACGTTATCCAGCGCATAATCGACCGTGTCTGCGATCTGTGCGCGATGTACCAGCAGGCCGCCTTCCAGCAAAACAAAGACGGAAATCCCGTCGTCCGCGCCGCCTGCCACAACATAGGCTTTGTCATTCTGTTTGATGATCTCAACCGCCACGACACCGCCGAAACGGGTGATGAGGGTGTCCAGAATATGATCGCGCACGATCATTCCGCCGTCCTGGCCGACTTCAACAACGCTGAGGCTGTCAGTGCCCGCCGCCGCCACCACCGCGTACCCAACGCCGCCAAGCGTGACCGTCGCCATGTCAGTTGGCGCGTTGATCCAGAGCCCGTCATCAACGCCGATGGATTTGAATTCGGACAGCGTGCCATCTTCACCAATCAGCCGACTGGAGACACCATTTTGCGCCGTGCTGATTGTCAAAAGGTAAAACTGACCGCCAGACATCACCTGCGCAGTACCGGTGATCTGTGCTGCCGTGAGTGCGGTCGGATCTTGCAGGATCGCTTGATCCTGCAACACACCTGCCTGGCTGAATTGAAGCTGTGCAATACCAGTGCTGTTGGCGAAAGCCCCGTAGATGACCTGTGTGCCGTCTTGCAGGGCCACGGTCGTGGTGTACTGCAAACCGGCAAAGCTTGCCGGCAATGACGTCAGCGCAGTTTGTCCGATCATCGCGCCATCACCGTCCAATGTGACAAGCTGCAATCTGTCCTGATCCATGCCGCCGGTCAAAAGCGCCAATCCGGTTTCCGTTTCAACAAAGCCAAGCGCACCCGCCCCGCCAAGCTGCAAAGCGCCCGAGAATGCGATGTTTTGCCCGACTTCTATCGTGCCTGAGCCCAAATCCCATTGCTGTAAAACCCCGTCATAGCGGGTGACACTAAAAAGCTGCGGTCCCAACGGCAGCTCATGCAGCACCAGTTGTGTGATGCGCGAATGATCGATGCTCGCCTCATCAACAGCGAATCCCTTAAAGGTCAATTCCAACATGCCATCTCCTTGTCCTTGAACGTGTCGGGGAATCGCAGGAACCCGCATCAGATCGCGCATATTTCTGAAGAACTGGTGTATTTGGTTTTGTGGCGTGTAAGGTTTTGCGATATACAACTTTAAGGGGTTTTAAGGGGCCTAATATGCCGCCAAGTTTTGGTACCAGCGGATTGCGCGGCCGCGTCATCGATCTGACAGAGCCTGTCGTGCGCCGATATATCGCTGCGTTTTCGATTGCCTGTGATTTGGGCGAGGCTGTCTTTGTGGGTCACGATCTGCGCAGCTCTTCGCCGCAGCTTGCCGAAACGGTGGCGCTGGCTTTGCAAAACTGCGGGCATAACGTCTTTGTTTGCGGGCCCGTTTCGACACCCGCGCTGGCGTTGGCGGCTGGCAAGGCCGGGGCAAGTGCGGTGATGGTAACGGGCAGTCACATCCCGGCTGATCGCAATGGGTTGAAGTTTTACACGCCCACCGGCGAGATCAGCAAATCACACGAAGCGGCGATCGTCGCGGCGCTGAACCGCGACCGTCCCGCCATGCCAAAGCACCCCTTATGCCAAAGGGACGATATCATGGCGCTCTACGGTGCGCGCTACATGCAGGCCTTCCCTGATGCGTTGCAGGGGCAGCGTATCGGTATTTTTGCCCATAGTGCGGTTGGGCGCGAACATTTGTTTGCGCTTTGTCAGGATCTTGGTGCGACCACATTTGCCTTGGGTCGCAGCGACGATTTCGTTCCGCTGGACACCGAAGCGGTATCACCGCAGATGCGTGACCAATTCCGGGACTGGGCGAGCGTGCATCGGCTTGATGCGATTGTCTCAACCGATGCGGATGGTGACCGCCCTTTGTTGACAGATGAGACGGGCGCACTTGTTGCGGGGGATATTCTGGGGCAAATCACCGCCCGCTGGCTTGGGGCGACGCATGTCGTCACGCCGGTCTCATCGAATTCCGGTGTCGAGCTTTCGGGCCATTTCGATACGGTCGTGCGCACGAAGATCGGATCCCCTTATGTGCTTGAGGCGATGTCCCAACATATTGGACGGGCCGTTGGATATGAGGCAAATGGCGGATTCATCCTCGGATTTCAGGCCGGATCGTTGGCACCTTTGATGACGCGGGATGCTTTGTTACCGCTTTTCGCGGTGCTGTCGCTTGCCGGCGCGAATGGGGTTGCGGCTCTCGTGGCGGATGAACCCAAACGGGTGACCGCAAGTGACCGATTGCAGGAGATTGCGCCAGAGCGCGCGGCCGCTGTCCTCGGTATGTTGGCCAGTGACCCGAGCGGGCGCGCCGATTTCTTGCGCGGAATTGATGCTGACGCCTGCGCAGTCGATGAAACGGATGGCGTGCGCATGTCGCTTGCGGATGATGTGTTTTTGCATTTGCGCCAATCGGGAAACGCGCCTGAGCTGCGTATCTACACCGAAGCGGACGACAAGACCAAGGTGGACGCGCTGCTGATAGCTGCAAGGCAGGCGATGCGTCGCGCCTTGGACTAGGGCCTAGCTGTCAGCGCCATATCCATCTGGGTTCTTGGATTGCCACGCCCAAGTGCTCGCCGCCATGTCATTGAGATCGTGGGTTGCCTGCCAGCCCATTTCCGCGTTGGCGCGGCTGGCATCGGCAAGCATCGCGGCTACATCACCGGGACGGCGGGAGGTGACTTGCGTTGGGATTTTTCGGCCGGACGCGCGTTCAAAGGCTTTGACCATGTCGAACACGCTGTAGTTCTGGCCGGTTCCGATATTGAACGGACGCGCGCCTGTGTGCCTCTGCGCATAGTCCAGAGCGGCCACATGCGCGCGCGCCAGATCGACCACATGGATATAATCGCGCAGACCAGTTCCGTCGGGCGTGTCGTAGTCATCCCCGAAAACGGCAAGCGCGTCCCGTTTGCCAACCGCGACTTGGGCAATGAAGGGCATCAGGTTGTTGGGAATATCACGCGGGTCTTCGCCCAAATCGCCCGAGGCGTGGGCTCCGACCGGGTTGAAGTAGCGGAGCAAGACGGCGCCGCGCGGCGCGTCTGCCGCGGCCCAATCCGTCAGAATTTGCTCTGCCATCAGCTTCGTGCGGCCATAGACCGACATTGGGTTTGTTGGGTGGGTCTCATCGTAGGGCAGGTATCGCGGTTCGCCGTAGACGGTGGCCGAGGACGAAAAGACGATCTTGTTGCAGCCCGCGCGCGACATGGCGTTCAGCAAGGCCAACGTCCCGCTGATATTCACATCATAATAGGCCAAAGGCTTCCGGGCGCTTTCGCCAACAGCTTTCAGACCTGCGAAATGGATGACGGCATCGGGCCGGAAATCCTGCATGAGATTGTCGAGGGTGCTGGCATCGCGCACATCGCCGGTTACATCGCCAAGCTCACCATTGGACAGGGCGCGGACCCGTGTGAGCACTTGGGGCGTCGCATTGCTGTAGTTATCAAGAACACAAACCTCATGACCCTGCGCCATCAGCTCCAGCAATGTGTGACTGCCGATATAGCCTGCTCCACCCGTGACCAAGACGCGCATTGTGATCCCTTTTTCGCCCTGCAAACACCTTTATGCAGTCTGACGGCGCTTAACAACGGGCATAGGCATCCTGATGGCGCACAATGTCGTCTTCGCCCAGATAGGCGCCGGTTTGAACCTCAATCAGGATCATCGGCACTTTACCCGGATTTTCGAGCCGGTGACGGGTGCCCAACGGGATATAGATCGACTGGTTTTCGGTGACGAGTTCCTGCGTGTTGCCGACGGTCACCTTTGCCGTACCGGCCACAACGATCCAATGCTCTGAGCGATGGTGGTGTGACTGCAAAGACAGCGCGCAGTCCGGCTTGACAACGATCCGTTTGACTTGAAAGCGTGCGCCCGTGGCGAGGCTCTCAAACCAGCCCCATGGCCGGTGGTCTATCGGGAAGACCTCCGCCTGTGCGGAGCCCGCTGATTTTAGCTGCTGGACGGCGACTTTGACGTCTTGCGTGCGGTCCTTGTGGCTGATGAGTACCGCATCAGGCATTGCAACGGCGACGATGTCCTGCAACCCGATCCCAACGACGCTTTGGCCATCGACTTCGGAGCGCAGCAGCACATTGTCGCAATCAATTGCGGTGGCATCGCCGGACAAGGCGACGCCGTTGTTTTCTGTTTCGCGCCAAACCGCGTTCCAGTCGCCCATGTCGGACCAGGCGCCATGAAATGGGGCCACTGAGAGGTTGGGCGCTTTTTCCATGATCGCATAGTCGATGGATTTGGCCGCGAGCAGTGCCCACGCATCGGCTGCCAACCGCGTGAAGCCAAGGTCCTTCTGCCCATTTGCGAGCGCTTTTTCGACATCGGCGCGTATCTGAGGCGCGTAGGTGTCAAATGCAGCCAGAAGCGTGCGCGCTGTGAACAGATAAAGACCGGCGTTCCAAAGATATCGCCCGCTGTGCAGCATCGCGGCAGCGGTGGATAGATCAGGCTTTTCAACGAAACCTTGCAGCTTGTGCAGCCGATCACCGGTTGCTTCGCCAACCTCCAGATAGCCGTAACCTGCTTCCGGGCGGTCCGGGGCGATCCCGAAGGTGACGATCTGACCATTGCGCGCGGCAGGTACGGCGGCTCGCACTGTGGCGTCAAATGATGCCGCGTCAGGGATCAGGTGATCCGACGGTGCAACCAGAACAAGTTGGTCGGGATCGTCACGGGACGCATGTAGTGCACCGGCCAAAATGGCGGGGGCTGTGTCACGGGGCGTTGGTTCAATCAGAACGCTGTCGGCCGTGACCTCTATCTCTTGCAGTTGCTGGAGGGCGACAAAGCGGAAGTCCTCTCCTGTCATGATGACGGGTGGCGCGTAGAGATCGCCTGTTAGCCGCGTGACGCTGTGCTGAAACAGTGTGCTGTCACCCAGTAGTCTGGAAAACTGCTTTGGAAAACTTTTGCGCGACACTGGCCAAAGTCGCGTGCCGGAGCCACCACATAGGATGACAGGTGTAATGCGTGACTGTGTCATGACGCACGCAATTCGCGGCCAGCCTCTAGCTGGGCGCAGAACCAGTCATAGGTATCAGAAAGACCGTCGCGCAGTGAAATCTGTGACCGCCAGCCCAGAGAGCTGAGGAGCGCAACATCCAACAGCTTGCGCGGCGTGCCGTCGGGTTTGCTTGGGTCGGTTTCGATCCTTCCTTGGTAGTCTGTGACTTCTGCGATCATCCCTGCGAGGTCTGCGATTGCGATGTCTTGGCCGCTGCCTACGTTGATGTGGCTTTGAAATGGCGATGTGGCGGATTGATAGAGATGCGCAGGCAGGCGCATGACATGCAGTGCCGCTTCGGCCAGATCGTCCACGTGCAGAAACTCCCGTCGTGGGCTGCCGCTGCCCCAAAGGGTCACAACCGGTTGTCCCGTGACGCGTGCCGCATGAAAGCGTTGCATCAAGGCCGGAAGAACATGCGCATTTTGGGGGTGGAAATTGTCATGCGGGCCATAAAGGTTTGTCGGCATCACAGAGCGGTAGTCGCGCCCATATTGCTGATTGTAGCTTTCGCACAGCTTGATCGCGGCGATTTTGGCAATCGCATATGGTGCGTTCGTCGGTTCCAGCGCGCCGGTCAACAAAGCGCTCTCGGGGATTGGTTGGGCGCTGTCGCGTGGGTAGATACATGAGGAACCGAGTTGCAAAAGCTGGGGCACGTCAGCTTGATGGGCCGCGTTGATAAGATTGGCCGCGATCATCAGGTTGTCATGAATGAAGGCACCGGGGTGCGTGGCATTTGC
>NZ_JBELFI010000008.1:0-50840 GCF_042093035.1 Yoonia sp. | reverse complement strand
GTCAGGGTGACTATCAGTTGAATGCACCTGTTGACGCGTAAATGTTGTTAGTAACGGTGATACCCAATGCAAATGTTCCCACATTCATTCGTCCCATTTTTCCATGTTAGTGAAAATGCATGGCGCGCAAAGCGGATTGCCGAGGACGAAACACCCCCTCGTGACATCAACCAAGCCCGTACCACCTTCAAAAAGCCGGTAAGCCTCGATGTTGAAAAGGCGGTTTACCTCATGATTTCGACGCACACCGTCGACAATGAGGCGGCGCGCCAGAAGTGCCGCCTTGAAATCATCAAGGCGTTGCCCTCAGAGTCGATCGACTGGGACAGCGTCAATTGGGTGCAGATTTGCCCGTTCAAGAGCAAGCGCCAATAGCGCTTCAGAGTATTCCGGGCGATCCGCATTCCAGACGTTGCGGCCGCCAAACGGGTTTAAGGCCGCGACATTGGATTCCGCCGCGCATGTGGAAAACCCCCACGGTGCCTCAGACACATCACGCAGCCTTTGGCGCGGGTTCCGGCTGGACACCGTCAAACCTGGCCCACTCCAGATCTCCGGTATAGCGTTGTTCAATCTGCCCATTCGCGTCAAGCTTGAACAGATGCAACCATTGATTATCAAAGAGATCCCGTACATCGGTGTGCTTTGCCAAGATCGCGGTGATCGCTTCAACCGGTGCCTCAACACAAACCGAGAGACGCAAAGGGTCGTGCGCGTAGCCTTGGCCATCATGCACGGACTGCCAAGGCAGACCGCCGCGCAATGCACCACCGTTACCTTCAACAACACCGATGCCGCCAGTCACATTGTGCAGCAGCTTATTGCCCGCACCAAACACATCCGGCGCAACAACTGATCCGTAGTACTGCAAGCTAATCCAGCTTGCGACCACCACAGGCGCGGTCAGGATCAGTTCCAATACGCCGAAGTCAGGATCCTTCTGCCAGTTGTAGTCATGCAAGAAAGCACGCCCCGCAAGACCCTTCCCCTTGGTCCGGTCACGCGGTGCTGCGATGAATGCCTTACATCCGGCAAGTGCCCACTCAGGCCGTGTTTCTGACCAATCGTTGCTCCGCTTCTTGACCGCATCACCATCTACGGCACGCGGCAGGCGCAAGGCGCGTTCTGTTCGCGCGATCTTACCAGCAGAGGCCAGCCACGCCTTCGCGGTTTTCAAATGTATGCCATGCTTGTGGCCTGCGAAATCATCCGCATAGATCGTCACATCGTCAGTGGTCGTATCATGCAAGCCCCCCAAGAAGAGCGTGTCTTGCGCAATAGTTATCCCGTTTTCGGCAAGCCCCGCACGCACAGCTTTGTCATTGAGCATATCGGCTAGAAGCCGCGCGTTAACTTCGCCGGAATAGCCGCCACAGGCGCCACAATGCAGCGCGCTCTTGTGCGGGTTGTTCACAACATTCGCACCATGACCGAAGAGAACCACCAATGGCGCAAAGTCATCCGTCATCGACATGGCCGTCAGAATAGACGTCGCAGCACCGATCCGGTCAGCCAGTCCAAAGCTCTCATCCAGGATCGGTTTATGGGCGTCAGGTGCTTTTGCCTCTGCCAAACCCAGCGCATCGCGCAACAACTTGCCGACGTAAATCGGGCCTGTCGCTTCGACGAACGCGAAGGACGACACGGCTGCCAGCTTAAACCGGCCCCATGCGCGCTGTGCCCGTGCAGCAAAGCGCGCCGTTTGATCGGCAGCGTCGCTGGCCCCACCCGATTGACTGGTCACGCCGTGGTTCAAAAGAACCGGCAGACGCTTTTCTTCGACATCGGAGGCAAAGCTCTTGTGTGCGGCCGTCAAACCGAAGAACCCCGCAAAACCGAGCGTCTGAATTGACGGATCAACGCTTTCCAACGCGCGGCGGAACACTTCAGAACGGACATCGATACAGAAAGCGGCCTGCAACGCCATGCGCCCTTCAAGCGATATCGCAGAGGGCACGCTCAATGTCTGCGCAAGCGCGCGCTGATCTGCAAATTCAGCAGCCGCCTGCAAGGCCGCGTCGACGAGCTGGTCAATGCTTGGTGCAACAGGTGTTGCATGCTGGCTGGCGACCTCTGCCCATTTCGCCGCGATCTCTGTCTCATATTGGGCGTAAAGCGCCTGTTCCCAGATCAAGCGGATCGCCAACAGATCCGTTGTTGTGCCGTCTTTGTCGCCAGCAAGCTCTGCCTGCCAAAGCCGATAGCGGCCCACCTGAGACCACCCACCCAATCCCAAAAGGAGTTGGTGGAAGTACGTTTCAGCGGCCTCTGGCGCCAAATCCAGCATCTCAGATGCTGTTACCAATGCGCTGCGCGATTGCGACGGCGTCTGCGCGACCAATGCGCCGAAGCCTCGGAGGCCAGCGATTTCTGCCGTCAAATCACGGCTCGCAAAGTCCCGCCACGCACCAAATGCATCGCGACCAGGCTTGTGCTGCCAAAGCGCCTGCCCTGCATCAAAATAGCCTGCCGCCCACGCGCCAAAGCGTTCTGTGATAATCCCCGGCCAATCGATGCCAGAGGCTTCGGCGGCCAGATCCGCAACAGTTGGCAGAGCAGTGATTGGCGATGTATCGCCTCTCGCAGCGGCTTTCAGTGCGCCGGTGCTGTCAGCCGCTTGCGGAAACTGCGCAAGTGCGGCGTCCAAATCCTGCTTACTGATCGTGCCATTGGTGATTTTGTCATAATACCAGCTCCGCGGCATCATCACCGACGTCCCGGCCACACGCCCCAGCAGTGCTGCAACATCCGTCAAGGCTTTGTCTGTTTGACCCAGAAACGGGTTCACCGCAACAGAGGACGCCAGCGGCCAAAGCGGTGGGATGGCGCGCCCCGCGTGCTCTGCCTTGGCGATTATTTCAAGCTGTCGGCCTGCGTAGCCGGCAAATACGTCCACCTTCATTGTACCGCTCCCTTCGAAGTTGATGTCTTGATCCAGCCACCCAGCAGGCGGTCAGAAATCGCATTGATATAAAGCCCGTTTGACAGATGCACCCGCAACCCCTGTGCGGCTGGGTGATAGGACCAGAGCGGCAAAGTGGCCTGCGCCAGCGCCACGAGCGCAAAGCTGAGCAAGGCCAGCAAGATCAACGCCCACTCCAATGCGCCGGCGGCTGGTGTTGCGGGCAAAGTGCCCGATGTCAGCCACTCTGAGGTGCGTTGCAGGATCAGATAGCTCAGGGTTGAGATCAGCGCATAAGCTGCGGTGCGCTGTGTCAGCGCTTTGGGTGCTTCATCCGCAAAGCCTTGTGCCAATAGATACGCCACACCAAAGATCAAGATTGCACCAAGCGCGACCGCCTGCGGTGACTTGCCGCCGAAGCCGAAGGCGAAGCCAAGCAGCGCATAGACCACACCGTAGATGACCAATGCCGCAGCAAACGCCCGTGTAACCGCGTCAAGATCTGGCACAGCGACAGGTCCGGGTTTGCGGATAGCCGTGACGCCATCAACTGCGCCGCCTGCCGACAGGAACGCATGAGCTTTATAGGCCGAATGTGCCACGATGTGCAGCAGCGCCAGCGGGAAAAGTGCCAGACCGCATTGCAGGATCATAAAGCCCATCTGCGCAATGGTGGACCATGCAAGCGAAGCTTTTACCGTGGGTTGAGTTAACATGACAAGCCCTGCGAAGAGCGCAGTGAAGCCGCCGATCATAACAAGGAATGCGAGCACCAATGGCGACAAGATCATGACGTCAGCAAAGCGGATCAGCGCAAAGCCGCCAGCGTTTACGACACCGGCGTGAAGCAAGGCAGACACAGGGGTCGGGGCCTCCATCACTTCGGTCAGCCAGCCATGCAGCGGGAATTGCGCCGATTTCAGGATTGCTGCAAGGGCGACAAGGGCCGCGGCACTCGCTGCCATGCCGCCACCTTGCCCGCTTTCGGCAGCCGCCAGTATTGCCGATATCTGCGTAGTGCCATAGGCGAAAGCCAGCAGGACCGCCGCCCCAAAAAGCGCGAAATCTCCGATCCGCGCCAAAACGAATTTCTTGCGCGCTGCGCGTTGGGCCGCGTCACGCTCCGGGTAAAAAACCAACAATTGATGCAGGCACATGCTTGTCGCGACCCAGGCAAAGACGAATTGCGCCACGTTGCCGGACTGAACCAGCAAAAGCACAACCGAAAGCGTGGAAAGAAGCCAGAAGGTGAAGCTGTCGTGGCGCGCTTCACCATCCAAGTATGTTCTGGCGTAGCGCACAACGACCCAGCCGATGAAAGACACCAGCAACAGCATCACCAGGCTGACAATGTCCAGCCGTGTCGAAATGCCAATCCCGAAGACGCCAATCAGGAAGCTGTCACCACTGCCTGACGACGCCAGCACAATCGCGGAAAGCAGCGCGACCGCGATTGTGCCAAGGCTCGCCATTTCCGCAATCCACGCGCCTTTGCGTGCATCAACATCGCTCAGGTAGCGTGGCACGAAGGCCGCAGCCAACAAGATAAGCGGTGCGAGTAGGGGCAGAGCGTTCAGTAACATGACGGATCTCCGGCTGTTTCGTGTTTCAGGAGGAGATAGGTCAGGATGACGCACATAAAAAATTCATTGTTTGCTATAAATCGTTCGATTAAATGAAACGATATGGCTGAAATGAATTACAACCACCTGCGCTACTTCTGGGCGGTCGCCCATGAAGGAAACCTGACGCGAACAGCGGAAAAACTGAACCTGTCGCAATCTGCGCTGTCCGTTCAGATCCGCAAACTCGAAGACCGTTTGGGCCATGCGCTTTTTGAACGTCGCGGCCGTCAACTGCACTTGACGGAGGCCGGCAGGATCACGTTGGACTACGCCGATACAATCTTTGCGGCGGGCAAGGATTTGATTGGCACGCTCAGCCAGGAAGGGCGCCCGCGCAAAGTGCTTCGGGTTGGGGCATTGGCGACCCTGTCGCGCAACTTTCAGGTAGAATTCCTGCGCCCCCTGCTGCATCAGCCTGATGTGGAGCTTGTCTTGCGGTCAGGTACGCTAGTCGAGCTATTACAAGGTCTCGAAACGCTTGGGCTTGATGTGGTGTTGACCAATCTGGTGCCGCCACATGACGCGATGTCGTCATTCACCACCCAGCCGATCACGGATGCCCCGGTGAGCCTTGTCGGAAAGCCAGAACGGTTGCGCGGCGAAATCGGACTAAGAAACCTGCTACGCGACAACCCTGTCATTTTGCCGACCGAAGACAATCCTGTGCGCGCAGGCTTTGACAGGCTCTGCGCACGCCTTGACGTGGCCCCCACAATCGCCGCAGAGGTCGATGATATGGCGCTGATGCGTCTTTTGGCGCGTGAGGACGTTGGGCTTGCGGTGCTGACACCGATTGTCGTCAAGAATGAGCTGGCAAGCGGTCTCTTGGTTGAATCACGACACGATATGGGTCTGTCAGAAAGCTTCCATGCCGTGACAATTGACCGGAAATTTCCGAACCCCTTGCTTGCACCACTGCTGGAAAGTCACATCTAGCCGCGCGCCGGCAAATCGCGTCCAACATCGCCGACGATCTGCGCGATTTCGTCGAGCTGCCGGGAAAGCGGGCTGGTCTTGCGCCAAATCATCCCGACCGTGCGCATCGGCTCCGGTGCTGCAAAGCGGTCAACGCATACCGGGGCGGAGCGGATTTCAACCGGCACCGCCATGTCAGGGATCAGCGTCACACCAATCCCTGCCCCGACCATCTGCACCAAGGTAGAGAGTGAGCTGCCCTCCAGCCCGCCGCGCGGCCTGGCCCCTCGCAGATTGCAAAATGAAAGTGCCTGATCGCGAAAACAATGCCCCTCTTCGAGCATTAGCAGACGCAGTTCACGCAATTCGTCCGCGCTGGGCACCGGCTGCCCGGCTTGCGCTCTTGGCCGCACCAACATCAGCGTTTCGTCAAAGAGCGCGACCTCTTGGAAGGCTGGCTCATTGACCGGCAGCGCGACGATCGCGGTATCAATTTGCCCGTCACCCAATTCCTCCAACAATTTCGGGGTGACGGTTTCACGCACATCAAGCGAGAGCGCGGGATAGCGCTGCGCCAACTGACCGATTAACGGCGGCAACAGATAGGGCGCAATCGTGGGAATTACCCCGATCCGCAACCGGCCCAACATGCCGGACTGAGCCGCACGCGCCATTTCGCCCAGTTCATCGACAGCGCGCAGAATATCGCGCACCCGCAACGCCCAGTCTTGCCCAAAGGCCGTCAGCCGGACTTGCCGCGGGCCGCGATCAAACAAAGGGTTGCCCAGGTTCTGCTCAAGCTCCTTGATTTGAACGGATAATGCAGGCTGAGAGATCGCGCAGGCTTCGGCCGCACGGCCAAAATGACCATGTTTCACAAGCGCCTCGAAATAGCGAAGCTGTCTGAGTGTCAGATTATTCATAACTTGAAATTATGGAAATAATTCAAAAACACAACTTAAATCAATCAATGCGACGTGGTATTGCATTCGGGAATCGCAGCCATACCTGCTTTTGGTGGCATGCGGCACGCAAGAATGAATGAAGGAGAAGATCATGGACGGAACAGATGGCGGTAAGTGCCCAGTGATGCATGGCGGCGCGGTAAACACCACGCACAGCGTGCGCGGCAATAAAGACTGGTGGCCCAATCAGTTGAACCTGAAAATCCTGCACCAGCACGCACCCGCGTCCGACCCGATGGGTCAGGATTTCAACTATGCGGAAGAATTCAAAAAGCTCGACCTGCAAGCGTTGAAGAAAGACCTTCACGCGCTGATGACGGACAGCCAAGACTGGTGGCCCGCGGATTACGGACACTATGGGCCGTTCTTTATCCGTCTGGCATGGCACGCGGCAGGCACCTACCGGACGGCCGATGGCCGCGGTGGTGCCGGTGGTGGTCAGCAACGCTTTGCGCCTCTTAATAGCTGGCCGGACAATGGCAACCTCGACAAGGGTCGTCGGTTGCTTTGGCCAATCAAGCAGAAATACGGCAACAAGATTTCCTGGGCCGACCTTTTCGTTCTGTGCGGGAATTGCGCGATGGAATCCATGGGGCTTGAGATGTTTGGCTTTGCCGGGGGTCGTGCCGATACTTGGGAACCGGAAGAGGACGTCTATTGGGGCGAAGAGGACACCTGGCTGGGCGACGTTCGTTATTCCGGCGACCGCGAGTTGGAAAACCCGCTCGCCGCTGTGCAGATGGGCCTGATCTACGTGAACCCCGAAGGCCCGAACGGCAATCCCGATCCGCTCGCCTCTGCCCGCGATATCCGTGACACTTTTGCGCGCATGGCGATGAACGACGAAGAAACCGTTGCATTGGTTGCGGGCGGTCACACCTTCGGTAAGGCCCACGGCGCTGGCGACGCGGCACTCATGGGCCCAGAGCCTGAAGGCGCACCGATGGAGCAGATGGGCCTTGGCTGGAAGAACGGCTTTGAAAGCGGTGTTGGCCTTCACGCGACAACAAGCGGCATCGAAGGCGCTTGGACACCAACCCCGATTACTTGGGACATGAGCTATCTTGAAACGCTGCTCGGAAATGAATGGGAATTGGGCAAAAGCCCTGCCGGTGCACACCAATGGCATCCTGCTGCTGGCGCAATGAGCGACGCCGTGCCTGACGCCCATGATCCGTCCCGCAGCCACGCGCCGATGATGACAACAGCTGATATGGCACTGAAACTCGATCCTGACTATGCGCGCATTTCACAGCATTATCTGGAAAACCCAGATGTCTTCGCCGATACCTACGCCCGCGCATGGTTCAAACTGACCCACCGCGATATGGGCCCGAAAGCCCGGTATTTGGGCAATGAAGTCCCGGCAGAAGACCTGATCTGGCAAGATCCGATCCCTGCGGTCGATCATCCGCTGGTGAGTGACGCAGATGTTGCAAGTCTGAAAGCGAAGATTTTGGCATCCGGCTTGTCCGTATCTGAATTGGTGTCAACGGCATGGGCCTCTGCTTCCACGTTCCGCGATTCCGACAAGCGTGGTGGCGCAAATGGCGCGCGTATCCGTCTGGCACCGCAGAAGGACTGGCCGGTCAACAAGCCCGCGCAGTTGGCAAATGTGCTGACAACGCTTGAAGGTGTGCAGGCATCGTTCAATGATGCGCAATCTGACAGCAAGAAGGTCTCGCTTGCGGATGTTATTGTCTTGGGTGGCGCGGCTGCGGTCGAACAGGCGGCAAAGAACGCCGGTTTTGACATCACCGTGCCATTCACGCCGGGCCGGATGGACGCCAGCGCAGAGCGAACCGACGCCGAAAGCTTCGCGCCGCTTGAGCCAGAAGCCGACGGTTTCCGCAACTTCTCGAAGGCCGATTACGCTGTGCCATCGGAGAAGATGTTGGTGGATCGCGCGCAATTGCTGACGCTATCCGCACCGGAAATGACGGTGCTTGTCGGCGGCCTGCGGATGCTGGGCACAAACGCTGACGGGTCGTCGCATGGCGTCTTCACCGACAAAGCAGATACCCTTAGCAATGACTTCTTCCGCAACCTTGTTGATATGGGGATTGCTTGGACGAAAGCCGGCGATGACGGCACTTACGAAGGCCGTGATCGTGCGACCGGTGACGTAAAATGGACCGGCACGCGCGTCGATCTGGTCTTCGGGTCAAATTCCCAATTGCGCGCCTTGGCCGAGGTCTACGCACAGGATGATTCAGCGTCGAAATTCGCCAATGACTTCGTTGCAGCTTGGTCCAAGGTGATGGACCTCGACCGCTTCGACGTGAAATAGGATACCTCGGGCGCAGCCGTTAAAGGTTGCGCCCAAGACCTTCCCTACGCCAACCCAAGTTGGCAACAGGTCAAAATCCCATGAAAACGAACACATTGATTGTTGGCGGAGGCCTGACCGGCCTTTCGCTCGCGGGGCGCCTGCAGCGCGCGGGACATGATTTCCAATTGCTTGAGGGTCGCGCGCGACTTGGCGGGCGCATCAAGTCATTGCAAGTTGATGGCGCGGCCTTTGATCTTGGTCCGTCATGGATTTGGCCGGGGCAAACCCGGGTCGCGCGATTGCTCCAGGAACTTGGTTTGCGCACATTCGCACAATGGGCTGACGGCGTGCAGCTTTATGAACAGCCAGGTGGCGCAGTGATCCAGAACCGCGGTTTCATGTCGATGGCGGGATCGTACAGAATTGAGGGAGGCACCACGACACTCACAAACACGCTCGCAGGCGGCTTGGATCCTGACCGCTTGCACCTCAACACTCCAGCGCTTCGTATAAGCGACAGACCGCGTGGAGTGGAAACGGCAGCGGAGTTTGTAGAAGCATCCCGGATTGTCCTCGCCGTTCCGCCGCGCATCGCCGCAGAGCTGTCATTCGATCCGATATTATCAGTGGACGCCGTCGCGAGTCTGCGCAGCGTCCCCACTTGGATGGCCCCCCACGCGAAATTTGTGGCCGTCTATCGCACCCCGTTCTGGCGTGCCCATGGCTTATCCGGTGACGCCAGCAGCAGACGCGGCCCGATGATTGAAATCCACGATGCCAGCCCCGAAGATGGTACGTTAGGCGCAATGTTTGGATTTATCGGTGTTCCGGCAGCGGCGCGCGCCAATTCTGCGGATGCCGTTGCGCAGGCCGCTTTGGATCAACTGGTGAACCTTTTTGGCTCTCAAGCGGGCGCACCGCTGTCAACAAAACTGGAAGATTGGTCGCAAGCGCCTTTCACAACAACCCAAGCTGATTTGGCAGCGCCTCAGGGCCATCCTGCATACGAAGTTCTTCCGCAGCTTGGGCCGCTTTGGGATGGTAATTTGATTATTACCTCA
The DNA here is from genome assembly GCF_042093035.1 of Yoonia sp. Classification (GTDB taxonomy): domain Bacteria; phylum Pseudomonadota; class Alphaproteobacteria; order Rhodobacterales; family Rhodobacteraceae; genus Yoonia. The sequence continues at coordinate 41,100 of NZ_JBELFI010000008.1, read as the reverse complement.
TCAGAGATCGGTATTGATAATTGTGGTTTGATCGAGGGCGCACTGGCGGCGTCGGAGCGCGCCGCCGCGCAGATCTTAGCCACCAATCCCTAAAGTGCGATTTTGCGCGCCTCACGCGCGGATTGATAGATCGCCCGCTCAATGCGAATGACGTCAAGATATGTCTCCGCATCGTTTTCAAACGCCCCTTTAGACATCAGACCCCGCACGACATGTTTCTGCAAAGCGTGGGTGCAATCACCGCCAAAACCGTCGTGATTGTCTGGGGGCAGCAAGGCATCCGCATCATAGGCACCAAATTTGCGCAGCCGCACCGCGCCATCACCTGTCAAAGTGAGCGTGCCTTCGGTCCCCTCAATCAACCCCTCTCCCATTGTGCGCCGTGTGTTGTCGGCGGCATGGTCAAGGCACCGGTTCCCGTCAAACACCGCCCGCTGACCGCCGGCATAGTCAAACACCACATAGCCTGCGTCTTCGCCCGCGATCACGGGATTGTCGCGGCGCAGGTCTGCGTAGACATGGCTGGGGTCACCAAAGAGATAGCGAAACACATCGATGAAATGCACGCCTGTTTCGTGGATCAGAAGCTGGGGCATTTCACGAAAATAGGGTTGCCGGTCAAGATAGGCGTCTGCCCCCTGCCCGTCACCGGGACGCAGACGAAATGTCGCCTGAAGGACGTCTCCGATCAGGTTCTGATCCAGAGCTGCCTTGATCGCCCGATACCATGGCTGGAAACGAAAATTTTCATGGACAATCAGCGTTGCGCCCGCCGTCTTCGCCAGCTCATTGATCTCTTTCGCTTCTTCAAAAGATGCGCAGAACGGCTTCTGGCAGATGATCTTGCGCACTCCCGCCGTGATCGCGATTTCGATGGCCTGCGCATGTGCGGTGGGCGGCAGTATAATGTCAAGAACGTCAGGCGACGTCGTCACAAGCATCGTGGAAAGATCATCAAATGCGGGCAATCGGGTCGCCCGCGCCTTTGCCAGATCCTGATCGCAAACGCCGACCAGAGCAACCTCTGCAATGCGGTTCCAGCTGTCGATATGAAACTGGCTGAAATAGCCAGCACCCAGGCAGGCGACCTTCATCATAGAGCCACCAAAACAGCGTTGCCCGCCGCTGCGGTCGTGGCTGTCCCACCTAAGTCACCTGTCAGCACATCGCCTTGCGCAATCACGTCATCAACGGCGTCGCGCAACCGTGCGCCATCGGTGACAAGCTCTCGCATGTCATGCTTGAGACCCAACCATTCCAACATCATCGCGCCGGACAGGATCATGGCGAAAGGATTGGCTTTGCCTTGCCCTGCAATATCAGGGGCCGATCCATGACAGGGTTGGAATACCGCTTGATGCAACCCGATATCGGCTGAGGGTGCCACGCCCAAGCCCCCCATCAATCCTGCGCCAAGGTCTGACAGGATATCGCCGAACATATTTTCGGTCACCATTACGTCAAAATCCCAGGGTTTCTGGACCATCCAGAGTGCTGTTGCATCAACATAGGCATGGTCGGCGCGCAGCTCAGGATGGTTCTTTGCCTCAGCATCAAAGAGCGCGCGGAAAAAGGCGAATGCGCGGAAAACATTGGCTTTATCGACACAGGTCACGCGCCCCGGACCGCGTCCTTGCGCTTTGCGATCACCGGCAAGAGAGAACGCAAAGCGGAACAGGTCTTCACTGACAGCGCGGGTGATCCGCAGGGTTTCTTCGGCGGCGTTCTCGGTCACGGTGCCGGTGCCCTGGGTGTGAAACAGCCCTTCGGTGCTTTCGCGAATCAAGACAAAATCGATCACCTTGTCTTGCGGGATTTTCAGTGGCGTCAGCGGACCTGCGACAGCCCGGACAGGGCGCACGCCGGCAAAAAGGTTGAAAGCCTTGCGCAAGTCAATCTGCGGTGAAATCTCTGTCCCGTCGGCGTAGCGGACGCTCGGCAGACCCATCGCAGAGAGCAAAATGGCATCGGCGTTGCGCGCGGCCTCGAGCGAGGCGGCGGGCAGGCTTTCACCGGTTTCGGCGTAATGCGTGGCACCCGCAGGCAGGATGTTGAAAGCAAGTTGGTAGGCACCGCTGGTCGCGGCCAGTTTTTCGAGGATCGCAAGCGTAGGGGTCATGATCTCTGGTCCGATGCCGTCGCCATTGAATACGGCAATATCGAGTGTCTTGGTCATCAGGTTCCCCAGCTGTGCGATCTTCTTGGCAATCTCTACATGAAATCAGCTCTATACCAAGGCAGAACCTTGGTTGTCATGCAGGGCTGCCAAAGACGATTGCGTGGATGCATGTGATCGGTCACCTTGTTTGGAGATTGGGGAAAGGGAAGGCGATGTATGCAGTGTGTGTGAGTTTCAGGCTCGAACCCGGCCGGATGGCGGACTTCCTACCCTTGATGCAGGCCAATGCGCGAAGATCTTTGCAGCAAGAGCAGGATTGTCTGCAGTTCGACGTGCTGGCGGATGAAACCAAGCCTGATGAAGTTTTCCTCTATGAACTTTATGCCGACCGATCAGCATTTGATGAACATTTGATAAGCGCCCATTTCAAAGCATTTGATGCGGCAGTGAAACCGATGATCGCCGCGAAAGAGGTTCAGACATGGTCGGAGGTCGCGCAATGAGCGTTTGGGAAGTCCACGCCGTCAAGTACGCAGACCGCAATGCGCGCGTCCGTGCTGACAGCTTTGTTTTCGACGACAACCACGATGCGCCCCATCCAATGGACTACTTCATGTGGGTCTTGCGCCGAGGGGCTGAGGTGATTTTGGTTGATGCGGGCTATGACGACAAAGAAGCTGCAGCACGCCAGCGTCCGATCCGCATGAACCCTCATGACGCGCTCGCACCGATGGGTTTGCGACCTGAGGATATAACCACCCTCATCGTGACCCACCTGCACTACGACCATGCAGGCGGGCTGCATCTATTCCCAAACGCCATACTCCATTTGCAAGCAGCAGAGATGGCATTCGCCACCGGTCCATGCATGTGCCACGACACATTGCGGATGCCATTTACCGCCGGGCACGTCTGTGAAGCGGTCAAACGGCTCTACAGCGGGAAACTTGTGTTCCATGATGGCGACGGCGAAGTGGCAGAAGGGGTGACAGTGCATTGCGTTGGCGGCCATTCCCGCGGACTGCAAATCGTACGTGTCAGGACAAGCGCAGGCTGGATGGTACTGGCATCTGATGCGGCGCATTATTATGAAAATTTTGAAGCGCGCAAACCCTTTCCAATTGTCGTCGACGTCCAAAATATGCTGGATGGCTATGACACGCTTTACCATTTGGCATCTGATGCGTCACTCATCATTCCCGGCCATGACCCGCTGGTCACACACCTTTTCCCGCAGGACATTGCCCCCCATATCACCCGCTTGGACAAAGGCCGCGCTCCATGAAAATTGGTGTTATTGCAGACGATTTCACCGGCGCATCCGACATCGCGCTTACACTCGCCGAAGGGGGCTTGCGCACTGCGCAGTTCGTCGGCGTGCCGGAGCAACCATCGGATGTGGAGGCTGGCGTCGTCGCGCTCAAAATCCGCACGGTGCCGGCGGTAGAAGCAATCGCACAGGCCATTGCGGCCTGCGACTGGTTGCGCGCCCAAGGGGCCGAGCAGATCATCTATAAGATTTGTTCGACTTTCGACAGTACTGATGAAGGCAATATCGGGCATGTGACGCAGGCTCTGGCCGCGCATATGCACGCGCCGCATGTGTTGGTCTGTCCGGCCTTTCCGGCCAATGGGCGCAGTGTCTACATGGGGCATCTTTTTGTCGGCGACAAACTGCTGAGTGACAGCCCGATGAAGGATCACCCGCTGACACCCATGACAGACTCTGATCTGCGTCGTGTGCTGGGGCAGCAAACAGCATGGCCTGTCGGCCATATCGACTATACGACTGTTTCAAAAGGGAAAAGGGCGATCAGATCCGCGCTGCCAAAAGACCCGGCCATGATGATCGTAGATGCCATTACGGATGCTGATTTACTGGCCATCGGAGCCGCCGCAAAGGGCGAAATGCTGCTGACGGGTGGCTCCGGTATCGCGCTGGGTTTACCTGCGAATTTTGGTGCCAAACCGCGTACACCGGACTGGGACCCTGTGGCCGGCAAAGCGGTGGTGCTCTCGGGCTCTTGCAGCTATGCAACCCGCGCGCAGGTCGCGGATTTCCAACAGACCGGCCCGTCATGCGAAATCACGGCCGAAGCCGTCATTTCAGGCGCGTTGGATGCAAGCAGCCTTGCCGATTGGGTGATAGATCAATCGCAGACGCCTATGGTCTATTCATCCGCCGATCCCGACGTCGTCGCCAGGGCACAATCTGACTTTGGACGCGACGCGGTGGCACATAAAATCGAAGGGTTATTCTCTGATCTAGCTGCTGCCCTGGCAGATCGCGGGATCAAGCGGATGGTAGTGGCAGGGGGTGAAACCTCCGGCGCGGTTGTGACGGGCTTGCAAGCCAAGGTTTTGCTGATCGGCCCGAAACTGGCAAACGGCGTTCCAGCCCTGCGACACGCCGATATGGCGCTCGCGTTGAAATCCGGTAACTTCGGCGACACGGATTTCTTCAGGACAGCCCTGCAGGACATGGAAAACGAAACATGAGCGATGAAGCCAAAGCCCGCGACGACATTACCCTATTCGCCAGGTCAATCTTTGATCGTGGGTTAACTTGCGGCGCGTCGGGCAATATCTCGCTGCGCCTGCCAGACGGCAGCATTTTGGTCACACCAACCGGGCGCGCACTGGGCTTTCTTGATCCAGCACAGATCAGCCGATTAGACCCGTCAGGCGTGCTCATTTCAGGTGATCCGCCCACAAAGGAAGTTAGCCTGCACACCGCATTCTACGACACGCGCGCCACGACAGGGGCCGTCGTACATTTGCATCCGACGCATTCGGTTGCCCTCTCCATGCTTGCTGATATTGACCCTGAAAACGTGCTCCCGCCACTGACACCTTATACGATCATGCGCCTCGGCAAGGTGAAGCTGTTGCCGTTTTTCCTGCCCGGAGATCCGGCCATGGGCGAAGCAGTGCGCGGATTGGCCGGGCGCAGAAGTGCTGTTTTGTTGGCAAATCACGGGCCTGTGGTGGCCGGAAAAACCTTGGAGGCCGCTGTTTTTGCGATGGAAGAATTGGAAGAGAACGCAAAGCTCGCCATTCTCACCCGCAACCTTGATGCAATTGGAATGACCGATGCGCAAGTTGCCCAAGTCGTGAAGCAGTTCGACGTTGACTACGATTAGCGCCTGTCTCGATCCGACCAAACGTTGCAGTGACATCGAAAGCCCCGACCCCGGGGGCGCAAAGGGCTCCGACAGCGCTGACATTGCAGAAGACTTGTGGCGTTTCGCTCTCGCTCAGAACCGTCGCACTTGAGAAAGCCGACACAAACGTCCAAACTCCGCTGACATCCGTGTTCACTCACTAAAGCGTGCAAACCGATTGTTCGCGATCTGCATGACATCGCTGATATGCCGCGCTACCAATTGAAAAGCGGCGCCACCCGATGCGACGATCTGCAACTGCCCGCGACCTGACGCAAACACGATGCCGGAGGCCACATGGAACTGAACGCTGACTTCACGAAACGGATCCTACTCAAGACAGCGAATATGCCCTGGGTCGCCTCACCCATGCCCGGTGTTGACCGCCTCATGCTTGACCGGATCGGGGATGAGGTGGCGCGCGCGACCTCTATTGTGCGCTATGCCCCCGGCAGCCAGTTTTCTGCGCATACCCATTCGGGCGGCGAAGAATTCATCGTGCTTGAAGGTGTGTTTCAGGATGAACATGGGGACTACCCGGCAGGCACATATGTGCGCAATCCGCCAACAACGACACATACGCCGGGTGCCGCAGAGGGATGCACGATTTTCGTGAAGCTCTGGCAATTTGATCCCGATGACCGCACTCAATTCCGCAGGGAAATGGCGATTGGTCTGGCAACGGATGAGAACCGGGTACAGACGCAACTTCTACACAGCGATGCCCGTGAAACAGTCCGCCTTCTGTCACTCGCCCCGCATCAATCGGTTGTCGAAACCCCAACCGGCGGTACCGAACTTCTGATGATGTCGGGCACCGCTTCTGAAAGCGATGACACACTGGGCCGCCATGACTGGTTGCGGCTGCCCGAAGGTGCGCCTTTGGTCCTCAAAGCCGGAGATACGGGCGCGCAAATCTGGATCAAGACGGGTCACTTGCTCTTTGCGAAAGCGCCAACGACCTAGGCGCGAAAACCGTCGGGAATAGTATCGCGCCCCTCAAGGATCAGATCTGCCATGACATCTCCCACTTTTGGCGCCATCCCGAAGCCGATCTTGAAACCGCCGTTGGCAATAAACGCGCCCGGCTTCGTCGGATGCGCCCCCAAGACTGGCGCGCGGCTCTTGCTGCGTGGCCGCACGCCAGCCCAGCGCGCGATGACCTGTGCCCCTGCCAGCACGGGAAACGCGCGAAACGCGCGCGCCAAAACATCATCCAACGCCGCATCAACCTCAAAAGGCGCGTCGAAGTCGCGTTCAGAGGTGGACCCCACCGCCACCGTGCCGTCCAGATGCGGAATAATGTGCAGCGCGTCTGCAAATAGCTGCGGTTGCCCGCCTGCATCGTGGCGCAGCAATGCAGCCTGGCCTTTGACACCGTTGCCGCCGATGTCCTTCATTCCGGACCAACCAGTGGCCCAGACGACTTGTCCTTGGGGTGCCCCCGCTTTCACAACCCGGCCACCCTGCGCGACAACCGCATCGGCCAACGCACGCGTCGCGCGTCGGGGATGGATCAGTGCAGAAAGCGTGTCGTGAACCACATAGCCGGTTGGAGAGGGCGGCATCCATGTCGCGTCACCCGATGGCTGCACCTGCCAAACTGCCTTACCTTGCCAAAGGCCCTGTGCGGTTTTCGCACGCATCCGCGCAAGCGCAACCGCGCGATCATCCGCCAAAGGCTGCAGGCGGCCTGAGCGCACGTAGCCAACTTCAGCCTGCGCCAGCGCAGCTACTTCCGACCAGAAGCTTTCTGCCATCATCAGGCTTTCAAATTGAAAGGCCTTTTTGTCATTCCAGTTTTCAGGCACATGCGGGGCCAACGCGCCGACCAGCCCGCCACTTGCGCCAGCGGCCACGCCATTAGGGTCAATCACTTGAACCGCGGCACCGCGCGACGCGCAGGCATAGGCCACCGACAGCCCGAATACACCCGCCCCCATCACAGTCACATCAATCGTTGCCATTCCGCGCCCTTCTGCCCAATGATGGGCCAGACTTAAGGCACGGGGCCATGACAGACCAGACAGCAAAACTAGACTGGCGCAATGGCGTGCCCATCGCGGCGGCTTTTGATGATCCGTATTATTCGCTCGATGATGGCGTTGCCGAAACGACCCATGTGTTCTTGGGTGGCAACGACCTTCCCGCGCGCTTTGGCGGTGACTTTCAAGTGGCAGAGCTTGGCTTCGGGACCGGTCTGAATTTTTTGGTGACCTGGGCTGTGTGGGAAGCAGCGGGCGCAGCTGGCACCTTGCACTTCACCTCTTTCGAGGCGTTTCCGATGGCGGTGGATGACATGCGCGAGGCACTCGCTCAGTTCCCGCGGTTACAATTCTACGCAGACAGACTGCTGGCCATTTGGGACCCGCAAAGGAGCGCTGTCTCAATTGCTGAGCGCGTCACCTTGCATGTTATCAAAGGTGATGCCCGACAAACTGTCCCGCTGTGGGACGGCCAAGCGGACGCGTGGTATCTCGATGGTTTTTCACCTGCAAAGAACCCGCAATTATGGGAGCCCGCGTTGCTGTCGGCGGTCGGGGTGCATACCAAAGCGAAGGGCACTGCTGCGACCTATAGTGCCGCCGGGCACATTCGCAGGGCCTTGCAGGATGCCGGTTTTATCGTCACCAGATCGGCGGGCTTTGGTCGAAAGCGCCACATGACCTCGGCAAGGATGGCAGATGCAGAATAATCAGCGCCTGGGCATTGTGTTGATGATCGCGACAACTTTCGTCTTTGCGGTGCAGGACGGGATTTCCCGGCATCTGGCTGAAACCTACAACGTCATTATGATTGTGATGATCCGCTATTGGTTTTTTGCCGCCTTCGTCATCACCATAGCGACGCGCCAATCAGGGTCCATCCGCGCGGCTGCCGCAACCAGGCAACCGATCTTGCAGATCACACGCGGCACGCTGCTCGCCGTTGAGATTTGCGTGATGGTCAGCGCCTTTGTCCTGCTTGGTCTGGTCGAAAGCCACGCGATATTTGCCAGCTACCCGCTCTTGATCGCCGCCCTATCCGGCCCCGTGCTGGGCGAAAACGTCGGCTGGCGCAGGTGGGTGGCAATTGGCATCGGGTTTATCGGTGTGCTGGTTGTTCTTCAGCCCGGCTACACTGTGTTTGCGCCCGCCGCCGCTGTTCCGCTCGCCTCTGCGTTCATGTTTGCGCTTTACGGCTTGCTCACCCGCTATGCCGCGCGCAAAGACAGCACCGCCACTTCGTTTTTCTGGACCGGCACCTCTGGGGCTGTGGTGATGACACTTGCAGGTGTGTGGTTTTGGGAGCCGATGACGGCCGCCGATTGGCGTTGGATGGCAGCACTTTGTATTACTGGAGCCGCCGGCCATTGGCTGCTTATCAAAACCTACGAGGTCGCAGAGGCAAGCGCGGTGCAACCGTTTGCCTACCTGCAATTGGTTTTCGCCAGTGCAATCGGGATATTCCTGCTGGGCGAAACATTGCGTCCGAATGTGGCTGTGGGAGCCGCGATTGTCGTTGGTGCGGGTTTGTTTACGCTCTGGCGGGCCAAAAAGACCGCCTAGGGGCGCGCAACGGGACGCAGCAACGGCTTTGACCCCAACAACAGATCGGTAAAACGCACCGATCCCGTGATGCCGGTCAGACGCGCTTGATATATCGGGATGCTTTCGGTGACACGCATCACATAGTTCCGCGTTTCGCGAAACGGGATGTGTTCGATCCAATCAACGATATCCATTTCGCGCAAACGTGGATCACCGCGTTCAGATATCCACTGCGCCGGACGGCCCGGACCGGCATTGTATCCCGCAGCGATCATGACAGGCGTCGGTCCAAATTCCTCGGTTAGAAAGGCGAGGTAGGCTGCCCCAAGGGTTGCATTATACTCCCAATCGCTGGTCAAACGCGGTTTGGAATAAGGCAAGCCCAGACCGCCCGCGACCTCTTGCGCGGTTGCTGGCATGACCTGCATCAGCCCCAGCGCACCGACAGGACTACCGATCCCGATGTTAAACTCGCTTTCACGCCGCGCAATGGACAGGGCGATTGATGCATCAACGGGCAAATCCATCTCTGCCAGATCATGGATCGGAAAATAGATTTCGGGGATCAAGATACCACGCGTCACCGCTCTTTTCGCCAGCAACAGCGCGTAATATTCCTCATCGATATCGTTCAGATGCTGGCCCAGCGCGGCAAGACTATCCGCATCCAGACTGCGTCCCAGCGCCGCGAAGAACGTCACCGCAGCGCCGCGTTCCCCGCCAGCCAGCAGGAGTAAACCGGCCTGTACGACTTCATTTTCAAAGACCGGCGCGTTGGACATATCGACCCTGGTTCCGGCCAGGCTATCTTCCAGCGGGCGCCCGATCTTCTCAGAGGCCAGCAAGCCGTAGAAGCTGGTTTGATGCGCGGCGGCCGCACCATAAGCAAGCGTTGCCTGATCTATGTCGCCCTTCACCTCAAATGTGCGTCCGCGCCAATATTGCATCCGCCCCAAGGAAATCGGGCTGCCTGAGACTGCCAGAGCGTTGTCAAAATGCACCAAGGCCTGTGCCGGATCGCCCAGATACGTCAGCGCAATATAGCCGGACAACCACTCCAGATCCGCATAGGACGCCCCATCGGTTAGCTGGTGCCGGGACGCCACGGCATAAGCCTGTTCCGCACGTCCTTCGCGCATCTCCCAACGCGCCAGGACACGGCGCCAGCCTGACCAGCGAAACGGCTCTTGCATGGCGGCAGCGCTGGTCGAACGTGCAAGCAACATCGCTACGGCTTCCGACCGCTCGCCACGCCGTGCGAGCCACAAAAAGCGGTCATAGGCGAGGCCCGCATCATCGCGGCGGTCCGTCGCGATCGCGGCAACACGCTGGGGCAGGTCGCCGGCGCGCAGAAGATACCCTATTCTTGCAGCGATCAGGGCGCGGTCGTCAGGCGCCAGAAGGTCCAGCATCCATTCGGCCTCTGCCCTGCGAGAGCGCCATAACAACTGCTCACTGCGCGCCATATGGTAGGGGGAAAGCATGTCCCCGAAGGCGGCAACCATAGCATCGTGGCCTTCTTCGGTCAGGCGCAGATTAATCCAGGCATCGCGCAAAGCCGCGCGTGCGCCTTCGGTGTCCCCTGTTTGGATCAGCGCCTGCGCGTACCGCACCGCACCAATTCCCGTTTGCGGGGCCACTTGAGCGAACCAGGAGATCACGTCTGCCGGCACTTCAACCCCTTCGTCAATCACCTCCTCAGAGGCGCGCCACAGCTCGCGCAAACCCGGCCAGTCGGGATGTGCTGCTGCAAATGCGCGGTATTCGGCAAAGATGGCATCGCCCGCCCGCAAGCGCAGCCAGGTGACGGCATCTGCCGCCAGTGGCTGTGCATTTGCGGCAAGCGCATAAGCAATATCCCAATCCTCGCCCGTGGCTTCGATGGCGGCAATCCCTTCAGGATCAACGCTTTGTGCGTGGACTGGCACTGCCGCCAGCGTCCATATCGCCAGTCCGACCAATAGCCGCATTCGTCATATCCTGCTCTTTTGCTTTTTTCACAAGTTAGTCGCCACGCGTGACATGGCAACTCACAATACTGACAATCGGCGGGAAACCGACAACGCAATGTGGTACTCTGGGGCTTGTAGGATTTGCGCGCAGGCCCTAGTGTCCGCGCGATTTTACCATTGGCCATACCCGGCCACCAACAAGAAGGAAGCGTGCCATGTTCAAGGGATCACTCCCCGCCCTCGTCACGCCGTTTGCGGACGGCAAAGTTGACGTGGACGCGCTGAAAAAACTTGTGAATTGGCATGTGGATCAGGGCAGCCGTGGTTTGGTGCCGGTGGGCACAACCGGCGAAAGCCCGACGTTGAGCCATGCGGAACATGATCTGGTGGTCGAAACTGTCGTGACAGAGGCCGATGGCCGTATTCCCGTCATCGCAGGCGCAGGATCCAACAACACCGCAGAAACAGTGCGTCTGGTCAAAGCGGCCAAAGCCGCCGGTGCGGATGCGGCACTGGTGGTCACACCCTACTACAACAAACCGACGCAGGCAGGTTTGATCGCGCATTTCACAGCGGCGGCCGACTGCGGTTTGCCGATCGTGATCTACAACATCCCTCCCCGTTCAGTCGTCGATATGACGCCAGACACAATGGCACAACTGGCCAAGCACCCGATGATTATCGGCGTGAAAGACGCAACCGCCGATCTGTCGCGCGTGCCTGCAACACGGATGCGTTGCGGGCCCGATTTCGTGCAACTTTCTGGTGAGGATGCAACGGCGCTGGGGTTCAATGCGCATGGCGGCGTTGGCTGCATATCCGTCACGGCAAACATCGCCCCCAAGCTGATCGCGAGATTTCAGGAAAGCACATTGGCGGGTGACTATGCCGCCGCACTGACGCAATTGGATCGCCTGATGCCCTTGCACGAGGCCGTCTTTACAGAACCCGGTTTGGTTGGCGCGAAATACGGAATGTCCTTGCTGGGGATGTGCCGCGAAGATGTCCGCTCTCCCTTGGTTGGGCTGACAGAGCCGACCAAGCAAAAGATACGCGCTGCTATGGTGCACGCCGGATTGCTCAACTGACGCAAGGTGGATCGTGATCTGCCTTACCTGATCCAGTCATCGGCAATTTCCAACGCGCCGCATCCCCCGAAGGCTGCGGCGCGTTCCAGTTCTGCTGTCAGTGCCTTTGTGCGCCCCGCACCCATCTTCACCCCGCCCTCAGGCCAGAACGCGCGCACGACAAGTCGGTCGCCATGGCGCTTCATATCGATACGCCCGATGATCCTGTCCCCTTCGATGACGGGAAAAACATAGTAGCCATATTTCCGTTTTGGCGCAGGGACGAAAATCTCGATCCGGTAGTGAAACCCGAAAAGTCGTTCTGCCCGTTTTCGATCGCGCAATGCGGGGTCAAATGGGGATAGCACGCGGACGCGCGGGACCGGTTCTTGCTCGGCGCCATCCATGACATCGGGCCGGGCAAAGGACCGCCGCAGCTTTCCATCAGAGCTTTCGACGTCAATTGCGATGATCTGTCGGTCTGCCAATGCAGCCCTGCACCATGCCTTGGCCTCTGCCGGGGTGACATGATCCCAGAATGCTGCCAGCTCTCCGCTTGTAGCAAAGCCCAATCGGTCCAGCGCCCCGGCACAGCACCAGTCAATTGTCTCTTGCGGGTGGGGGCGGCGATTGAGGTGTTCAGACGGGATAACCCGCTCTGTCAAATCGTAGACCTTGGTGAACCCTTCGCGTTTCACGACAGATAGCTGACCAGAGCGCCAAAGATACTCCAAGGCGGTTTTGGACGGATGCCAATCCCACCAGCCACCTGATCCACGGCTTTCGCCACTGCCTACCTGACCGGAGGTACATGCGCCGCCGTCAGATATCCGGCGCAGCACTTCATCAATTTTGCCGTGGAAATCATCGCGCCGCCATTCCTTCCATCTGGACGAAAGGCGGGCCTCATCACGCGAAAACCGCAACCGCCAATGGGCAAAGCTTTCGATCGGGATGATGGCTGCGTCATGCGTCCAATGTTCGAAAAGCTGACGATCGCGATGCAACAAGGCGCCAAGCGCCTTGGGTCGGTATTGTTGCCTGCGCGACCAGAGGGTCAAATCATGCGCACGGGCGAAGGTGTTCACGCTGTCAAGCTGCACAAAGCCGAGATCGCCGATCACCCCTTTCAGGTCAGCACCCTTGCCCGCACCGGAAGGCCGTGTCGCGAGCCGATGCTTGGCGAGAAACAGACGCCGCGCTGCGCTATTGCGCAGGACCGGTACATTCATGTGTCCGCTTTCTCAATCGCGATATGTTGGATACGCAATTGCCGCAGCATTTCAACCATCGCAGCCGTGACCAACCCGATGTTCAACAGGCCGTTCAACGCGGCCATTCCCCCAAGCAGCCGCCATTCCACCGGCAACAGGATGTCACCGAAGCCCAAAGTCGTGAACGCAACGAGAGCGAAGTAGACCGAAAGCTCCAATGTCTCGAAAATACCCAACGCCAGCAAGGTGAATGCCCAAATCCACACCGCGAGCGTCATTTGCAGCAACACCCAAAGCGCCGCGATACAAAGCACCAGGATCAGTTTTGGACGATGCGGCGCGCGCGCCAGCCATGGGCGCATCAGCGTCATGCGCCATTCCAACAGCCAGAGGCTCGACCCTGCGATCATCACCGATAAGATCAACAGTACACTCCCGAGGGCAATTTGTATCAACATCCGCATTCTCCCTGAGGGGGCAACGATCCGGCGCATCTTGTGCCAGCGCGTCCCTTCGCCTATCTGCTGCTCACTATGGCCAAGAAACCCGAAAACAAAAACTACAAAGTCGTCTCTGAAAATCGCCGTGCGCGGTATGATTATGCAATCGAAGATGATTTGGAAGTCGGCATCATCCTGACCGGCTCTGAAGTGAAGTCCCTGCGTACAGGCCAATCAAATATCGCTGACAGCTATGCCAGCGTTGACGACGGTGAGCTTTGGTTAACCAACGCCTATATCGCCCCCTACGACCGCGCGATGTTCAGCCATGAAGAACGACGCAAGCGCAAGCTGCTTGTCGGCAAACGCGAATTGGCGCGGCTGTGGAACGCAACCAAGCGCGAGGGCATGACCCTTGTGCCATTGGTGATGTACTTCAATGATCGCGGACTGGTGAAGCTGAAAATCGCCATCGCAAAAGGCAAAAAGAACCACGACAAACGTCAGACAGAGGCAAAGCGCGATTGGGGTCGGCAAAAGCAGCGTCTGCTGCGCCACGGTGAATAGGAGTTTCCCTTTAAACCGGCGCCATTCCTCTTGTTTTTAGGGGGTCTGCGCGTTACCCGTTGCCCTGAACGCTCTGAGGGGACTGCGCCATGACCGCAACCACACCTGATGATCCCAAAACGCTTGTCAGCACGGATTGGCTGGCAGCCCACCTGAAGGATCCTGATCTGCGGATATTTGATGCCACATGGTATCTGCCGGATGCAGGCCGTGACGCAGAAAACGAATATGCCGCCCAGCACATTCCCGGCGCCCGCTTTTTTGACATTGACGATATCAGCGATGGCCGATCAGAGCTGCCACATATGGCCCCGCCGGTCGAAAAATTCATGTCGCGGATGCGTGCGATGGGTGTCGGTGATGGCCATCAGGTTGTGGTCTATGACGGGCTGGGACTGTTTTCAGCGGCCCGTGTCTGGTGGCTGTTCCGCCTGATGGGTCAGAAAAATATCGCCGTGCTGGATGGTGGTTTGCCCAAATGGCTGGCTGAGGGGCGGCCCGTCACGTCTGATGCGCCGACGATCCGCGACCGGCATATGACCGTGAAATTCGAAGGGCACCGTGTCCGTGACGTCACTGATGTGGCCCGTGCCGCAAAGCTGGGCGATCACAGCATCATCGACGCCCGCGCGCCCGCCCGTTTCCGTGGCGAAGCACCTGAGCCGCGCCCGGGGATGCGCTCTGGTCATATCCCGAATGCGAAGAATGTATTCTACAAGACCCTCTTGAATGCCAATGGCACTATGAAGCCAGCAACCGCGTTGCGCACTGTGTTTCAGGATGCAGGCGTTGACCTGCAAAAGCCTGCGATCACGACCTGCGGGTCTGGTGTTACCGCCGCCGTGCTGGCGCTTGCGCTTGAAAGGATCGGCAAGACCGATCATTCCCTTTACGATGGCTCGTGGTCCGAATGGGGCATGTACGCCGATCTTCCAATCGCTACCGGAGCTTAAATATGCTGGAAAACCTATCCGCCCAACCTGCCGATAAAATCCTGGCACTCATCGCGGAATTCAAAGCGGAGACACGTCCAGACAAGATCGACCTCGGGGTCGGTGTGTATAAGGATGCCACTGGCAATACGCCGGTTATGCGCGCCGTGAAAGAGGCCGAGCGTCGGCTTGTCGCCGATCAGACCTCCAAAGCATACACAGGGATCGCTGGCGATCCGGCATTCAGCGAAGTCATGATTGATCTGGTGCTGGGCGACAGCGTTGCGCGCGCGCGTGTCGCTGCAGTAGCAACACCCGGTGGCACAGGCGCAATTCGCCAAGCGCTTGAGTTGGTTCGACTGGCAGCTCAGAAAGCGACCGTCTGGCTGTCTAACCCCACATGGCCAAACCACCCTTCGATCATAAAGTACCTTGGCATGAACATGGCCGAATACCGCTACTTCGACAGCGAAACGCGCGGTGTGGATTTTGAAGGATTGATGTCCGATCTTGAGAACCTATCAGAGGGTGACGTGGTACTACTGCACGGCTGCTGCCATAATCCGACCGGCGCAAACCTGTCATACGAACAAATGGCGCAGGTCATCGGCGTGATGCAGAAAAAGCGTGCTGT
This sequence comes from Yoonia sp., assembly GCF_042093035.1. Classification (GTDB taxonomy): domain Bacteria; phylum Pseudomonadota; class Alphaproteobacteria; order Rhodobacterales; family Rhodobacteraceae; genus Yoonia. Next base: position 25,481 of record NZ_JBELFI010000008.1, on the reverse strand, counting down.
TCCGTTCGTGGACATCGCCTATCAAGGCTTTGGAGACGGGCTGGCGGAAGACGCCAGGATCACACGCCTGATCGCCCGCAGCTTTGATAACTGCCTGATCGCCGCAAGTTGTTCCAAGAACTTCGGCATCTACCGTGAGCGGACCGGCATCTTGATGGCGATTGCCAAAGATGCCGATCAACAGGGAATAACGCAGCAGAACCTTGCGTTCTTGAACCGTCAGAACTTCTCCTCTCCACCCGATCATGGCGCGCGCGTTGTCACAACGATCCTGCAAGACCCCGACTTGCGCGCTGATTGGGAAGCAGAACTGGAAGAAACCCGAAACGGTATGCTGGCTTTGCGCCAGCAGCTGGCGGATGAGCTCAAACGCCTGACCAATAGCGACCGGTTTGACTTTCTGGCACATCACCGGGGTATGTTCAGCCGTCTCGGAACGACGCCGGAAATGGTGGAGAAACTCCGCGCCGAACACGGGATTTACATGGTGGGCGACAGCCGGATGAATATCGCCGGACTGAATGCGCAAACCGTGCCAATCCTTGCGAAGGCGATTGTTGACGCGGGCATCTAGGCAGGAAATCCCAGAACTTCCTTCTGCACCGCAGCGTTTCTATGCTGCGGTCGCAAATATGGCTTGTGAGCGCTTGCGCAATAATATACCCGTTCCGGCGACAATTATGTAATTATCATTCGCCAAGGAGCCAGAAATGTCATTCCGCTTGCAACCCACACCGCCTGCCCGCCCAAACCGCTGCCAGTTGTTTGGTCCCGGCTCAAACACCAAATTGTTTGAGAAAATGGCGGCAAGTGCGGCGGATGTTATCAACCTTGACCTTGAAGACAGCGTCTCGCCTTCGGACAAGGACAGCGCCCGCGCGAATGTCATTCGGGCCATCAATAACGTCGACTGGAACAGCAAATATCTGTCCGTCCGCATCAACGGTCTCGATACGCCTTATTGGTACAAAGATGTCGTGGACCTAATGGAGCAGGCGGGCGACCGGATCGACCAGATCATGATCCCGAAGGTCGGTTGTGCGGCCGACGTTTATGCTGTCGATGCTTTGGTCACTGCGATTGAAACCGCCAAGGGCCGCACGAAGCCCATCAGTTTTGAGGTCATCATCGAATCCGCAGCTGGCATCGCCCATGTTGAGGAAATCGCCGCCAGTTCACCGCGTATGGCCGCGATGAGCCTCGGTGCCGCTGACTTTGCGGCCTCCATGGGGATGCAGACGACGGGTATCGGTGGCACGCAGGAAAACTACTTTATGCTGCACGGTGAAAACCGCCACTACTCCGATCCTTGGCATTGGGCGCAGACGGCGATTGTCGCTGCATGCAGAACGCATGGTGTGCTGCCGGTCGATGGGCCGTTTGGTGATTTCAGCGATGACGAAGGTTATCGCGCGCAGGCCAAACGCTCTGCGACATTGGGGATGGTCGGCAAATGGGCGATCCACCCCAAACAAATCGCATTGGCCAACGAAGTCTTCACACCATCCGACGCAGCCGTCGCGGAGGCGCGCGAAATCCTTGCCGCGATGGAAGATGCCAAGGCGCGCGGTGAAGGTGCTACCGTCTACAAAGGCCGGTTGGTCGATATCGCTTCGATCAAGCAGGCAGAGGTGATTGTCCGCCAATCCGAGATGATCGCGGGCTAGGTGCCAGCCTTCATTGACCGGCGAGCGTCAAGCGACCGTTAGCGTAGCCATCTCGGCAATCGCTAGCGTCGCGCATGATATCCTCTTGCAAAAGCGGGGTCTGGGTCATGCCTGGCCCGGCAAACCGCATATCATCGCATTCGCCGTCATTTGACCAATCGCTACTGTCATTACCAAAGTCGATCTTTCCGTCAGACGCGACACCCAGCAAGCGCAACCTGCCGGCTTTGAAGGCGTTACGACAATCGGTCGCGTCCGCCAGCACATCTTCTTGCAATAGTGGCGTTGACGTCAGGCCCGGCCCGGTAAACCGCCCGTCGTCGCACTCGCCGTCTTTGGCCCATTCACTGCTGTCATCACCGAAGACTATGGATTGGGCATGTGCAGGCGCCCCCACAAAGAGAGCGATTGCAACAATTAGTCCAAGAGTACGCATGGATTTTCCTCTATCTTGAAAGTCATCGAAGTATCCCGCAGTACCGGATTGGATGTAAACAACAATCTTCAGGCGTCCCCTCGGCGTTGCACTTGCCCCATGCTTACGTCATATATTCTTGAGTTGACGCAACAAGGCCGCGACCCGCATGACCCAATACCTCGACTTTGAAAAACCGCTTGCCGAGATCGAAGGCAAGGCCGAAGAGCTCCGTGCGATGGCGCGCGACAATCCTGAGATGGATATCGCGAAAGAGGCCAGCGCATTGGACAAAAAGGCCGATGATCTGCTCACGTCGCTTTATGCGGAATTGACCCCTTGGCGCAAATGTCAGGTTGCACGCCACCCGCAGCGTCCGCATTGCAAAGACTACATTCAGGCATTGTTTACCGAATACACACCACTTGCAGGCGATCGCAACTTTGCTGACGACCATGCCGTGATGGGCGGCATTGCGCGTTTGGACGGGATGCCCGTGATGGTGATTGGCCATGAAAAAGGCGACGACACGAAATCACGCATTGAACGCAATTTTGGCATGGCGCGGCCCGAAGGTTACCGCAAAGCGATTAGGTTGATGGAATTGGCCAATCGCTTTGGTCTGCCCGTCATCACTCTGGTTGACACCCCCGGCGCATATCCCGGCAAGGGCGCAGAAGAGCGTGGCCAATCGGAGGCCATCGCGCGTTCGACGGAAAAATGCCTCGCGTTGAAGGTGCCGTTAATTAGCGTTGTGATCGGTGAAGGCGGCTCGGGCGGGGCGGTTGCATTTGCTTCCGCTAACCGTGTCGCCATGCTGGAGCATTCGATCTATTCGGTCATCAGCCCCGAAGGGTGCGCGTCGATCTTGTGGAAAGACGCCGAAAAGATGCGCGAAGCTGCCGAAGCCCTGCGGTTGACCTCGAAAGACCTCCATGAATTGGGCGTTTGTGACCGTATTATCGCTGAACCACGCGGCGGGGCACATCGCGATAGCGCTGAAGCGATCAAATCTGTCGGTGAAGCGCTTATTCAGATGGTCAATGAACTGCGTGATCTGTCCGGAGATAAACTGCGCAGCGACCGACGGAGCAAATACCTTCAACTCGGCTCAAAGGGTCTCGCGGCCTAAGATTTTGCCATCTTGTGGGTCCGTAGTGGGGCACAATAACAACAATTTGGATCTACGCTGGACACTACATGGTCTTGGGCGCGCGCGCCTCCAAATCGGCATCATTTGTTGTGCTATGAAAACCAGCCTCTTTGTTCAGACGATCCGACGCGGCCTCAATTTCGTTTTCCAGCCGCGCCATGAAGTCAGAGACCTCCAACCCCGGTTCAATTCTTGGCAGAAATTCAAAGACGGCTATTCCTGGCTTGCGCAGCACACCGCGCTTGGGCCAGAACACGCCGACATTGGTGGCTACGGGCACCAAAGGCTGGCCAAGCTCACGGTAGAGCGCACCGGTCCCAATTTTGTAGGGCGCCTTCACGCCCGGCGCGATCCGCGTACCTTGCGGATAGATAATTAATTGTCCAGCACGCGCGCGCCCTGCTTTCACGTCGGCAACCATCTTCTTAATCGCCTGCCCGCGCTTGCCGCGATCAACGGGGATGCACCCGATCCGCAGCCCGAATTGACCAATTATCGGTGCATATTTGAGGATCGCCTTAAAGATGAATTTGCCCCGCGGCATGGCGCCATAAATAATCAAGACGTCAAAGAAAGACTGATGCTTTGGCGCGACCATCACCTCATCTGTCGGCGGCTCGCCGCGAATTTCGCATTTGAGGCCGATCATCCAGGACGCACTCCAGCGAATGTAGCGGCAATAGGCATGGCAAGCCGCAACGGCACCATCCGCCGAAATGATGGCCGCAGGCGCATAGAGGATACCGACGACCAACAGCGCGACATACATGTGCACGTTGAAGATCAGCGATCGGACCCATTGAATTGCAGTGCTCATGTTTGTTCCCTTAATTTGCGGAAGGCGGGGCGCGGGGCGAAATACCTTACGATTGCGGCCAGTATTGGCACAAGTCGCCGCAATAGCCACGCCATACCGCCAAATCCAAACCATCGTCTTTCGCGTTTAATCACGGTATTTCCTTCGCGCGTCGACGCCTTTTGCCCAAATCCAGTCGCGGTTTCAATGCGTTCTGACTGCAACACCAGGAATCCCACGACGTTTAACGCTGGCAATCAGCAACAGGTCGGGGCTAGACTATGGGCCAAACGCGGGCTCAATCCAAAGGATATCAGATGCGCCTCATCTGTCCGAATTGTGATGCACAGTACAATGTTGCCGATGACACATTTGCCGGCGGGGGCCGCGATGTCCAGTGTTCGAGTTGCGACCACACGTGGTTCCAGACCAAGCGGCGGGCAAATGTCAGCCGTGAGGTGTCGCGGGTTTTGTCAACGCCGATGCCCTCGGTGAGAAAGACAAAATCGCGTGGATTGGGTACCTACGACTCACAGCAAAGCGTCGTAAAGTCACAGGCCCATGATACCCCGCAGGGTGCCGCACAAACGGACGGTCCAAAGCATCAGCCGATCAAAGACGGACCGCGCCACCGCGCTGTCGATCCTGAGGTCGCCAATATCCTGAAAGAGGAAGCAGCAACACGGCGCAAACAGACAGATTACAGCACGCAGACCCGGCAAAAGTCACGCGACCTGAAGCCTCAGGACATCGAGGAAACGCTGCGCCGTGTGTCAGAGATGACCGTCGAAAGCGGCGGCACCCTAGCTGGCGAAAGCCCTGCCGTGGCTGCTGCCGTCGCCGCGGCGTCTCAGGCTGATCCACGCGCGATACCTGACATCACCGAAATAAACACAGCGCTGCGCGCCCGCGCCGAGGCCACAGATCAAGGTGGTCTGATTGAACTTCAGACCGTAAGGCGCAAGCGGCGCGGCTTTCGGCGCGGTTTCTTTGTTGTGCTGCTTCTGGTCGCCATCGCGGTGGGACCATACATCTTTGCCGAAGAGATTGTGAACGCAATGCCCGAATGGCGTGCGCAAATGACGACCTATGTTGCTGTCATGGACGAACTTCGGCGCTCGCTGAACCTCGCGCTGGACACCATCACCGGTCTCTTCACTTAAGCCCTAGAATTGATCCAGCAGACGGCGCAGGTAGTCGCGCTCAAGCTCTGGTCTGTCTTGCTCTGCAGAACGTCTGCGGATCTCATCCAACAGCTCTTCTGCGCGGCGGTTGATATCCTCGCCGTTCAAGAGGCTCTCTGAGGTCCCCAATTGCCCCGAATTGCCCATCGACCGGCCAAGTGGATCGCGGCCGTCCTGACCGGGGTTGCCATTCGCCTGTCCCTGCTCTGATCCCTGACCTGGTTCGATGTTCTGGTTTTCGGCCAGGGCCTGACCCAGTTGGCGCATCCCATTGCGCAATGCGTCCATCGCCTGCGCCTGACGGTCGATCGCTTGCGGCAGGTCCCCCTCACGCAAAGCTTCCTCCGCGCCTTCCATGGCACCTTCCGCGCGTTCCAGAGACCGCCGCGCAATATCGCCGCTTTCGCCGGGGAGCGACGGAAGCCCGTCGCGCTGGCGTTGCAGCTCTTGGCGCAGGGCTTGCTGGCGGTCGGCAAGACTGCGCGGATCGCCTTGCCCGCCAGTGCCATTGTCGGCCTGCTGGCCATTCTGGGCATCACGGCCAACACCTTGACCTTGACCTTGCTGGCCGTCTTGGCCTTGCTGACCCTGAGTGCCCTGTTGCCCCTGATTGCCCGGTTGCCCCGGTTGCTGCTGACCGTTTTGATCTTGGTTGAACTGCTCTTGCAGATCGCCAAAGGCATCATCCGACAGCTCTTCCTGCTCGCGCAGCGTGTCGGTAAGATCCTGCATGGATTGCTGACCGGGCGAAGGCGACCCTTCCCCGCCTTCGCCTTGGGTGACCCGCATGTTTTCCATCAACTGGTTAAGCTGTTCCATCAGCTCTTGCGCTTCGGCCATGCGGCCTTCCTGCATCAGCTCTTCAATCCGATCCAGAAGCGCCTGCAACTCATCCATCGACATGCGCTCACCGTTTTGCCCGTTGTCGGCCTGATCGGTTCCGTCTGATGGCTCCGCTTCCTGGGCAAGCATCCGCATGTATTCGTCAGTGGCTTCGCGCAACTCTTGCATGAGTTCCGCGATTTCTTCGTCGGAGGCGCCGTTGCGCATAGCCTCCGCCAGTCGCTCCTGCGCGCGGCGCAACCGTTCACGCGCATCAGCGAGCCGGCCATCCTCAAGCTGCACAGCGAGATCCCAAAGGGCTTGCACGACTTCCGCCTTCGCATTTTCCGTTGCGCCAAACTCTTTCATCTGGTCCATCTGCCGGATGATGGCGCGCAATCGCAAATAAGTCGTTTCCGACGAAAACAGGCCTTCGGGGCGGTGCGATATCGCACGCAAAATCTGGTTCACACGCGTCAGGTTATCCTGCGACCACATGAAATCGCGCCGCTGCTCAATCACCGCGCGCGCGAAGGGTTCAAAGAAGCGGCGGCCGGGCAGGATCATAGGCTCTGCCGGTGTCACGCCGGTTTGTCCGGCATCGTCCGTGACCGAAAGCTGCATCGTCACAGGCAGGTTGGCCAGCGGGTGTTCACTGAGGTTGTCGATGAGAAATTCTTCGAAGTCGCTCCGATCGCCCGTAAATGGCATCGGCAAATCAAGCACCAACGGGTCGATGGGATCAGGTGCAACCGCAAGCCCGTAGCGGCGATCAACCGCTGCCAGATCAAGCGTGATCGTCGCAAAACCCGAGATCACCCCATAGTCATCATAAGCCACAAATGGCTGAGACATCTCGCCCATGGCATCCGATTCAATCGGGCCCGTCATTTCGACTTCGGGTGGTTGGTCTGCAATCGCGGTGACGTTCCACGTCGTTTGCCCGGCCCCGCCAATCGTCAAAACGCCCGACTGCGTAATCTCGAACTGTTGCTGGGCATCAGACGCGGCCCCCAGTTCTTCCAGGCGCCCTGAGACGGTCTCGGCCACCGTTAAAGCCCCGACTTCGCCATAAAGGCGCAAGGTGACCTGACTGCCTTCCGGCACCTGCAAGCGACCCGGCGGGACGTCGTTAAGGTAGATCGCAGGTTTACCGGTGTAGGCCGGTGGCTCCACCCACCCTTCCCAAACCGGACCCGACGCAAGGCTTTGCTGCGAGCCGGTGACGATCTCTCCGACCGAACCGATGCGCAGAAGCGAACCAAAGGTGAGCGCTGCAACGAAAAACAACAATGCGATGAACCGCAGACCGTAAGGGTCGCGGTCTGAGATACGCAGGTCTGGTTCAACCGGTCGCGCGTCCTTTGTGCGCGCTGACATGCGTGCCAAATGGGCCCGCCAGACCGCCTCTGATGCGGGATCACCGCTGCCAATCGCCTGCGTGTCCGCAATCGCGGCAATCGGACGCCCCGGCAGGCTGGCATCCACCCGTTCAAGCGCTTCTGCTGGTGCAGGGATGCGGAAACGGCGGAGACCCCAGATCAGCGTCCCGATCAAGGCGATCGCGCCAATGACGGCTCCGCCCCAAAACACTTCAAGCGGTACAATCTCGTGCCATCCCATCATCAGCGGGGCAAGTCCTGCAAAAAGAGCCGTCCAGAAGGGCCAGAACGCGCGCACGACCTGTTCGGCCACCATCCCAAGTCGGGTGGCGGCGACAGGCCAGCGCAAATGGCGCATGTCGTCGGTATGAGGCTTCAGCGGCCTTCTCCATTTGTCGCGGACTGACCAGAGGCGGTTAGTCCGGGATCAGTCCAACCATGCAGGCAGTGTATCACGTGAAATCATTTCTTCATATGTAGGGCGTGCGCGAATAACTGCAAACTGATCGCCATCGACCAGCACCTCCGGGATCAGGGGGCGGGAATTATATTCGGACGCCATCACCGCGCCATATGCCCCCGCTGAGCGGAATGCGACCAGGTCATCGGCCTGAACGCGTGGCATTTGGCGCGCTTTGGCAAATGTATCGCCGCTTTCGCAAACCGGTCCGACGACGTCGTATGTTGCCGGTGCCCCCCCCGGCGCAGGTTCAACCACCGGGACAATATCATGCCAGGCCTCGTACATGGCGGGCCTAATCAAATCATTCATCGCACCATCTAGGATAAGAAACTCCCGGTCTTCGCCCGCTTTCACATAGATCACCTTGGACACCATCAGGCCTGCATTTCCTGAAATCAGGCGCCCCGGTTCAATCTCGATCTCGCAGCCCAAATGCCCGACAGTGCGCTGAATAAGCGCGCCGTAATCCGTCGGCAGCGGTGGCGCCTCGTTTGATCGGGCGTAGGGAATACCCAATCCACCACCGAGATCGAGCCGCTTGATTTCATGCCCGTCGGCACGCAATTGCTCGGTCAACTCGGCAACTTTCCTGTAGGCAGTCTCAAACGGCGCAAGCTCCGTCAGTTGCGAGCCGATATGCACGTCTATGCCCACAACCTCTAGACCCGCCATGGCACCCGCCATCGCATAAACTTCACGGGCCCGGCTGATCGGAATACCGAATTTGTTCTCGGATTTTCCGGTGGCAATTTTTGCATGGGTCTTGGCGTCCACGTCAGGGTTCACCCGAATGGTGATAGGCACGGCGGCACCAAGAGACTGCGCCACCTTATCCAACATGACCATTTCGGGTTCGCTTTCGACATTGAACTGGCGAATGCCGCCAGTGATAGCCAGACGCATTTCATCAGCGGTCTTGCCCACGCCGGAAAAGACAATCCGCTCACCGGGCACGCCCGCGGCCTTGGCGCGCATGTATTCGCCGCCAGACACCACATCCATGCCGGCACCCGCGTCACCCAGCAGTTTGATGACGGCCTGATTGGACAAAGACTTCATCGCAAAGCACACGAGATGCGCGCCCCACGACAATGCCTCGTCAAAGAGGCTGAAATGGCGTTTTAGAGTGGCCGTCGAATAGACATAGAACGGCGTGCCGACAGCGGCGGCGATATCGGCCACGGGCACGTCTTCGGCATAAAGCGCACCGTCACGATAAAGAAAATGATCCACGTCTATGATCCTCGTCCAAGCCAGTTTTTTGGACATAGCAGAAGATCTGCAAAGACCAACCCCGATTTGCGCCTAGAAATCACGCACTTTGTGGCGATCCACTTTGTAGACGATCCGCGCACGCAAAAACAGATAAAGCGGCAGGCCAAAGCTGAGCCCGACACCGAATGTCGCAGGAATTGCGATGAGCGAAAGCCAGTTCTTGCTCGAAAACGCCTCATAGAGGATCCAGATCGTCAAGGTAACGGCAGCAATGGTCAGATCCCAGACCAGACCGCTGGTCGCGGCATTGGCGTGCCAGGCATCTACCATCGCCATAATGTCCCAGCCTTCGGCCTGAAACCACGTGACGAAGTAATACATCGGGTGCACCGCACCCCAGATCGCCAAAAGAAGAAATACGTTGCGCATCAGATACCTACTCCGATTGATACTGTTCCATTGGAGGCCCCGACATTCGCGCCCGTAGTGAGGCCACCGGACCCCACGCCAATGCCGACACTGGCGGTCGGTGCGAAAGGCGCACCATCTGCACCGCACGCCGACAAGGCGGCGAGAGCCAAAATCAAAGACAGACGTTTCATTTCAATACCTCTTTCCACTGCGCCACCTGCGCGCGCACGCCAGATGGGGCTGTCCCGCCGAAACTTGTGCGTGACGCGACCGAATTTTCGACCCCTAGCACATCAAACACATCCGCACGTATCCCGTCATGGATCGTTTGCATTTCGGTCAAGGACAGATCGGGCAAGTCACAGCCCTTGTCTTCTGCCATCGCGACCAATGATCCCGTTACATGGTGTGCGTCCCGGAAAGGTAGCCCAAGTTCGCGCACCAGCCAATCGGCCAAATCCGTCGCGGTCGAAAATCCGCTTGCGGCGGCCGCTTTGAGGTTCTCACGCTCCGCCGTCATGTCAGACACCATGCCGGTCATTGCAGCCAGCGCCAGCATCAGGTTGTCGGCGGCATCAAAGGTTTGTTCCTTGTCTTCCTGCATGTCTTTGGAATAGGTCAGCGGCAGGCCCTTCATCACGGTCATCAGCGCGACATTGGCGCCGAAAATCCGGCCAATCTTGGCGCGGATCAGCTCTGCGGCGTCTGGATTGCGCTTTTGCGGCATGATGGATGATCCGGTCGACCATTTGTCGGACATTTTCACAAAGCGGAATTGCGCTGAGGACCAGATGACAAGCTCTTCGGCCAAGCGGCTCATATGCATCGCGCAAATACTCGCGGAGGCGAGGAACTCCAGCGCGAAATCGCGATCTGCGACGGCGTCCAGTGAATTGGCCATCGGGCGATCAAAGCCCAGCGCCTCTGCCGTCATTTGACGATCAATTGGGAAAGACGTGCCCGCAAGTGCTGCTGCCCCCAAAGGCGAGGTATTCATCCGCTTGCGCGCGTCCGCAAAACGTGACCGATCGCGTGCGAACATTTCCACATAAGCCAGCATATGATGGCCCCATGTGACAGGTTGTGCGGTCTGAAGATGCGTAAAGCCTGGCATGACCCAATCGGCACCGGCCTCTGCTTGCCCCAGCAAAGCCAACTGCAAAGCGGCTAGCGCCTCATCCGCCTGATAGCATTGGTCACGGACCCAAAGGCGGAAATCTACAGCGACCTGATCGTTGCGCGACCGTGCCGTGTGCAAACGCCCCGCCGGTTCGCCGATCAGGTCACGCAAACGCGCCTCCACGTTCATGTGGATGTCTTCCAGCGCTGTCGAAAACGGGAAATCCCCCGTTTCAATCTCTGACAATACGGTGAGAAGGCCTTCCCTGATCGCCTCTGCATCGCTATCTGAGATGATACCCGTGGCGGCCAACATGGCCGCATGGGCGCGTGAACCTGCGATGTCCTGCGGTGCAAGGCGGCGATCATATCCGATTGAGGCGTTGATTGCCTCCATGATCGCGTCCGGTCCGGCGGCAAAACGCCCGCCCCACATGGTGTTTGCGGAATTCGTCATAAAGGAAACCCTATGCGCAAGTTAATCTCAGCCCTGCTTTATACGGCCCTTATCGCCGTTGCAAACGCCAGCAACGCCGATATCGCAACCGCAGAGGCCATGCGCGAGGGCGATATGCGCAAGTTGATCTTTCACAGCGCACCGATTGAGACGACAGACGTCAGCTTTTTCGCTGAAAACGGCGACGAAATATCGCTCGCTGATTTTGAAGGCAAATTTATTGTGCTGAATTTCTGGGCCACCTGGTGCGCGCCTTGCCGAAAGGAAATGCCGGATCTGTCGCGTCTGCAAAGCGCATTGGGTGGCAATGATTTTGAGGTTGTTACAGTCGCCACCGGCCCCAACCCCCGTCCAGCAATGGAGCGCTTCTTTGCCGAAATCGGAGTTGATAACCTGCCCTTGCACACAGACCCGCGTCAGCGCTTTTCGCGCAGCATGGGCGTTCTTGGCCTACCTGCGACCGCCATCATCAATCCCGAAGGTCGGGAAATCGCGCGGATGCAGGGCGAAGCGGATTGGTCCAGTGACAACGCAATTGCAATCATGCGGGAATTGATGGGCAAGGCGGATTAAGCGCGTCCGGCGGTTGCCGATAGCAAAAGCGGGTCGATACCGAGAAGATTCAAGGCGGCGGTCCACTTATCGCTAGCCTTGGCGCCAAACACGACATCCGTCGTCGGCGCACAGGACAACCAGCCGTTCTGGGTGATCTCGAACTCCAACTGACCCGGTCCCCAACCCGCATAGCCCAAGGCCAGCAATGACAGGTCTGGCCCCGCTCCTTTTGCCATGTCCTCAAGCACTTCCAGCGTCGCAGTCATACGAAAGGTCTCATTTACATTCACGGTGCCGGTACTGGCGCTGTAATCGCTACCATGCAGAACAAACCCGCGCTGACGCTCGACAGGGCCGCCGAAATAGACCTGCGCGTTGCTTGCCGCAGCAGCCTTGGATATCCCCAATTGTTTGAGTAGTTGCCCAAAGCCCACATTGGGCTGAGGCTTGTTGATTATCAGCCCCATCGCCCCTTCATCGGAATGCGAACACATGAAGATGACGGTGCTGGCAAAGCGCGGATCGGACATATCCGGCATCGCGATCAGCAGTTTTCCGGTCAGGTTGGCATCTGCGAGACTCATAACAACAGGATGAGAAACATCACAGGCCGACGCAAGCGCCAAGATTGCAAAGACTGGCGCAAACGTGACTTCCCTTTGCTGCGACTTTGTCAGATGAAAGAGGATGCGAAATATTCTGGCTGCCATATGCGCCCTCGTGGCCCTTCCGAACCTCGCTCTGGGGCAATCCTTCGACAATGTCGTTCAGGCCGAGGTGCTGACAGGCTGGCGGAGCGATGCGGCCACACATCTGGCCGCGATCAAGATCACACTGGCGCCCGGCTGGGCCACATATTGGCGCGCACCCGGCGATAGCGGCATCCCACCGCAATTCACCTTCGCAGGCTCCGACCAGATCACCAAGATTACCCCTCATTGGCCGACGCCAGAGGTGTTTGGCACCAATGGTTTACGGTCTGTCGGGTATTATGACACCGTCGTGATCCCCTTGACCGTCGATCTTGAAGGCGCTGCGCCGGATGTCGCGCTAGAGGGCGAAATGCTGATTGGCGTCTGCGAAGATATTTGTATCCCCGTCACATTGGGGTTCAGCGCGCTTCTGCCAGTCAAAGGCACAGCCGATAGTGCGATTACTGCCGCGCTCGCGGACAGGCCGACGCCGCAGGCGGCTGCAAATGTTGGTGATGTGACCTGTCGCATCGACCCTATCGCCGACGGTTTGCGAATGACCACGCAAGTCGCGGTCCCCAAGACAGGCGCGTCAGAGCATGTCGTCGTGGAAACACGTGACCCAAGCATCTGGGTATCGGAGGCAAAAAGCACGCGGAGCGGCGATACGCTGACATCGGTCGTCGATATGGTGCATCCCAGCGGCCAGGCATTTGCCATCGATCGGTCCGGCGTGCGGATTACCGTCCTTGGCTCTGACATGGCCGTCGATATTCGCGGGTGCAGCGCAGGCTAGCGCCCTGTCCGGCGTAGTCCTTGCCCTGCAAGTGCCACCGCGTAGATCACCAGCAAGACCGCGATCAATCCCACGGTGAAAACGCCAAATGCGGCACCAAACCCACGCTCCAAGAGTGGCAAAACGCCGCTCAGCGCGGGAAGAGGTGCGCCCGTCACCAAGAGCGGCGCAAGCGTCACCGCGAACAGTCCCGATGCGGCCAACGCCCCAAGTCCTGCAGGAACAAACATCGCCAAACGCCGTCCGCGCAAGGCCCGCTTTGCTGCTTTCACCTGCCGATGGACATCCATCTGCATCGCCATGACAGATGGCACGACAAGCAACACCAGCAACATCCCGAAACCAAGCCCAAACACCAGCGTCACGACCGTTGGCTTTAGAAATTCCGCCTGATTGGACCCTTCATAGAGCAAGGGCATCAACCCCAGCACCGTTGTCAGCGTCGTCAGCAAGACCGGGCGCAAACGATCCACAGCACCGTCGATAATCGCAGGCACCATCCCACGATCCCTGGCATATTCGTCAACCGTTGTGACCAGAACGATACTGTCGTTGATGATGATCCCGACCATGCCGATCAAACCGACCACCGTGAACATACTCATTGGAATGCCCCAGATATAGTGACCGTAAATCGTGCCAACCAAGGCAAATGGGATGATCGACATCACCACGACCGGGCGCGTCCAACTGCTGAAAATCCACGCAAGCGTGAGATAAATACCGAGCAGAACCAAAATCAGACCTGTGCGGGCATCATTGAGGAACCGCTGTTCCTGTTCGCTTTGCCCCGAGAGATTTGTCTCAATCGCGAAATTGCTTTCGATGCGCGGCAAAATATCATCATTTATCAACTCTTGGATTTCGATGGCGCGCGCTGCGTCATCACCATCCAGATCCCCAATGACAGAAATCAGCTGAATCCCGTTCTCACGGCGCACAGTTGAAAAACCGGTGCGGCTTTGCACAGTAACCACATCGGCCAAGGGGACATAAACCCCATCCGCTGTGCGGATTTGGGTCCGGTCAAGGAAGTCGGCGGACAGTTCACGAACAGGCAATTCAACACGGATCGTTGCGGATCGCGTACCCTGGGGGAAACTCGCCGCCTCAATCCCGCCAAGACGGTTGCGCAAGACGCGCCCCAATCCATCAATGCCCAGCCCCAACGCCTCACCTTGCGGCGTCAGCTCAAGGATCAACTCCTCCTTGTCGTAGGCGAGTGTATCTTCGAGGCCCGAAATCTCGGTGAATTGCACCAACTCGGATTTGAGCGCCTCCGCTGCCGCTTTCAAAGTGTCGCTATCGGCGCCGAACATCTGGACATCCAGACTGTCCCCACCGGGGCCGCGCCCCCAACTGCGGAAGCTGACAGTTTCGGCCATCGGGTGCTGGACGATGCTATCCTGCAAAGCGCTGACAAAGGCAAAGCTGGTGTAAGGGCGGCTGTCCGCGTCAATAAGCTCGATCGTGATTGCGCCCAGTTGATCGGGGTCTTTTGTGTCCGAACCTGCGATGGCGCGGCCGGAATTGCCGCCCACCTCTGCCACGACATAATTCAGCGGATTGACGCCGTGTTCAGCCTCATATTCGGCACCCAAAGCCTCAGCCGCGCGCTGCATCTCGCGCATCATCTCGAGCGTATCCTCGCGTGTCGCACCGGGCAGCATTGCGAAGTTGCCCGTAACCTGACTTTGTTCAGGCGCGTTGAAAAAACGCCAGCTGACATCACCCCGGATGAACAGCGTGACCTGACTGGCCAGCAAAACCAAGGCCATGGCAACCACCGGATAGCGGGCCTTGATGACCAACCCCATAAACGGGCGAAACAAGGTCTCCCGAAACCAGTCGAAACCCTTGTTCACAGTGCGCGACGGCCAGTCATACCAGTGGTCCTTGGCGGCATGTGCCATGGAATGGGCAAGGTGGTTAGGCAGGATCAGAAAACACTCCACCAGGCTGGCGGCAAGCACGACGATCACGGTAAAGGGGATGTCCGAGATCAGATCACCGAAGCGCCCGCCGATGATAACCAGACCAAAGAAGGCAATGATCGTGGTGATCGTGGCGGAAAACACAGGGCTGAACATGCGATTGGCCGCGCGTTCTGCCGCGACTGTCGGTGTCTCGCCCAATTGCCTGACACGAAAATCAGCATGTTCGCCCACAACAATCGCGTCGTCCACCACGATGCCCAAGGTGATGATTAAGGCAAACAACGAGATCATATTGATCGTTATGCCAACGATATACATCAACGCCACCGCGGCCAGCATCGCAGCCGGTATGCCAAATGCGACCCAAAAGGCCGTCCGCGCGTTCAAAAACAAGAACAGCAGACCAACGACCAACATCAGGCCCGTCAGCCCGTTGTCCAACAAGATGTTCAGGCGTCCCGAAATGAACTCCGACCGCCCGTTGGTCAGCGCAATGGAGACACCTTGCGGCAGCGAGGCTGTCAACTCTCTTGCGACATCTTCGACCGTTTCCTGCATACCTATCGCATCGCCCTGGGCCGATCTTTGGACACGTACCTTGATCGCCGGATCATCACCCACGAAATATGCGCGGTTCCTGTCGGTCCCTTCAACTGTCACCGCCGCCACATCAGCGATTGTCAGCTGAGAGCCATCAGCGTTGGAGCGCAAAACAATCGCCTCGATGTCTTCGGCAGAGCGTTTCGCCACACCTGTGCGTACCCGCGCACTTCCCGATACATCGCCCGCAGGATCAGCCTCGGCTTCCTCGGCAATCCTTGCGGCAATATCAGACAGTCCGATGTCATATTGAATGAGCGACAATGACGGCACTTCGACAATCGTCGATG
The DNA here is from genome assembly GCF_042093035.1 of Yoonia sp. Classification (GTDB taxonomy): domain Bacteria; phylum Pseudomonadota; class Alphaproteobacteria; order Rhodobacterales; family Rhodobacteraceae; genus Yoonia. The sequence continues at coordinate 9,527 of NZ_JBELFI010000008.1, read as the reverse complement.
GCGCAGCCACCCCCTGTACAATGACCTGCGTCACGCCTTCGGCAAAAAGCCGCGCAGCAAATTCATCAGCGAAACGCCCCAATTGGTCCACTCCAACGGGTCCGGTAATGACCACATCCGTGACCCGGTCAGACCACCCACCGCGCCGGACCGTCGGGTCTTCGGCATCGGCTGGCAGGTTGTTGTTGCTATCCACAGCCAATTGCACGTCTTCCGCGGCGCGTTCGATGTCATATCCGGGGTCAAATTCCAGACGGATGGAAGCGCTGCCTTCGCGGGATGTAGATGACGACGATGTTACCCCTTCCACGGCCAGCAAGACAGGTTCCAACACTTGCACAATCGCGGCATCGACATCCTCTGCGCCGGCCCCTTGCCATGCAACAGAGACCGTCAGGTCATCAACCACCACATCGGGGAAGAATTGCGCGCGCATGTTGGGAAATGCAAACAACCCTGCCGTCAGCATCAGCACCAAAAGCAAGTTCGCCGCAGTTTTATGGCGGGTGAAATAGGACAGGATGCCACCTGCCCTTTGGTTCAGCATTTCGCCGCCGGTGACCATCAGCTGCCCATCCGGCTTTCGAGGCGTGCGACTGTCTGGGATGAGACCTCATCCGCTTCAAGCTGGCCAATGATCCGTGCTTTGACTTCCTCAGGCATCCGGCCCTCGCTGACGAAGGCAATCAGCTTGGCGCGACGATCCGCGTCCAGCGTAATCATGTCAGGTGCGTCGGCGACCTCTGGCCCGCCGGGTTGGATCGGACGGACCTTGATGCCTGCGCCCAGCAATGGTGAGCGTTCAGCGACAATCGTCGCGCCAGCATGATTGCCCACTGAAATGATGACATCATCCCCCTGCCTGCGCAGCAACGCGACAGAGGCGACCTGCAACCTTTCGTCATCGCCCACGACCAAGACAGTTTCATCAGCCGCAACGGCGGTCGCAGGCACCAGGGCCACATCTGCCAAAGGCGGCTCATCGATGCGCACGGTGACAAAATCGCCGGGCCGAAAGCCGGGGGCGGCATCGAGTTGCGCAAAGAGCAGACGCCCGGTTTGCCCTGCCCCAACGGTCGCCCCTTCGCGGGTGATGCGCCCGTCAGCCCGCAAATCCACACCTGAAACATCAAGCGTCACCCGCACGGGGGATTTTGTCAGCGCGCCCGCTTCGTCCAGAAGCCGGGCATATTGGCCGGTTGAGACGCGAAAGGAGACCTCCAGCCGGTCTGGATCGACAAGCTGGGCAAAGCGTTCGTTTGCCGTAACCCGCCCCCCGGGGCTGACTGTGACTTCCGCCAAAGTCCCGTCGAAAGCAGCGTAAACTTCGGTTTCAGACAGGTCACGTTCTGCCTCTGCGACGCTGATCTGGGCGCGCGCCAATCGGGTGTTGGCCTGATCTATCCGCGCCTGCGCCGAAGCAAGCGCCTGCCTGCGTGACAAAACCGAAGCATCAGCGGACGACACGGCAAGCTCTGCCGCTTCAACGGCTGCCGCAGTGCCGACACCGCGATCGGACAAGTCCTGCGCCCGCGTCAGAGCCTGCGCGCGCAAACTGGACTGCGCACGCGCGGCGCTCAGTTCATCGTCGGCAAGGACAAGCGCACGCTCCGCATCGCGCAACTCTGCCTGTGCATCCTGCAGATCGGCGCGTACCCGATCCAAGGCGGCCTGCGCCTGAACAGGGTCAATGCGCAACAGAAGCTGACCTGCCCCAGCGGTGCCGCCTTCAACCAAAGCGTCACTGACATCCAGCACAGTGCCACCTGTCGCACTGCGCAAATCAAGGGTCCGCTGGCTGCGCAGTTCACCGAAAACGGTCAATTCTGGCACAATGGTTTGCGGTTGAAGTGTTATGACATTTACCGCCAGGACCCGCTCGCGTTGCGGAAAACTGCGCGGCTCTTCGTTCATGCGGTCCGCGACCGCGCTACGCACCATTTCACCCGCCCACGCCAACAGCGCCAACGTCAACGCCAGCAGAAATACGCCTGTCAAACTGCGCCGCAAAAATCGCATTCACTTCGTCCTTAGCCTGCGCCCTTAAACCTAGGCGAAAAAGCCGCGCATTCCAGTAATACGCACGACCTCGTTATTTCCGTCGCAGGTGTTCATCCAATCGCGGCATGATTTCTACAAAATTGCAGGGCCGGTGCCGGTAGTCCAGTTGGCGCTCAAGGATTTCATCCCAAGCATCTTTGCACGCCCCCGGAGACCCCGGAAGCGCGAATAAATAGGTCCCCTGCGCGACACCGGCCGTTGCACGGCTTTGCACGGCACTTGTACCGATCTTCTGCATACTCACGATGGTAAAAATCGTCCCGAAGGCGTCAATTTCTTTCTCGTAGACATCACGGTGCGCTTCAACGGTAACGTCCCTGCCCGTCAGACCCGTTCCACCGGTCGAGATAATCACATCAACGCCCTTATCCGCGCACCACGCGCGCAGTTGACCTGCGATCTGCTCACGCTCATCCGCGATGATCTTGCGATCAACCACGGTGTGCCCGGCCTTTTGGATGCGATCCACAAGTGTTTGGCCAGATTTATCATCCGCCAGCGCGCGCGTATCGCTGACAGTCAGAACAGCGATACGGATCGGTACAAAATCGAGGCTTTCATCTATGCGGCTCATCGCGGTCTCAGAGGCAAGGGTTGGAGACGGGCAGGCGCGGGATTGACAGCATTCCGGTTACTTCCGCGCGGCTGTCGGGGCTAAACAGGCGATCGGCAAGGTCAGTCATCACATCAAGGTTTGAACAATACGGGCGCGCACCATCGATTTGCGATGCCACGAGCGCATCAAAACGGGTTTGAACGGTGGCCTGATCCACCGATGGAACAACATTGGCAGCATAAAAGGACAGAACTTCCTCAAGATAGGTGCGCTGAATGACTTCCTGTTCTGCAGGCAGGCTGACTTCGCAGGCCTGCACCGTGCTTTCAATCGTCGCAAGAATACTGACAAAACAGCCGACCGCCGCCTCACCGCTTTCGTCAATGCCGGTGAACTCGCGCGGCTCATTGGGGTCGTGCAGCAAAATCACATCACCCATCTGCAAGGCGGAACGCGCGGCAGAAATATCCTCCACAGCCTCCGCGTTTTCGGCAAAAATCGCTGGATAATCAATCAGATCAAGCGGGTCAGCCAGTGCAGGCCCCGCGAGAAGAATGGCCAGTGTTGCGAGTTTTTTCATGCGTGATGTCCTTGTCAGTCGCGAAGATGGGCTTTGAGTGAAAGTAGATCTGCCCACGCGTCGCGTTTGGCAATCGGGTTGCGCAGCAGATAGGCCGGATGGAACATTGGCAGACAAGCATTTCCCAGAACTTCTGTCCAGTTGCCGCGCATCCGCGTGATTCCCGTCCGCCCCAGAAGCGCCTGACAGGGGGTGTTGCCCATCAAAATCACGACGTCCGGGTTCGCAAGAGCAATATGACGCTCCAGGAACGGCAGCATCATCGCAATTTCGCGGGCATCGGGCGTGCGGTTCGATGGCGGGCGCCACGGCAGCACATTCGTGATATACAGGCTATGTGCCGCATCCGCGTTTTTGCGTCCCATCGCGATGGCCTCAAACATGCGGTCCAGCAATTGCCCGGCGCGACCGACAAATGGACGCCCGGCGCGGTCCTCTTCGCGGCCGGGGGCTTCGCCGATAATCATCACGCGGGCCGCCGGGTTGCCATCGCAAAACACAAAACTGCGCGCACCACGCCTGAGTTCGCAATGCTCAAAGGCCTGCATGGCGGCTGAAAGGGCATCAAAATCGTTCGCCGTTGCCGCTGCCGTGCGCGCGGCATTGACCGCATCAACCTCCTTGACTGCCACTGGCGCAGCCGTTGCGGTCTTGCTGTCTGGCTTGGTTGTCCTGACCGCGGGGGGCAGTGTTTCCAAGTGATAGCGGTTCACCGGCGCATCCAAAATCGCGTCGGTTGCCCCCAACTCCACCTGCCATTCCAGCAATGCGCGGTCGGCCCAATATGTCTCGCTCGAATCCATGTTTGACACGTTACGCCGGATCGTCACGGATGTGCAGTGCCTGCAGCATTGATGCAGCCCGCCTACCCCCCTATAAGGGCACGAACCGCATTCACGAGGGTCCAATGACATTCCGCGCCAAGCACCTTTTGGGCATCGAACCGCTCCACCCGACAGAGATCACGACCCTTCTGGATTTGGCAGACAGCTACGCCGATCATAACCGGCGCGGTGTCGCGCACCGCGATGTGCTGGCCGGGCTGACGCAGATCAACATGTTCTTTGAAAACTCTACCCGCACACAGGCGAGTTTTGAACTGGCGGGCAAACGTCTGGGTGCGGATGTGATGAATATGGGAATGCAGGCATCGTCGATCAAAAAGGGCGAAACGCTGATTGACACGGCACTGACCTTGAATGCGATGCGCCCTGATTTGCTGGTTGTGCGGCATCCGCATTCGGGCGCAGTTGATCTTTTGGCGCAGAAGGTGAATTGTGCGGTCCTGAATGCAGGCGACGGCAAGCATGAACACCCCACACAAGCCATGCTGGATGCGCTGACGATCCGCCGCGCGAAAGGGCGGTTGCATCGCCTGTCCATCGCGATTTGTGGCGACATCGCGCATAGCCGCGTGGCGCGATCAAACATCATGCTTCTGGGCAAGATGGAAAACCGGATCAGACTGATTGCACCGCCCACGCTGATGCCATCCGGCGTGGCCGATTTCGGGGTCGAGGTCTTTGAGAGCATGGAAGATGGCCTCAAGGACGTCGATGTGGTCATGATGCTCCGCCTGCAGAAGGAGCGAATGGACGGTGGTTTTATCCCTTCCGAGCGCGAATATTACCATCGCTATGGGCTGGATGCTGCGAAATTGGCCCATGCCAAGCCTGATGCAATTGTCATGCACCCTGGCCCAATGAACCGTGGCGTGGAAATTGACGGCACGATTGCTGACGACATCAACCGATCGGTTATTCAAGAGCAGGTGGAAATGGGGGTTGCGGTGCGTATGGCGGCGATGGATCTTCTCGCCCAGAACATGCGGGCCAACAAAGCGCCGGTGATGGTATGACGCTGGACATCCGTGCAAACGATCACGGCGCAATCTATGTGCTGGAAATAGCTGGCGACATGCCGTTGGGTCTGTCCGACAAAACAGATGAGGCGATGATGGCCCTGTTGGGCCCAATCGTTGTGAATAGGGACTATGTCGATGTCATTGAACCAGCCACGCTCACGGATATGAGCGTCCTACAGTTGATTGAGACCGGCTACTATATGCCCGTCGATGAAGCGACCGCCGACAGCATCAATGCAACGCGTGGCACCATTGTCCTCATCATGTCGGCCGCATTCGCGGGCCAAGCCGTAAAGATGCGCCTGCCGCAACATGTGCGCCATGTCGCGACATTGCGCGAAACACCCGCCATCAAGGTCACGGATCAACTCAGCGCCCAAAGCACCGTGGGCAACCTGTCGACTGCACCTGTCAAACCGCCAAAGTCCGACGCCCGCGTCAGCGGCATCGTCGCGACCAGTGCGTTGTTGGTAATGTTCGCCCTTGTCGGTTTGATGATATGGATTGGCAGATGACGGGTTCTCCTTTCATAATTCGCGCAAAAGGCCCTGTCCTATGACCGTTACATTCTTCGCCAATGCACGTTTGATTGATCCGGTCGCTTTGACCGAAAACATCGGCGGCCTGCTTGTTGAAAACGGACAGATCAAGGCGGTGCTGGATGCTGGCGAAAAGCCCCCCGCCTCTGCCAATGTGATCGACTGTGGCGGGTTTTGCCTCGCGCCGGGGATTATCGACATTGGCGTGAAAGTTTCCGAGCCCGGTGAACGGCACAAGGAATCGTTCCGCTCCGCCGGTCGCGCGGCCGCCGCTGGTGGCGTGACGACGATCGTGACGCGACCAGATACGCTGCCCACGATTGATACACCCGAAACACTGGAGTTCGTCGAGAGGCGTGCGCAACAGGACGCCCCGGTGCATGTTCTGCCAATGGCCGCCCTGACCAAGGGCCGGACAGGTCGCGAAATGACCGAGATCGGCTTTCTGCAGGATGCTGGTGCGGTTGCCTTCACCGATTGCGACAGGGTCGTCAGCAACACCAAGGTCTACAGTCGTGCGCTGACCTATGCCCGTTCGCTGGATGCGCTCGTGATCGGGCATGTGCAGGAGCCGATCCTGTCTGACGGGGCGGCTGTGACCTCTGGCAAGTTCGCATCCCTGCGCGGCTTGCCGGGTGTCAGTCCGATGGCTGAACGCATGGGCCTTGATCGCGACATCAGCTTGCTTGAGATGACCGGCGCGCGCTACCATGTGGATCAGATCACAACCGCCCGCGCTCTTCCCGCGTTGGAGCGCGCCAAGCGCAACGGTCTGCGGATCACAGCAGGCGTCGGCGTGCATCACCTGACGCTCAACGAATTGGACGTGGCCGATTACCGGACGTTCTTCAAGCTCAAGCCGCCATTGCGCAGCGAAGAGGACAGGGTCGCCGTCGTGCAAGCGGTCGCCGAAGGGCTGATTGACATCATCTGCTCCATGCACACCCCGCAAGACGAAGAAAGCAAGCGTTTGCCCTATGAAGAAGCCGCAAGCGGTGCCGTCGGTCTGGAGACGCTTTTGCCTGCCGCCTTGCGGCTTATGCACGCCGAAATGATCGATTTACCGCGGCTTTTCCGTGCGCTGTCACTCAACCCCGCAAAGCTTTTGGGGCTTGCGGCAGGCAGATTACAGCGTGATGCGCCAGCTGATCTGATCCTTTTCGATCCGGACGCACCGTTTCAACTGGACCGCAGCACGCTGCTCTCGAAATCGAAGAACACGCCATTTGACGGCGCGCGCCTGCAAGGCCGCGTGTTTGGCACATGGGTGGATGGCACACGCATCTGGGAGGGCTCATAATGCCTGAGATTACGCTCGACTATTCAGTGATCGCCCTTTGGGGTGTGATTGGTTATCTGCTCGGTTCAATCCCCAGCGGGATCATCATTGCGCGTTTGATGAATTTAGGCAATTTGCGCGACGTGGGATCAGGCAATATCGGCGCAACCAACGTGCTGCGCACAGGCAATAAGAAGGCAGCCGCGCTTACGTTGCTTTTTGACGCAGGCAAGGGCGCGATTGCGATTTTGCTTGCGCGACAATTGTCATCAGATCAAGCCGTCCATATAGCCGGACTGATGGCCTTTTTAGGCCATTGCTTTCCCGTCTGGCTGCGTTTCAAAGGCGGCAAAGGTGTTGCCACCTATTTCGGCATCATTTGGGCAGCGGCTTGGCCTGCAGGGGTTGCGGCATCGGCTATTTGGCTCGCGATTGCCGCCATTTCGCGCTATTCGTCCTTGGCGGCGCTCTTTGCTGCGGGCTGGACACCGATCATTCTGGTTTTCGTCACAGACGGCAATTACTTCTTGCTTGCGGCAGCCTTGGGTCTGCTGATCTATGCCCGTCATGGAGCCAATATCGCGCGATTGCGCGCCGGGACGGAAACGAAAATCGGCGCAAAATCCTAGTAGCTGTATTCTGCGTAAATCCGTTTCAAATCACCGCCCCATTCACCATGATACTTGCGCAATAGCTCATCCGCGGGGGTTTCACCGCTTTCAAGCGTCTCATTGAGTGCGTTCAGAAAATGCGTTTCATCAGGGACCAGACCACCCGCCCCCGGCATGGCGCGCGCGCGCAAGCCAGCCTCCGAGATGGCGACGGCTTCACGGGCAAGCGTATACATGTCGATCCCGTCAACCTTTGCCTGCAATCCGTCAACAGAGGCCGCAACGCGCAGAGCCTCACGTTGTTCGGTCGTCCAGTGCTTGCAAAGATCCCACGCCGCATCGAGCGCTGTCTGGTCGTACATCAGACCAACCCAGAAAGCCGGCAACGCGCATAAACGACGCCAAGGACCACCATCCGCCCCGCGCATTTCGATAAACTGTTTGACCCTTGCTTCGGGGAAGACCGTTGTCAGGTGATCTGCCCAATCCGACAGCAGTGGCTTTTCGCCCGGCAATGCAGGCAATTCACCTTTCAGAAAGTCGCGGAACGACATGCCCAAAGCATCGATATATTTTCCATCGCGGTAAACGAAGTACATCGGCACATCGAGCACCCACTGCACCCAAGCCTCAAATCCAAAGCCGTCCTCAAAAACGAATGGCAGCATACCGGTGCGCGCATCATCAAGATCGCGCCAGATGCGTGAGCGCCAGGATTTATGCCCGTTCACTTTGCCTTCAAAGAACGGAGAATTGGCAAAAAGTGCTGCGGCCACGGGCTGCAAAGCCAGCGCGACGCGCATTTTCTGCACCATATCCGCCTCTGATCCGAAATCGAGATTGACCTGCACCGTGCAGGTCCGGCGCATCATGGCGGTACCCATGGTGCCAACTTTTTCCATGTAGTTGTTCATCAGCTTGTAGCGGCCCTTGGGCATCAAGGGCATCTCTTCATGCACCCATTCTGGTGCCGCACCGAGCCCGATGAATTTCACGCCGATCTCATCTGAGACTGATTTGACTTCCTCCAGATGTGTATTCACTTCATCGCAAGTCTGGTGGATCGTCTCAAGCGGGGCGCCAGACAGTTCCAGTGCGCCACCCGGCTCAAGGCTGACATTGGCGCCGTCTTTGGTCAGGCCAATGATGTTGCCTTCTTCCTCAACACGGTCCCAGCCAAATCGGGTCTGGAGCCCTTCAAGCACGGCCTTGATGGATCGCTCCCCTTCATAGGGCAGCGGTTTTAGCGTGTCCTTGCAGTAGCCGAATTTCTCATGCTCGGTGCCAATGCGCCAATCTTCCTTTGGTTTACACCCTTTGGAAAGCACCTCAGCCAACTGATCGTGACTTTCGATAAGGCCGCCGCCGGATTGTGGGATAGACATGGGCGCAGGCCTCCGCTGAAATTCACGCATCTATCGGTGACCTGCCCTGCACGCGCTGTCAATGCAAGAGCGGTTTCACACGGCTCCACACGGTTACCCGCGCATCAGGTGTGTGCGAAAGCACATCCAACACGGTCGATGTTTTTATGTCAGGCAATGCGGCGAAGACATCAAAAAGACCCTCAGCCCCCTTCGCATTGATCGGAATGGACAGGCGATTGCCTTCGATGCTGGTCAAAATCCAGCTCGGTGCGGGATGACTTGAAGGATCAATTTCAAGGCGCGACAGGTCAGCGACATCGATCACACCGCCATCAAGCGGGCCAAAATAGGCAAGGCGGCGTTCCCTGATCTGGACAACGCCGGGCCCGTCGCCGCCTTGGGCAAAGCGCGCACGCTGGATACCCGCAACGCCCCAACCGACGCCAATCACGAAAAAGATATATCCCAGCCATTGGTTTATCCCGACACCAGTGAGCGCCCACCACAGCCCAAGCGCCAGAACGACGCCCGCGAGCAGAAGCTCGCGCCAACGCCAAAAGAAGGCGCGGGCTTCGGGGCGCAAGAAGTTATTCATGCTTTGCCCAATCACCGAGGGCCTGCTGCCAAACTGTCAGCGCCGCCACAGCCGCGGTATCCGCGCGCAAGATCC
>NZ_JBELFI010000007.1:0-56492 GCF_042093035.1 Yoonia sp. | reverse complement strand
AAGGCCGTTTTTGGCGGTCTTGCGAAGTGGGTTGCGCAGGTGAATGATACCGACCGCCTGCCCGAATACATCGGTCGCGCTTTTCGTGTCGCAATGTCGGGCAGGCCCGGTCCCGTGGTTCTCGCGCTGCCTGAAAACATGTTGAGTGCAACAGCAGATGTCCCTGATCTGCGCATTCCTGATCTCCCTGCTCCAGTGTTGAGCCGTAAGACTGTCCAATCCGCCATGCGCGCCTTGGGCCAAGCCGAAAAACCGCTTGTTGTGGTCGGTGGGCCGCATTGGAGCGCAGAGGCGCAAGCCGATCTACAGGCCTTTGCCGAAATCCAGAATGTGCCGGTGGCCACGGGGTTTCGCAGGCAGGATTACATCGAAAACCACCATGCCTGCTATGCCGGCGATCTGAATGTCGGTGTCAATCCAAAGCTCGCAGCGCGCCTGCGCGAGGCTGATTTCTTACTGCTGATTGGCACGCGTTTCGGCGATATCGAAACGCAGGGATATAGTTTGGTTGATCCCGCCAATCCGCAGAAGACGATCATTCATATACACGCAGATGCAGATGAAATCGGACGGGTCTACAGCCCCGATATCGGGATTGTATCAACGGCGCCTGGCGCCCTTCGCCAGCTTGCCAATGCACCATCGGGTGGGGATTGGTCGACGTGGACGGCGGCTGCGCGCGCGGATTATGAGGCTTGGCTGACACCACAGGAAAGCCCTGGTACGCTCAAGCAGGAAGATGTCATCAAGCACTTGTCTGATACTTTGCCAAATGATGCGATTGTGACCAATGGCGCAGGCAATTATGCAGCATGGTTGCACCGTTATTTTGTTTATAAGCAATATGGCACCTTGCTCGCACCGACATCAGGCTCGATGGGGTACGGGTTTCCAGCGGCGATATCTGCTTCACTGATGCATCCCGATCGTACGGTGGTATGCCTTGCTGGTGACGGGTGTTTCCAGATGACTTGCAATGAGCTGTCAACAGCGACCCAACACGGTGCCACCCCCATTGTGATTGTGATGAATAACGGCCGCTATGGGACGATTCGGATGCATCAGGAAAAGACCTATCCGGGGCGTGTGTCAGGAACTGAACTTGTGAACCCGGACTTCGCGATGCTGGCCCGCGCCTATGGCGGGCATGGGGAGGTCGTGACCTCATCAGCAGACTTCCCGGACGCGTTTGCCCGCGCGCAAGCCGCCGGGACATTGGCCGTGATCGAATGCCAAGTGGACGATGAAGCGCTGACAACCGGCGCGCGCCTTTCTGATGTGCGCGCGGCTGCGATGAAGGGCTAGGCCTTCTTCCAGACGGTTTGGGTGTTTTCCTGCCAATCATTGCGGTGTAAAAGCGGGGTATCGTCCGCGCGCGCGGCTTTTCCGATGCAAAGGTACCCGGTCAGATGCCAGTCTATCGGGGCATCGAGTGTCTTGGCAATTGCGTCAGGATCAAGGATTGAGACCCACCCCAGCCCAAGGTTTTCTGCCCGCGCCGCCAGCCAAAGCGTGTGGATCGCGGCAACCGTGGAATAGGAGAGCATTTCAGGCATCGTTTGTCGCCCGAGCCCATGCCCTTCGGCTGGTTCGGCTTGCGTAAAGACGGCCAGATGAACTGGCGCGACCTTTAATCCGGCCAGCTTCAATTTGTTGTAGCGCGTTTTCTTGGCGTCATCGTAAATCTTGGCGGCTTCGGCATTTGCGGCTTCAAAATTGGCAATGACGGCATCACGAAGGGACGGGGTTGTCACCTGCAACACTCGCCATGGTCGCGCATTTCCAACCGAAGGCGCCATATCCATCGCGGCACGCAGCCGGTCTAGAACCTCAAGATCAACAGGATCAGGCAAGAAATGGCGCACATCGCGCCGCCATTTCAAAATATCGCTCAATGCGTCGCGATGGGCCTGCGTCAGTTCCATTTAGGTTTGGGTCCATTTCCCGACTTGCGAAGGCAGAAAAGCTTCAACAGAGGCTGTAGCCACAACCGCCGTGTCGCCGGTCTCTGGGTTTGGAATGTTCAGCCCGCCCGCGACGACACTGATCTCTGCGCGGCCCCTCGGCAGACCTGACCTCAACGCCTCTGTATCGATTTTGTCGGGCTCCTGGACAGCCACCGTCACCTGTACCCGCATTTGCGTATGGTCAAGGTCGATGCTTTGGAAGATCGGCAACGTGGAATGCCGGACGGCGTCTTCGATCGCCCGGCGCGCGGCCTTTTGATAATCCATCCCATGCAGGTCATTGCCCATACCCATTTCAATGATAATCCGCTGCTCCATTAGGTGCGTTCCATCTCGAATGACACGTTGATGGCGACATTTGCGATCACAGTCGGTTTGCCATCAGGACGCGGCACATCAAGACCGCCATGGTGAACGGTGACAGTTGGCTGGCCATAGGGGAAGATGTCCAACAAGCTGGCTGTGTCCACCTGATCGGGCTGTTGAACACCGACTTGCACGTCGATCAGCATCGCTTCTTTGGGAAACCCGAAAAGCTCTGCCATGTTTATGGAGTTATGCCAGAGCGCATCTTGCAGTCCTCGGCGTGCAGCTTGGGTATAGTCTTGGCGGCGCAGGCTGGTGCCCATGCCGAATTCGGTGAGGACGCGATGTTTGGCCATTAGTATTCCACCCCGATCTGCGCCTTGATGCCTGATCGGAACGGGTGCTTGACCAGTTCCATTTCGGTAACCAGATCTGCCAGCTCGATGAGGTCTTCATGCGCATTGCGTCCGGTCAAAACCACATGGGTCATTTCCGGTTTGTGATCGCGCAAGAAGGCAACAACTTCTGCCGCGCTGACGTAATCGTAACGGATTGCGATATTGATCTCGTCCAACAAGACCATGTGGTTGGTTTCATCAAGGATCAGCTCTTTGGCTTTGCCCCATGCAGCCTGAGCCATTTCGATGTCGCGGGACTTGTCTTGGGTTTCCCAAGTGAAGCCTTCGCCCATCGTGTGAAATGCGCAGGTATCGGTAAACTTGGAAAGGATCAGGTCACGTTCGCCAGTGGACATGCCGCCCTTGATGAACTGCACGACCGCACATTTCATGTCATGGGCGATACAGCGGAAGATCATCCCGAAGGCGGCAGAGGATTTGCCCTTCCCTTTGCCAGTATGGACAATGACCAAGCCTTTTTTGTCGGTCTTGGTGGCCATGATCTTGTCGCGCGCGGCCTTCTTTTTGGCCATCTTCATAGCGTGGCGATCTGTCTCTTCTGTCATGGCGTCCTCCTCCAAAGCGTAAAGGTTTCGTTAACCAGTCTGCGGCACGATCGGCGCAAATGAAACGGGTGATCGGATGCGCAATCAATTGGCTGGGTGTATACTTGTGGCAGCGTCACTTGGCGCATGCAATAGCCCTTCGGTCGGGTTTATGCGCGTGGAGAAACAGACTGTCACGGTTGACGGCAGCACCTTTGATGTGCGCCGCAAGGACGACAGGGTCGAGGTCATCCGCACGAATATGGAGGCTGTATTCTCGTTGCGCGCGATTTTGCCGCGGGCATCGGACGCGGTCCGGAAAGCCACTGGATGCATGCCGAAAGATGGCACATGGCAGGGGGATCAGGCGGTCATGCAGGTCAGGGTCGATTGCCCCTAATCCAGCAAGCCCGCAATCCGCGCCCGCGCTGAGTTTGACTTGGGTTGCCAGATGTCGCGGTCGATTGCCTCCTGCAGGCGTTCGGCAATTTCTTTGAGCGCAGGTGCGTTTGCCTCAGCAATGAAGTCGCGGGTTTCGTCGTCTTTGATAAACGCCTCTTCGACCAGATCAAAGTGGTGGTTGCGCACGGCACCTGTCGTGGCGGCAAAGGCAAAGAGGTAATCCACCGTCGCCGCGATCTCAAACGCCCCTTTGTAGCCGTGACGCTTGACCCCATCGATCCATTTCGGGTTCACGACGCGCGACCGGACGACGCGTCCAATTTCATCTTCGAGCGTTCGGATCACTGGCCGTTCGGGGCGGGAATGGTCGTTGTGATAGATGGGCCGGTCCTGACCTTGCAACGTGCTGATTGCAGCCGCGGCACCGCCTTCGAATTGGTAGTAGTCGTCGCTGTCCAGAACATCGTGTTCGCGATTGTCCTGGTTCTGCACGATGGCTTCGGTCTGGCTCAGACGGGTCTCGAAGGCATCACGCGCTTTGCGGCCTTCCGCGCCCTGCCCATAGGCGTAGCTGCCCCATTCCAGATACGCCTCGGCGAAGTCGGATTTATCTGCCCAGATACGCTCGTCGATGAGTGCCTGCAGACCCGCCCCGTAAGCGCCCGGTTTTGAGCCAAAAACGCGTGCTTGGTCCTCTCCTGCTTGCGCGCGCCCAGCGGCGGGGTTGAGATCGGCTGGTTCGTCAAGGCCTTGTACGGCGCGGGCGGCGCTATCGACGAGGGCGATGAGCTGCGGGAATGCGTCCCGGAAAAAGCCTGAGATGCGTAAAGTGACATCGACGCGTGGGCGACCGAGAACGGATTGGGGCATGATCTCAAAACCGGTAACACGTCGGTTTGCGCTGTCCCACTTCGGTTTCACACCCATCAGCGCCAAAGCTTGCGCTATGTCGTCGCCGCCGGTCCGCATATTCGCTGTGCCCCAAGCGGTGACCAACATCGTTCGAGGCCAGTCACCCTGGTCTTGAAGATGCTTTTCGATCAGCAGATTTGCTGATTTCCACCCCAGCGCCCAAGCCGTCGGTGTTGGCACCGCGCGGCTGTCGACCGAGAAGAAGTTGCGACCCGTTGGAAGGACATCCAGCCGCCCGCGGGTCGGCGCCCCGGACGGGCCGGGCGCGACGAATTTTCCTGCCAGACCGGTGAGAAGGGCTTTTCCTTCCGCAAGTCCGCAAGACTGGATCGTGGGCATGATGTGATCTGCAATTTCGGCGGCGACCGCGGCACTTTGCGGGCCGGGTGCCGCGATGTGGCCGCTGACCATGGCCTGGCTGAACGCTTCGAGGCGTTCCACGGTGTCGCCGTTGCTGCGCCATGTGGAGTCGTCTCGCAATGCCTGAGGTTTTGCTTCAGCAACTGCTGCTAAATCACAATCGAGCGGGTCAATGCCGACACCCAGATCGCCAGCGAGTGCGCGCAGCAAAGAAGCGTTACTTCCTTTGCCGTTTGCGCGCGGGACGCGTGCCAAAGCAATGGCCAGGTCGCGTTCCTGATCCCCGGTCGGTGATTGTCCGAAGATGTGCAGGCCGTCACGAATCTGCGCTTCTTTAAGTTCGCAAAGATAGGCGTCCAGCTTTCCCAGATCGCCGTCTTCGTCGCCTGTGAAGCCTGCGTCTTTCGCCAATCCTGTCACATCCGACAGGGACAGGATTTCACGGCGCAGGTGCGCGATGCGGCGCGGATCGACGCCGGCCGCCTCATAGTATTCATCCACCAGCGCTTCGAGATCACGTAGCGGCCCATAGCTTTCCGCGCGCGTCAGTGGTGGTGTCAGGTGGTCGATAATCACGGCGGAGGACCGCCGTTTCGCTTGGGTACCTTCGCCGGGGTCGTTGACGATAAATGGGTAGATATGTGGGGTGGGGCCAAAGACGGCCTCCGGCCAGCAGGTTTCTGACAGGGCCACGGCTTTGCCGGGTAGCCATTCCAGATTGCCATGCTTGCCCATATGCACGATCGCATCCGCCCCCCAATGGTGGCGCAGCCAGAAATAGAACGCCAGATAGTTGTGCGGCGGGACCAGATCGGGGGAATGGTAGGTGTCTGTGGGGTCGATGTTGTAGCCGCGCGCGGGCTGCAATCCGACGACGGCGTTCCCGAAACGGTGAATGCTGAGCGCGAACCCTGTTTGTAAGGTATCTGTCGGAGCCTCCGGCGGGAGTTTTTGGGCCAAGATGAAGGGGTCTTGGTCCGGGCTGCCCCAGCGGGTCGTGATTTGTTCTTTGATGTCCCATGGCAGGGCGTCGAAGTAGGTGTTGTAGACGGAAAGAGGCAGGAATTCTCCGCCTTCTTTGTCCGCGCGGTCCGTGAGCCAATTTGTCGGGCCTGCCATGATTTGCGACATCAGAGCCGCGCTGTCTGCCGGAGGAGCGACGTCGTGGCCGTTTGACTTGAGCAGATTAAGCACGCCAACTGTCGCCGCAGGCGTATCGAGCCCCACTCCGTTGGCCAAGCGTCCGTCCTTGTTGGGGTAGTTGGCGAGGATGAGGGCCGTTTTCTTTTGGCTGTCAGCGGTCCGCCGCAGGTTTGCCCAGCGTTTGGTCAATTGCGTGACGAAATCAATCCGGTCGCCGCGGGCTTGATAGGTGGCAATCGGACATTCGGTGGCGTCGTCAAAGAAAGCTTCGCCTTTGAAGCTGACTGCGCGGGACAGGATGCGTCCGTCGACCTCTGGCAGTGCTACGTTCATAGCGATGTCGCGGGCGGTGAGACCATGGAGACCTTCGGCCCATGTGTCCTCCGCTGCGCCGGATAGGATCACTTGGAAGATGGGCGCATCATTGCTCAGAAGCGGGTTTTCTGGACTGTCATCGCCGTCATGCGGACTGCCCACGGCAAAGGCCGTGCAGTTGAGGATAACCTCAGGTGGTGCCTGCGCAAAGATCCGGGACAGTGTGGCGGTGCTGACCGGGTCTTTGAGGCTGGCGACGAATATCGGCAATGGATTGAGCCCCGCGCGCGACAGGCTGCGCACTATACGGTTGATCGGGTTCAATCCGCCGCCCTGCACCAATGCCCGATAGAAGATGATCGGCACAATCGGAGCGCCCTCTGACCATCCCATCTTGGCGGCGTCGAGATCGGCAATGCCCGCACCCGGCCAATAAACGCCAGCGCGCAGAAGTGGGCTTGGGGCGGCCGGTTTATCGCCATCCTCCAGCATTGCCTTGGCATAGGCGATCATATTCGTGCTGTTCTCCGGCCCACCTTCGACCAGATAGGACCAGAGCGTGTCATAATCCTCCGCACTGACGGTCGAGAGTTCGCGCAGTTCGTGATCGGGTTTGTCGTCGCCGGGGAGCGCCACGAAAGGGATGCTGGCGTCATGCAGGCGCGCTGCATATTGGGCTAGCCCGTATTTCCAATAGCCCGCGCCGCCCAGAATACGGGCGATGACCATGCGCGATTTCGTGGCGCAAACATCCAGATGCAAATCGACCGACATCGGGTGCATCAGGTGCATCATATTTGCCAGACGCAGCGTCGGCGGATCGGTCATTTCCGCCTGCGCTTCTGACAAAGCCGCAAGCTCGGTGTCTGCGGCAGAAATGATGACAATATCAGCCGGCGTCTGGCCCAGATCAACCGGTTCTGACCCGTCTGTAATTGCCCCCGGAGTCGCTGCAAGCAGATGCATCAGACTTGTTCCTGTGCATCAAGGCGCTTTTGCATGTAAATGGAACTGTTGCCTGATCCATAATCCCCAAACACATCACATGCGGTATAGCCATGACGGAGGTAGAGCTTATGCGCCGCATGCAGTAATGTGCCGGTTTCCAGTTTCAGAACGGTCAGGTTTTCATCCCGCGCGGTGTCTTCGATCTGGCGCAGAATGGCATCGGCGACACCCGTGCCGCGCGCGGTTTCGGCCACGAACATCGATTTGATTTCGCCGTATCCATCCTTGATTGCCAGTGCCCCGGTCCCGCAGATATCCGCGCCGATCCGTGCGGTGAAGAAATGAATGCCCGGGGCGGCCAGGTCGCTGACTTCGAGATAGAAGTTATCCTCTGGCGGGAACAGGCTTTGCATCAGCGCGTGGCTTTGCTGTAAAAGCGCAGTTGCCTGCGGATGATGCGGGTCGGATTTTTCGACGATTATCATGCCTGCAAGGCCGCTGTGATCTTGGCGTGGTCCAATCCGGCTTCACCGATTACCACAAGTCGCGTTTCACGCATGGCGCTGCCAAAGGGTTGGTCAAAATGGGTATCCACACGGGGTCCCACGGCTTGGAGGGTCAGACGCATCGGTTTGTTCGCCACGGCGACAAAGCCCTTCAGCCGCAGGATATTGTTGGCGCGGATCACATCTGCGACCAGTTCGGCAAAGGCGTTTGCGTCATCTATTTCGTCACGTGTGACGATGAAGCTTTCAAATTCATCATGGCCGTGTTCATGGGCGTGGTCGTGGTGATGATCCCCCGCCTCATCATCGTGATGATGGTGATGAACCTCATGACGGCTTTCCAGATCACTTTCCGCACCGATGCCCTGGCCCAGCAACACATCAACAGGCAACGCGCCCATCGCGGCTTTGACGACCTGTACACCGCCGCGCGCTTCAGATTTCAAACGTGATGTCAGCGTCTCTGCCTCGCTGGCGGCCAGCAGGTCGATCTTATTCACGACAATCATGTCAGCACAGGCAATCTGGTCTTCGAAAAGCTCAGACAGCGGGGTTTCATGGTCGAGGTTCTCGTCTTGCGCGCGCTGGGCGTCGACCGCAGCGACGTTGTGGGCGAATTGACCATCATGGACCGCGCGCCCATCGACGACTGTTACAACCCCGTCAACTGTGACTTTGGTTGAGATACCCGGCCAGTTGAACGCGCGTACCAAAGGTTGCGGCAGTGCAAGGCCGGAAGTTTCGATTACGATATGATCCGGCTTGTCTGGACGGGCCAGCAGCGCCTCCATTGTCGGAATGAAGTCATCGGCCACGGTGCAGCAAATACAACCGTTGGACAGCTCCACGATGTCATCTTCTGTGCAGACGTCGTCCCCGCACCCTTTCAGAATGTCCCCATCGACCCCGAGATCACCAAATTCGTTGATGATGAGCGCGATTTTCTTGCCTTGGGCGTTTTGTAGCATATGCCGAATCAGCGTTGTTTTTCCGGCACCGAGAAAGCCGGTAACAACAGTTGCGGGGATTTTTGCGGCCATAGGGTGGTTCCAGTTCAAATTCGACAGAATCGCGGGATAGGATCGGTCAGCCAAAGACCTATTCAATCGCGCGCAGGGCATCAATAACCCCTGATGCCGCAGTTGCTGTGGACCGCTGCGGCAGTTCCCTGCCTAAAACCGCCATAAACCGCAATATCTTGTGGATAACTTGCGCAATTGCGCCATATACGTGGGTCTCCCGTTGACAGTTGTGCTGTGCGGGGGCGATGATTTTGCACCTTTAGGAATCATCCAGGGAAAGTTTCGTGCGCTTTAGCAAACTGCGATTGAACGGCTTCAAGAGCTTCGTGGACCCCACCGATCTGGTCATCGCCGATGGTCTGACCGGTGTCGTCGGGCCGAACGGATGCGGCAAATCCAATTTGCTTGAAGCGTTACGCTGGGTGATGGGTGAAAACCGTCCCAAAGCGATGCGTGGCGGCGGGATGGAGGATGTCATCTTTGCAGGTGCGGCCACGCGGCCTGCGCGCAACTTTGCCGAAGTCTCGCTGGTCATTGATAACGGCGAACGGCTGGCGCCTGCGGCTTTCAACGACAATGACAACCTGGAGATTGTCCGGCGCATCACCCGTGATGCGGGCTCCGCCTATAAAGTCGGCACCAAGGACGTGCGTGCGCGCGATGTGCAGATGCTTTTTGCAGATGCATCGACGGGCGCGCATTCCCCCGCACTCGTGCGGCAGGGCCAGATTTCTGAATTGATTAACGCCAAACCCAAGGCGCGTCGGCGGATTCTGGAAGAGGCAGCGGGGATATCCGGGCTCTATCAGCGGCGTCATGAAGCGGAGCTGAAGCTCAGAGGTGCCGAAACCAACCTGACGCGTGTTGACGATGTGATCGAACAATTGGCCGCGCAATTGGGGCAATTGGCGCGGCAGGCCAAGCAGGCTGCACGCTACCGCGAGATTGGCGACAAGCTGCGCCGCGCGGAAGGCATATTGTTGTTCCGGCGTTGGAAAGAAGCGGATGAGGCGTTGCTGGCCGCAGCCGAGCAATTGCGCGATCGGACCACGGCCGCCGCGCAAGCGGAAAAAGCCGCGCGAGAGGCGGCAAAGGCGCGGGCTCAAGCGGAGACGGCATTACCACCTTTGCGTGAAGAAGAAGCTATCGCTGCAGCGGTATTGCAGCGTTTGCAAGTGCAGCGGGATGCGCTGAACGATCAAGAGGCGCGCGCACGCGACATGATCGCAACCCTGCGTGCGCGGATCGACCAGTTGACCCGCGACATGGAGCGCGAAAGCGGGCTGAACAAGGACGCTGGCGAAACGATTGAGCGGCTCGAATGGGAAGCGCGCGAGATTGTCAAAGCAAGTGAGGGGCACGACGGGCGCCTCGATGACGCGCAGGTCGGCGCCCGTGAAGCCGCAGGCGTATTGCAGCAGCGTGAAGCGGATTTGACGCAATTGACGGAGGACGTCGCGCGGCTCGCGGCGCGGCACCAATCCGCGCAGCGCCTGTTGGATGACAATCGCACAACGCTGTCCAAAAGCGAAGCTGAGGCGGCGCGCGCCAAGACTGCAATGGCAGAGGCGGAGAATGCGCTGGCCACGGCGGAAGCGGATTTTGCAACGGCGCGTAAGGCCGAAAAGGCCGCAGTTGCCGCCGCAGAGGCGGCAGAGGCGGCGCTGAACGCGGCCGAGGCCGCCCGCGCCGACACGCAATCGCGCGAAAGCGATGCCCGTGCCAAACGCTCTGAGGCGGAAGGCGAAGCGAATGCGCTGCGGGCCGAAGTTTCCGCGCTTGCGAAATTGGTTGAACGTGACACGACTGAAGGCGGGCAGGTGCTCGACCAGCTGCGTGTTCAGGGTGGTTACGAAAAAGCGCTGGGTGCAGCTCTGTCCGATGATCTGCGTGCGCCTGCCGTGGGTGCCGATGCAAAGTCAGGTTGGGCCTTGCTGCCGGGCTATGCTGCGGCACAAACGCTTCCAGATGGTGTGAAGGCACTGACGAATTACGTGACGGTGCCAGAAGTTCTTGGTCGCCGTATGGGTCAGGTTGGATTGGTCGATGCCGCCGATGGGCCGCGTTTGCAAGCTGCGCTGCAACCGGGTCAGAGGCTTGTGTCGGTTGCAGGCGATTTGTGGCGTTGGGATGGGTTCCGGGCGGGTGCGGAGGACGCACCATCAACCGCCGCCTTGCGCTTGCAACAGTTGAACCGCCTGACCGAGTTGAAGCGCGATCTCGAAGAGGCATCCGCTACGGCACAGGGTGCGGCGCAGGCGCACGAGACATTGACTGCAATGCTCAAGCAGCAGACTGAGGCCGATCACGTGGCAAGGCAAGCGCGGCGCGATGCGGACCGCGCCGTTGCCGACGCGAACCGAGCGGCGAGCCGCGCAGAAGCCGATCGAAATTTGTCGCAAGGCAAGCTGGAAAGCTTTGGTCTGGCGCTCAAGCGGCATGAGGAAGACGCGATCACGGCCCGCCAGTCTTTGGTCAATGCTGAAAAGGCGGCAGGCGATCTTGGTGATCTTGATACCGCGCGGGCATCGGTTGAGGACGTCAAATTGACGGTCGAAGCTGCGCGGATCACGATGATGTCGCGCCGGTCGGCCCATGATGAAGTCCGCCGTGAGGGCGAAGCCCGTCTGAGACGCTCTCAGGAAATCACCAAGGAGATCAGCGGTTGGAAACACCGCCTGGAAACTGCCAATAAGCGGACGGCTGAACTGGCAGAGCGCAAGGAGGCATCGGAAATCGAATTGGTGGCTGCGACCGCTGCGCCAGAGGAGATTGCAGCCAAGCGGTCTGAACTCGCTGATGCAATCGACGACGCCGAAGTGCGGCGCAAAGGGTCGGCGGACAAGCTTGCTGAGGCCGACACCGCATTGCGTGATGCGGGCCATGCCGAGCGCGATGCAGAGCGACTGGCCTCAGAGGCCCGTGAAGCGCGGGCCCGTTCCGAAGCCCGTGCCGATGCCGCGCGTGAAACCGTGACCTACGCTGAAGAGCGGATCATGGAAGCGCAAGATGTCACGCCGGCCAAGTTGCTGGAGACGCTTGAAACAGACGTTGAAAATATGCCCGCCGCTGAGATTGTCGAGGGGCAGGTCAATGCGCTCAAGCGTCAGCGCGACAGCCTGGGTGCGGTCAACCTGCGTGCCGAGGAAGATGCAAAGGATGTGCAGGTCGAACATGATGGGCTGGTCTCCGAGAAGACTGATTTGGAGAGCGCGATTGCCGCCCTCCGGTCCGGCATTGCAAGTCTGAACAAAGAAGGCCGAGAACGATTGTTGACCGCATTTGAACAGGTGAACGACAACTTTGGCCTGTTGTTCAAACATCTCTTTGGTGGTGGTGAAGCGAAGCTCGTTCTTGTTGAAAGCGATGACCCGCTTGAGGCGGGACTTGAGATCATGTGCCAGCCACCGGGCAAGAAGCTAAGCACAATGTCGTTGTTGTCGGGCGGGGAGCAGACGTTGACGGCTCTCGCGCTCATCTTTGCGGTTTTCCTTGCGAATCCCGCACCCATTTGTGTGCTTGATGAGGTCGATGCGCCTTTGGACGATGCCAATGTCGCGCGTTTCTGCGACCTGCTTGATGAGATGACGCGCCGCACGCAGACCCGTTTTTTGATTATCACGCACCACGCGGTGACGATGAGTCGGATGGATCGGCTCTTTGGTGTGACGATGGGCGAACAGGGTGTGTCGCAGTTGGTGTCGGTTGATCTAAAACGCGCAGCGGCGATGGTTGCCTAGGGTCGGTGCCTCCGGCGGGAGTTTTTGGGCCAAGATGAAGTGCGAGGCGTGTCAAAGAGCGTCCAGCAACGCGCGTGTTGGCCAGGCGTCGGCAGGCAGGCCCAATCTGATTTGTTCCGCCTGCACAGCCGCGCGCGTCATGGCCCCCAATATCCCGTCGATCCCGCCGACATCATGGCCTCGCGCCGTGAGTTTGGTTTGTAACCGCTTCATTTCATCGCCGCTGAGCGCTGGCGAAGGGCTGCCTGCGTCATAGATCGGTGCGCCGCCAAGCCGTGTCGCAAAATAAGCCGCTGTCGTGACATAGACGAAGCTTTTGTTCCAGTCGAAGTAGACCTCAATATTCGGGTACGCGATGAATGCGGGGCCGTTGCGCCCCATTGG
This sequence comes from Yoonia sp., assembly GCF_042093035.1. Classification (GTDB taxonomy): domain Bacteria; phylum Pseudomonadota; class Alphaproteobacteria; order Rhodobacterales; family Rhodobacteraceae; genus Yoonia. The sequence continues at coordinate 43,544 of NZ_JBELFI010000007.1, read as the reverse complement.
CAGCAGGATGGAAGCTTGTAGATTTGACGGCCCCAGCGACCCGTTGCGTGCCACAACGCCCTGTCTGGCCCAGTCGCGCACGGTTGTTTTATAGTTCAGGCCGGTTTGCGACCAATCAAGATTGGTGGGCAGTTTCACTTCCTGAAGCCACGGTTCATTGGCCCGCCATCCCAGCGACGACAGCACATTTGCCCCCGTCATCAGCGCATCGGGGGCCGAATTCTTGAGGTCTACGATCCCGTCGCCATCGCCATCCATGCCTTGCCGGACAATCTCACGCGGGAGCTTTTGCAATTGCCCGATTTCACCGGCCCAAGCGCCTGTGGTGCGCGCCGGGTCCATGCCGCCACGCCGGAACAGCTCAATCGCGGCAATCAGTTGCGGGCGGAAGAGTTCGGGCCTGCGGCAGTCATGGGCGAGCGTCAGCAGGGCATTGCGCGTGTTGAAGCTGCCTTGGACCTGACCGTAATCGGTTTCGAACGCCCAGAACGCCAGAAGCACACCGCGCGGGATGCCAAAGCGCGCTTCAATGGTGTCGAATGTTGCGTCAAATCGCTGCCCGAAGATTGCGCCATTGTCGATCCGGTTTTGGCTTATCAAAGCCCGCGAGAAACTGATGAAATCACGCTGGAAAACACCCTGCGCACGGTCTGCGTCAATCACGGATTGTTCGATCTGTGCACCCTGGAAGAAGGCCTCGATTGTCGCCGGTGGGATGCCTTGGGCCCGCGCGTCGGCTTTGACCCCGTCGATGAAGCTGGTCACCGCTCCGCCGCATGGCTGCGCGGAAGCTGTTGTGGCCGAAAGGACCAAGGCGAGTGCTGTGGTGCGCATGGCGTACTCCGTTTGGTTATTCCCAGACAAGCGTAGCAGTGCAGCCTGTCTGCGCAAGTCTGTATCGGTGGAGATTGGGGGGAAACCGCTGACGCTTAAACGACGGCACTTATCGCCGCATATATCAGCGCAATGCCCCATGTCTTCCAAAGCACGTCGACTGCTGCATCAATATTATCCGGTCCCAGATCATGCGCGCCTTCGCCATTCACAAAGGGATAGTCTTTGATGCCCCCGCCATAGCTGCGCGGACCGCTCAGGGCGATGTCCAGACCATGCGCCATGGCCGCCTCCGGCCAACCCGCGTTTGGGGACCGGTGCATTGGCGCTTCTTTCATAATCAGCTTTAAATTTGGCCGTTTTGTCGTGGCCCAAATAAGTATCGCAGTCAGCCGCGCCGGGATAAGGTTCAGCAGATCATCCCATTTTGCGGCGGCCCAGCCGAATTCCGCATGTTTTGCTGTTTTATAGCCGATCATGCTGTCTGCCGTATTGGTGATCTTGTAAATGAGCAGGCCCGGCAGCCCGCCGACTGCGAACCAAAAGACTGGCGCGATCACACCGTCGGACAGGTTTTCTGCGGCACTTTCAATCGCAGATCGCGCAACGGAGGCTTCATCCATGTCCCGCGTGTCGCGCCCCACAATCATTGCGACACTTCTGCGGCCATCGCCCAGTGATAGGCGCAAAGCATCTGCGACTGCCCGTACGTGCTGGACCAGTGATTTTTGCGCGAGCAAGATCGCGAGGATCAAAATATCCAGAACCGAAGTCGGCAGGGTTTCAATCGCCCAACCCAACAAAGCCGCACCAATACAAAGCCCCAGCATGGTGAGCACGCCCATCGCCCGCTTTTGGTCGCCGGCGTTGAAAGTCGCATCACACCATCCGATCAGCCGTCCCATAAGGACCGCAGGATGCGGAAACCGCGACCATAGCCAGCGTGGTTCGCCAAAGGCGGCATCCAGAAGCATGGCGACGAGCAAGGTCACAGTGCGCTCTGGAGTTGGTTCCAACGTTCTGGTGCTGGCAGACCCAAGCGCAGCCATTGCGGGGCGTATGGGAAGCAGCGGGACCAGATGTGCCGATTTGCCAGATGAGACTGAAGCGCCCGTGCATCGCCGACGTCATAGAGCCGGAACAGGCTTGTGCCCCCGGCCAGAGTGGCGCCTTTGTTGGTCATCAATTTGTCCATCTGCGCCGCGTCGGACGTCAGCCTTGAACGGCTCTCATCCGCCCATTGCGGATCAGAAAGCGCCTCTGCCCCGATTGCCAGTGCTGGGCCGGAAACCTGCCATGGACCAAGCAGATCCGTGAGCTTGCCGATGATCTTTGGATCGCCGATTGCAAAGCCGAGCCGGAGCCCTGCCATCCCCCAAAATTTTCCAAAGCTCTTGAGCACGACGGTGCCGGGCCGCTCAGCGAGATGGATCAGGGAGGCGTCCGGCGTCACGTCGCAAAAGCTCTCGTCGATTATGAGATAGGGTGATGTCAGCGCCAGCGATTGCCACATATGCCCGTCGGGATTGTTGGGGTGAACGGCCACGGTTACGTGGCTTGGGTCCTGGACAAGAGCCCAGCCGGCCGCCGCGAATGCGGCGCCATGTTCGTTGTAGGTCGGGCCGGGAATACGGACCTCGCCTTTGGGCAACACGCGGGGCATTGCCGCAATGATCGCTGAGGCACCCGTGGCGCCAATGATGGCCGCACCCTCTGGCACATTCCAGAAACGGCGGGCCAGATCGTAGAGCCTGTCAAAGGCGTCTTTGTCGGGCAAGGCTGTCCAGGCGTCAGGGGGCAGATTGGGCATCGGATAGGGAACCGGGTTGATCCCGGTTGACAGGTCCAGCCAACCCGCGCGAGCGCCGCCGAATTGCGCAATCGCGGCGTCAATGCCACCACCGTGATCGCGAACATTGGTCATTCGTCGGTTGGCAAAGGCGGAAGCCGCGTTACAAAATGGCCTTTGATCGCTGGCGGCCATTCACGGAAGGGAACGCGCCCAGTTTCCGATTCTGCGTGCGCTTGTGCATAGGCGACAATGCCTGCTGCGGCCTCTGCGTCTGGTTCAAATGCGCCGAGCGTGTAATTCAACTTGCCGGCACCTTGAACCGCCACGTTGCACGCGCCCTTGCAGCCCATCAGACAGGAAACACGGCGTGTTTTTACGTCCGGTGCGTCAGCCGCCGCTGCTTCAATGAGCGCGGCAAAGACCTCTCCGTCTGTTTGCTCCATCGCGCCTGCTTCCCAGCCTTCGCGTTTGCAGGTGTCGCAGGTGGTGATCCAAGTTGTCATTGCTGTCCGCCCGATAAGTGTTGTTGTTCTTCAAGCGGATTCTTGCGCTGGGTTCAAGCGTGCGTGAGGACATCGCTTGATCCAAATAGCTTGCCGAGCTGCTTTGCCCAGTCCGCAGGCGCTAAGCCCCCCGCCCATGTGGTGCATTCAGCGTAAACTCCGGGTTAATCGGGATGATGCGGTGCGGGTTAATACTTTCGTGGCTGTAGTGATAATGACGCACGATATGCTCCATGTTCACGGTCTCGGCCACACCGGGCACTTGGTAAAGCTCGCGCATGAAGCCTGTGATGTTTGGATAGTCGGCAATCCGCTTGCGATTACATTTGAAATGTAGATGGTAAACGTGGTCGAAGCGCACCAGCGTCGTCCACAAACGCCAGTCTGCCTCTGTCAGGCGTTCGCCCATCAAGTAGCGATTTTCAGACAGGCGGTCTTCCAACCACTCCAAAGTGTCGAACAATGGGTGGACCGCTTTGTCATAGGCCTGTTGTGTGGTGGCAAAGCCTGATTTGTACACACCGTTGTTCAGCGTATCGTAGATCCTGTCATTCACAGGGGCGATGGCATCGCGCAGCTCTACGGGCCAGTAATCGTCGGTATTGCCGGTCAGATCGTTGAAGGCGCTGTTGAACATGCGAATGATCTCAGAGGATTCGTTCGACACGATGGTATCGGTTTGCTTGTCCCAAAGGATCGGCACGGTCACCCGCCCGCTGACGTTTGGATCAGACTTGATATAGATGTCACGTGCAAACTTGAACCCGAACAGGGTGTCACCCGTTGCGCCATGCGCGTCCGTCTCAAAGGTCCACCCTTCCGCCAACATGTCAGGATGCACGACCGAAACGCCGATATGGTCCGCAAGATCCTTGAGCTGGCGAAAAACCAGCGTCCGGTGGGCCCATGGGCACGCGTAGGAGACATAAAGATGATAGCGTCCCGATTCGGCTTTGTAGCCACCGACGCCTGACGGCCCTGACGATCCATCGGCTGTCACCCAATTGCGAAAACCGGCATCTTTGCGCACGAATGCACCGCCAGTTGATTTTGTGTCATACCAAACATCGCGCCAAACGCCGTCTACCAGTCGTCCCATGTGTTCTTTGTCCTTTGCTGTTGCGTTACGACATAGTGCTTTTGCACGTATCAACAAAGGGCGGGCAGTGCGCAGCATTCGTGCGCTCTTGCACAGGGGTCCATGCCGTCGTGTCGTCGCGAATTGTCGTTTATGCGTTTGCCCTGCCTTGTCGCGATCACTATACAAAACACCAGACGAAGCCCGCACAGGGCCAGAACGGTTGGCGGCATGAAGGTTGACCCAGTCAGGGAACCAAGATGCCACGTCGTCGCAACCCGGCAAACGGGTCTCTGGTCATGTCGTGAAACGGAGGGTCCCATGCGCGGATTTTTAACATTCTTACTGATTTTCGCAGGCACATCTGCGGTGGCAGATCCCGGTCATTTGGCGGATGTCGCCGGGCATGAACATTGGGTTGCAGGTGCCGCCATCGGTCTGGCTGGTCTGGCGGCAATCTGGGGGGCTCTCAAGGGCAAGAAGGCTCAGCAGGAAGAGGCAGAGGTCGAAGACGACGGAATGCTGGAAGAAGAACCTGCATGAAAACCGGTGTGATGATTTGCGGCCATGGGTCGCGTAGCCAGTCTGCGGTCGATGAATTCGCGACGCTGGCAGACAAGCTGCCTGCCTATTTGCCTGCTGACTGGATGACCGACTACGGCTATCTGGAATTTGCCAATCCGGTAATCCGCGACGGCCTGGATAAGCTGCGCGAGGCAGGGTGCGAACGCATCCTCGCGGTGCCGGGGATGCTTTTTGCGGCGATGCACGCCAAGAACGATATTCCGACGGTCCTGAACACCTATGCTGCCAAACACGGGATGCAGGTGTCCTACGGGCGTGAACTTGGTGTGGACCCCAAGATGATTGCGGCTGCCGCAGGGCGCATTCAGGACGCGGTTGATGCAGCCAATGCCAAACACGGAGAGATGGCGCTGACAGACACCTGTCTGGTTGTGATTGGGCGCGGCGCTTCTGATCCTGATGCGAACGGCAATGTGGCCAAGATCGCACGTATGCTGCTGGAAGGTATGGGATTTGGCTGGGTCGAGGTGGGCTATTCAGGTGTGACATTTCCGCTCGTGGAACCCTGCCTGCAACATGTGGCGCGGCTTGCCTATAAGCGGATCATCGTATTCCCGTATTTCCTGTTCTCGGGCATCCTGATTGACCGTATCTATGGCTTCACCGATCAGGTGGCAGCCGAATATCCGGGCCTGCAATTCGTGAAGGCGGGCTATCTGGGCGATCACCCCAAAGTGCTTGAGACTTTCGCTGAACGGATCTTGGAACAGGACAGCGATACGCCGCCGCCCAACTGCGGGATCTGTGGTTATCGCAGTCAGGTTCTGGCCTTGGAAGACGGCAAAAGCCACGAAATCAGCGCAGATGACCGCAGCCATCCTGCATTCGGTGCCGTCCCGCCCCCAACATGTGTCTTGTGCAAGTACCGGACACAGGTACTTGGGTTTGAAGGCGAGGTCGGCGCGATCCAGGAAAGTCACCATCACCATGTTGAAGGGCAAGGCGCGAATGCGCCCGGTTCAAACGTGGCAGATTGCAAGCTATGCGACACATTCTGCACCGGCATGTGTCGGCTTGAAGCACAAGATCATCACCGCCATCATCACCATGGGCATGACCACGATCACCACCACCATGACCACGATCATCATCATGCGCCATACCCGCACGCCAAGCACCCGCACGGGCCGGAAAGCGCACGCAAAACCAAAGCCTGATTATCATCTTGCCCAGAAAACTCCCGCCGGAGGCTCCGGCGATTGACACATCAACCAAAGGCCAGCCATTGCGCCCCTACGAAAAAGACCCAAAGGTGATCTACGCCCAAAGCTTCGCCACTGTGCGCGATGAAGGGCGTTTGGCGCGCTTTGCGCCAGCGATGCAGCCCGTCATCACACGATTGATCCATGCATGTGGCATGGTTGAAGTTGCGGATCGTCTCACTTTTTCGGCACAGGCAGCAGAGGTCGGACATCGCGCGCTTGCAAACGGTGCGCCAGTGCTTTGTGATTGTGAAATGGTAGGGGCCGGGATTATCCGCCGCTATTTGCCTGCGCAAAATGATGTGATCGTGACGTTGAATGACGCTTCGGTGCCAGCACACGCAACGCGGATCGGCAATACCCGGTCTGCTGCGGCAGTCGAGTTGTGGGAGAAGCGTATCGATGGGGCTGTCGTTGCAATCGGGAATGCGCCGACGGCGCTCTTTCATTTGCTGGAACTTCTGGATGCAGGGTGGCCAAAACCCGCTGTGATCTTGGGTTTTCCCGTTGGTTTCATCGGCGCCGCGGAAAGCAAAGCAGAGCTTGCAACAGACCCGCGCGATTGTGAATATATTGCGTTGCGCGGAAGACGTGGTGGGTCAGCAATGGCGTCCGCGGCAGTGAACGCCTTGGCCGCGGGCTTGCCGGAAGATGTCTGATCCCTGGCTTCATATTGTCGGGATCGGCGAAGACGGCATGGAGGGGCTCGTCCCCGCCACCCGCGCTGTTGTCGAAGCGGCAGAAATTATCATCGGTGGCGAGCGGCATCATCGGTTGACCGAAAATCTGGACGCGCAGCGCATGGCCTGGCCGCAGCCGTTCGATGCGCTGATTTCAACCATTGAAGAGCTGCGCGGCAGGCGCGTTGTGATCCTTGCGACGGGTGACCCGCTCTGGTTTTCCATTGGTGCGCGGATCGGGCGCGAGATTGATCCCGCAGAAATTGTCTATCACCCGCAGCTTTCGGCCTTTCAGCTTGCAGCCGCGCGGATGGGCTGGTCCTTGCCGGACGTCGAAACGCTGACCGTGCATGGGCGGCCAGTCGAGCAGATGATCGCGTTCATTCAGCCTGACGCGAGATTGCTGGTCTTGACCACAGGAGCCGAAACACCCGCACAGATCGCCACGTTCCTGACCGACCGGGGCTTTGGGGGCTCGAAAATAACCGTTCTTGCCGCGATGGGCGGCAAGGACGAAGCGCGCTTTGATGGGATTGCGGCAGATTGGGGCCATGAAGTGCCTGCCTTCAATACGCTTGCGGTGGAATGTATTGCCGCACCGGATGCTGCCTTGCTGCCGCGGGTGCCGGGATTGGCGGATGATCTGTTCCAGTCCGACGGAACCATGACCAAGCAGGAGGTGCGCGCTGCGACTGTTGCCAAGCTAATGCCGATGCGTGGGGCCTTGTTGTGGGACATTGGGACAGGCTGCGGCTCGGTGGCGATCGAATGGATGCGCGCGGCGCGCTATGCCCGCGCCATTGGCATTGAGCCACGTGCCGACCGTCGCGCCATGGCTGCTGCGAATGCTCTGGCGTTGGGCGTGCCGAAACTGGCTCTGATTGACGGCACAGTGCCAGAGGCCCTTCACGGGCTGGATGCGCCTGATGCGATCTTTATCGGCGGTGGGTTAAGCCGCGACACATTCGCGGCCGCTTGGGCGGCGCTGCGCCCCTTGGGTCGATTGGTTGCCAACGCCGTCACACTTGAAAGTGAAGCGGAATTGATCGCCTTGCATAAATCCTATGGCGGGGATCTGGTGAAACTCGCGGTGCATCGTGCTGAACCCGTTGGTCGGCTTACCGGGTGGCGACCGTTGATGCCTGTCACCCAATGGAGCCTTGTGAAGCGATGACAGGAAGCCTCCGGCGGGAGTTTTCAGGGCAAGATGATAAAGGTACGTTGTTTGGCGTGGGCCTTGGCCCGGGCGCGCCTGATTTGATGACGCTGCGCGCAGCGCGGCTGATCGAGAGCGCCGCTGTTGTCGCATATCCGACACTGGCCGGTGCAAATAGCTTTGCCCGTGCGATTGCGGCTGATCTGATCGCCGCCGATGCGCATGAGATCGTCATGGATGTTCCGATGTCGATCGAGCGCGCGTCGGCGCAGGCGGCATACGACAAGGGTGCAGCAGAGATTGCGGCCGCCTTGGACGCAGGACGGGATGTCGTTTGTTTATGCGAGGGCGATCCTTTCTTTTACGGCTCTTTCATGTATCTTTTCGCCCGTTTATCGGACCGCTACCGCGTTGATGTTGTCCCCGGCGTCACGTCAATCACGGCCTGTGCCGCCCGCGCCGGACTGCCGCTTGCGGCTCGCAATGAACGGTTGACCGTTCTGCCCGGTCCTTTGCCCGAAGATGAGCTTCGCAGCCGCATTGACGGGGCCGAAAGCGTTGTCATCATGAAAGTCGGGCGCCATTTGGCCAAGATCAGGGCAATTATTGATGATCTCGGACTGACAGGTTCCGCCGTTTATGTTGAACGTGCGACCTTGCCACAAGAAGTCGTGCTCCCGCTCTCCCAAGCACCTGAAAAGGCGCCATATTTTTCAATGATACTACTTACGAAAGGGGCCGATCCTTGGCTTTGAAACCCGTTGTCCTGGCACTTTCGCGGTCTGGTGAAGCCACAGCACACCGTGTTGCGGCCATCCTTGGTGCCCAAGTGCATGGTCGCGCGTCGCGCGTCGACCGTGCGGATGCATTTTTTGACAATGCGCTCAGCCATGCGCGCGATTTATTTGCCGCAGGCATTCCTGTCGTCGGGGTCTGCGCGTCGGGTATTCTTATTCGCGTGGTCGCACCATTGCTCGCTGACAAGCGCAAAGAGCCGCCTGTGATTTCGGTCTCTGATGATGGGGTTGTGGTTGTTCCGCTTCTGGGCGGGCATCGCGGGGCCAACAGGCTTGCATCGCAAATTTCAGCGTCACTTGGCGCGGTTTGCGCTGTTACGACGGCAGGTGATGTGGCCGTGGGGGTTGCGCTTGATGCGCCGCCAGCCGGTTGGCGTTTGGTCAATCGCGATGACGCAAAAGAGGCGATGGCCACTTTGCTTTCAGGGCAAGGTGCGCAGGTTGATGGCGATGCTTCATGGCTTTCGGAACTGCCGCGTGGCGATGGCGTGAAGCTCTCTGCGACGATGCGCCGACAAAGCGATTTGGGTGGCATGCATCTGCAGTTTGCCCCGCAGCGTCTGACGCTTGGTGTTGGTTGCGCGCGTGACTGTGAGCCTGCCGAATTGGCTGGCTTGGTAGAAGAGGTTCTTGCTGAGGCTGATGTCGCACCTGAGGCCATTCATTCGGTCAACACGATCACGCTGAAGGCGGACGAACCTGCGATCATTCAATTGGCATCGCAATTGGATGTGCCACTTTGCCTGTTCGAAGCCGATGTGCTTGATGCTGAAACGCCCCGATTGGCTAATCCTTCCGACGTGGTCTTTGCAGAGGTTGGCACCCACGGCGTATCCGAAGCAGCAGCACTCGCGCAGGCTGGACCTGACGGGGAATTCATGGTTGCCAAGCGCAAGACCGCAAACGCCACTTGCGCCGTGGTCATCGCCCCCGCGCCGATTGCGACATTGAAAGGCCGTGCGCGTGGTCGTTTGAGCGTTGTCGGCATCGGCCCCGGTCAGGCCGCTTGGCGCACGCCAGAGGTGTCTCGCTTGGTTGCTGCGGCAGAAGAGTTGGTGGGTTATGGCCTCTATATCGATTTGCTGGGGCCATTGGCGATCGGCAAGGCGCGTTCGGACTTTCCGCTTGGTGGAGAAGAGGATCGTTGCCGCTATGCCCTGGAGCAGGCCGGAAAAGGGAAAAATGTTGCTCTGGTGTGTTCGGGTGACGCGGGCATTTATGCGATGGCCGCGCTCGTGTTTGAACTGCTGGATCGCGGACCGGAGCAGATGGGGGTCACAGATGCGGCGCGCCGTGTCGAGGTGGTTTGTTCGCCCGGCGTCAGCGCGTTGCAAGGTGCAGCAGCTCGTGCCGGCGCGCCATTGGGACATGATTTTTGCGCGATTTCACTGTCTGATTTGCTAACGCCACGCGAAGATATCGTGAAGCGTCTGAAGGCAGCGGCAGAGGGTGACTTCGTGATTGCGTTCTACAATCCCGTCTCGATGCGCCGCCGGACATTGCTGGCTGAGGCGCGGGATATCCTTCTGCAACACCGCCCACCTGAAACACCCGTGATGCTAGCCTCCTCGTTGGGGCGTCCGGAGGAGCATGTACGCTATCGCCGTTTGGACGCGCTGGATGTGGATGAGGTCGATATGTTGACCGTCGTTTTGGTCGGTTCCTCGCACTCCAAGCTGGCGCATTTGGGTGAGGGGCCGCGGATGTATACCCCGCGTGGCTATGCCCGAAAGATTGATGGGGATTTGGCGCAGTGACGCTGCTACATGACCGCGACATAGGTTGCAAACCGCAAGCTTGGAGCCTCCGGCGGAAGTTTGTTGGGATTAAGAAGCAAGGGTTTTTGCGATGACAGTTTTCTTTATCGGGGCCGGACCGGGCGACCCTGAATTGCTGACGATCAAGGCGGCAAGGATCATTGGGGAATGCCCTGTCTGTCTTTATGCAGGCTCTTTGGTGCCGGCTGAGGTGGTTGCCTGCGCGCCGGATGGTGCTTTGGTCGCGGATACCGCATCAATGACGCTGGATGAGACCCATGGCGCCATTCTTGATGCCAATGCCAAGGGCCAGAACGTCGCCCGCGTGCATTCGGGGGATCCGTCGCTTTATGGCGCGATTGCCGAGCAGATCAGGCGGCTTAAGGCAGATGGAATTGATTACGAAATCGTGCCCGGGGTACCCGCATATGCCGCAGCCGCCGCAGCTCTCGGAACAGAACTGACCGTGCCAGAGGTTGCACAATCTATCATTTTGACCCGCATGTCGATGAAGTCGACCGGGATGCCTGCGGGCGAAACGCTTGAGAATTTTGCCCGCACGGGTGCGACACTTGCGATCCATCTCGGTATCCGCGCCCTGCGGGAGATTGAACGCCAATTGGCACCCCATTATGGCGCGGATTGCCCGGTCGCCGTGATCTACCGGGTTGGCTGGCCCGATCAGCTGATCCTTCGCGGGACGTTGATGGATGTCCGCGAAAAGGTGCGTGCGGCGAAGATTACACGGACCGCGTTGATCCTTGTCGGGCCTGCATTGGCCGATTCGCACGGGTTCCCCGATTCCGCGCTCTATGATGCGGCCAAGCCGCATGTTCTGCGACCGCGTGCAAAGGCATGAAAATAAGGCATTGCCGCACTGCGGCGTATTTTTTCATTTAAGATTTACCTTTTCCACCGCATGTTTGGCCGATGTGAGGGACTGAGTATGATTACGGTTTTACCAGACGCTGTGCGTCAAGGATTGGAAGAAGCGCGCAAGGCAGCGCTCAAGCGCAAGGATCGCCTGTCGGTCCATGATGGCGATGCGACTTACCGTCTGCGCAGGCTTTGGGACGGGGGCTTTGCCCTTGATCTTGACGGGTCAGAGCGGTTGCGCGGCCATGTCGACATCTTTGACGGACCCAAGCACCTATACCAGTGTTTGGTGATTTCCTCGGTCGCCGAAGACAACGAACGTATTTTCGAGTTCAAGTGGCTTACGCCCGTCGCATCTGGACCAGCCGCAGATTTTGTACGTCCTGATTTCGTGCCTGCGGGATTGATTGGCCAATAGTCCGGACTACTGCAAATCAGCGAATGCGGCTTGCATCCGCCGGACGGCGTCTTCGACGACTTGTGTCTGGGTTGCCAGATTGAATCGCATGAAGCTCTCTCCGCCTGCGCCGAAGCTTGGTCCGTCTGAAGCGGCGATTTTGGCGGTGTTTCGAATCCTTGCCGCAACTTCATCGTGCGTCATGCCAGTGTCTGCAAAGTCGACCCAAGCCAGGTAGGTCGATTGCAGCGGCATTGATTTCACACCAGGGATCGCATTGATCCCTGCATCAAAGATTTCGCGGTTGGTTTGCAGATGCATGATTTGCGCATCGGCCCATGCCGCGCCCTCCTCAGAGTAAGCTGCCGTAATCATTTTCACGCCAAGCAAGGAGGGACCATAGTCCAACATCCGCAGTCGTTTGCGCATTGCATTGCGCAGCTTTGGGTCCGCGATGATGATGTTGCCGGTGCGCTGCCCGGCAATGTTGAAGGTCTTGGAGGCCGCTGACAAATAGACGGTGTTGTCTGCGTCCCCGGGCGCGGCGACCCCCGCCGGCACGAAGGAATGCCCCGGATAGACGAGGTCTTGGTGGATCTCGTCGCTGACCAGGATCATGCCGTTCTTGCGTGCAAAAGCAGAGATCGCGCGGAGTTCGTAGGCGGTCCAAACGCGCCCTGAGGGATTTTGTGGCGAGCACCAGATTAGGAGCCTTTCCTTACCCGTCAAACGGGCCTGTGCGTCGTCCAGGTCGAGCATATAAGTGTCGCCCTCACGCACCAGCGGGCATTCGGTCACTTGCCGTCCGGCCTTGTTAATTTTCAACCCAAATTCATGGTAAACAGGCGTGAAGATTGCGGCGGCATCGCCCGGCTCGGACCACACGTCGAGACACATCGCGATCGCGTTGCCCAGACCTTGTGTTGTCAGTATCCAGTCTGGCTGAATTTCCCAGCCATGGCGCGTTTTCATCCACCAGCAGATTGCGTTCAGGTAAGCTTCGTCTTCAACCCCGTAGCCAAAAACACCATGTTCTGCCGCCTTTAGAAGCGCTTCAATTACGCAAGGTGCGGTCGCATAATCGCTATCGGCTGTCCACATCGCCAAGCCGTCTTCCGCAGAGACACCATAGAGTTTTTCCATCCGGTCCCATTTGGTGCTGTTGGTCCCGCGTCGGTCGATTGGGGTGTTGAATGACATCTGATGTCTCCTGCTGTCTTGCGGCCAAATTGGTCGGATGCGCGACCGGGTGCAAGCCGTTAATGCGCGCTGTCTTGCGATGTGCGGCATGACGGATTAGATCAGCGGCATGACTGTCAAAAACATCCTTCTTCACCCTGATCCGCGCCTCAAGAAGGTTGCGACGCCCGTGGCGTCTGTCTCGGACGAATTGCGACGTTTGGCCGATGATATGCTTGAGACGATGTATCAGGCGCCCGGTATCGGGTTGGCCGCGCCACAGGTTGCGGTGATGGAGCGTTTGATTGTGATGGATTGCGCCAAGGACGACGATGCAACGCCGGAGCCAATGGTCCTGATAAACCCTGAAGTGGTTTGGACCTCTGAAGAACGATCCGTCTATGATGAAGGCTGTTTGTCGATCCCTGAGCATTACGCCGAAGTGGAGCGCCCCGCAGAGGTGGAGGTATCTTGGCTTGGTTTGGACGGGCAGGTCAAGCGCGAGCGTTTTGATGGCCTCTGGGCGACCTGCGTTCAGCATGAGATCGATCATCTGGATGGTACGCTTTTTATCGACTACCTCAAGCCGTTGAAACGTCAGATGATTACCCGCAAAATGCAGAAGCTGAAACGCGAAATGGCGCGGGGTTGATGCGTCTTATGCCCCGATTGACAATCCCCAAGGCAATGCGCCGATGACGCCGCGCCCTTTTGTGATCTGGCCTGATCGTGCTTTGCGGACCCCCGCGACGCCTGTGATGGACATCACCGACGACGTGCGCGCGATATGGGATGAGATGATTGTCGCCATGGACACCATGCCCGGCGTAGGCCTGGCTGCACCGCAACTGGGGTTGGATATGGCACTGGCTGTTGTGGATGCCTCAAATGAGCGTGGCCAAGCCGTGCGCCTGGCAAACCCGGAGATTTTGCATAGCAGTGTGGAGCCACGCGTACATGAGGAGGGATCCCCAAATTTGCCGGGTGTCTGGGCGAAAGTGACGCGCCCAAGGGCTGTGACGGTGCGATTTCGCAACGAGCATGGTCAGTGGGACAGGCGTGATTTTGTCGGGCTTTGGGCCACGTCCGTACAGCACCAGATTGACCATTTGCACGGGCGGATGTTCTTTGACCGTCTCACGCGGGTGAAGCGGGATATGGTATTGAAAAAAGCAAGGAAGCTTCAGCGCGGATAGGGCGGGATGCCTCCGGCGGAAGTTTATTGGGGAATAAGAAGGGTGATCTGATGCGCGTTGTCTTTATGGGAACCCCCGATTTTTCGGTGCCGGTCTTGCAGGCTTTGGTCGACGCTAACCATGAGATTGTCGCCGTATACTGCCAGCCGCCGCGCCCTGCCGGACGCGGCAAAAAAGACCGCCCGTCGCCTGTGCAGTTGTGCGCAGAGGCGTTGGGCTTGGCGGTGCGCCATCCTGTGTCACTCAAGACGGCGGACGCGCAGGCTGCATTTGCGGAACTTCAGGCCGATGTTGCTGTTGTTGTGGCTTACGGTTTGATTTTACCGCAAGCCGTGCTGGATGCCCCAAAACTGGGGTGTTTGAATATTCATGCGTCATTGTTGCCACGTTGGCGCGGTGCGGCCCCGATCCATCGCGCGATCATCGCCGGAGATGCGCGAACCGGTGTCTGTATCATGCAGATGGAGGCGGGTTTGGATACCGGCCCCGTTCTCATGCGGAAGGCAACGCCGATCGGCGCCCATGAAACGACCGGCACGCTTCATGACCGGTTGTCGGATATGGGGGCGGCGATGATCGTGACCGCCTTGCCGCGTCTGCCGGAATTGACGCCGGAGATCCAACCTAGCGAAGGCGTGACATATGCTGCCAAGATCGACAAGGCCGAGGCCCGTGTTGACTGGTCGCGCCCTGCACAGGACGTTGACCGCTTGATCCGCGGGCTTTCGCCATTTCCCGGTGCTTGGTGTGATGTCTCTGGTGAGCGGGTGAAGTTATTGGGGTCTGAGGTTGTTTCGGGCGATGGCCCGCCCGGTGACGTTTTGGGTGGATTTGATATTGCCTGTGGAACGGGTGCAGTCCGTGTGACCCGAGCGCAGCGTTCGGGTAAGAAGGCGATGGCAGCGGATCAAATACTCAAGGGATTGGCGTTGGGTGACAGGCTTGATTAGTACATATTTAGATTGAAGGTTTGGGCATGGCGTCGATACTATCCAGCGGCTTGATCCTTCCGGCCTTGATCTTGGCAATTGCAGGCTTCGCGGTGCCGCGCGTATTGGCCTGGATTTTGCCGGAGGGTGTTACGCCTTTGATGATGAATGCCTTTGCATCGACGCTGATCCTTGTCGTGGGTGCCTCCGCCTTTTTCTTTTGTCTCTATCTTTGGCAAGGATTGGAGGTGGAGACGCTCACAGCAGAGGGCTTGCCTGCCAACATCTGGTTATTTGGTCGTTTGGGCGTGACCTCAGCGTTGATATGGGCGCCGATTATGGTGCTTTCGCTGGCAGGATTGCCCCGCAAATGGGTGACCCAGACGTGGTAGGGTATGGGTGACGCTGAGGCGCAGACAACCTGCTATTCTGGCCCGAACTGACAAAAGACAGTGCAATCTTGTTGCATTTCTGGCTGAAGCCTACCAAATCGAAGGGGAGGGACGCATGTTGCGCCACAAAGGAGAGCTTGATGGGGTTTATCAAACTTGTGATCTTCGGCTTCATCGGCCTGAGTGTGATCTACCTGTCAATTTCGCTGTACTCAAAGTCGGTGCGCAAAGAGCGGCTTGAGAATGAATTTGACGCAGCAAACCCCGATGGCGGCGAAGCGGGCGCAAGAGATGCCTATATTGCCGAAGGGATGCAGGCCTATCATAGCTCGATCAGACCCAAGTTGATCGGGCTGGTTTATGTTGTGCCGACCGTCGTCATTGGCGCGATCATCTATACGATCAACGCCAATTGAGGATATTGATATGCGACGATTGAAATTGATTTTCCGGATGACGGTCCTAGTGATTGCAGGGCTGTTCTTGCACTACGTTCTGCCGCAGCATGACATTGTCAAAGTGACCTCGACCGAGATCATCCGGACTGATTTCAGTGGTTTGAACCGTATGTTCTATGCGCAACCTGATTCCGGCTCCTCTGCGCAACCGACGCGCGATTTGCGATTAATAAACACCCAAAAGCAGGACACCTGGCTGCTTGGGATTATGCCGCGCGACAGCTCCAGCGTGATGGTTTACCGCAATGAGGACACAGGTTGGATTTGGCCGCCATACTTCAAATTTGATAGCGCCGATCTGCAGGCGGAAGCGGCCAATCTTGCACGCGGTGATGAATGGGCCGTCGTGACGCACTACGGCTGGCGCGTGCGCTGGGCGAGCATCTATCCAAATGCCGTTGGTGTGCGCACGGTCTCCGGGCCGGATGTCACCATTGTGCCATGGTTCAACATTTTCTTCTTCATCTTTCTGATGGTGGCGATCGTCTTTGTCAAGGCCGCTTGGCGCCAGTTCCGGGAACGGTCGGTTGATCCGCTTCTGGATGCGGCAGGCGAACAATATGATGAGGTTCAAGCCAGTGTTGCCGAGCGCAAGGGCCGATTGTCACGTTGGCTGGACAGTTGGCGCAGCAAGTAGGGGGCTTTGCCCCCGGCGCTGCGCACCTCCCCCAGGATATTTGCGCTCGGAAGAAGATTATTCGCCGTAGGGGATCCAGATGTTTTTCACTTCGGTGGCAGCGATGAGGTAGTCGTGTGTTCCGGGTGATA
Organism: Yoonia sp.; assembly: GCF_042093035.1. Taxonomy (GTDB): domain Bacteria; phylum Pseudomonadota; class Alphaproteobacteria; order Rhodobacterales; family Rhodobacteraceae; genus Yoonia. The sequence continues at coordinate 26,965 of NZ_JBELFI010000007.1, read as the reverse complement.
GGGCTTGGCCGTTGTTCACCCATGTGCGTTTGAGATTGCCTGCGCTGGCCTTTTCGATTGTGGCCGACAATTCGCTGCTTGAGAATGACCAGACCGCATCAATATCAAGGTGCTTTGCCAATGTTGGTGCCAGCTCTGCATGGCTGCCAGTGACAATGTTCACGACGCCTGCGGGCACATCGGATGTTTCCAGAACCTGATAGAAGTCGGTTGCGGCCAGTGGGAACGGCTCACTTGCGGCAAGGATCACGCGGTTGCCCATTGCAATGACTGGTGCCATCGCATCGATCAGTCCCCCAAGCGGTGCGGCGTCGTCACAAAGCACGCCGATATTGCCAACCGGTTCCTTCATCGCCAATGCGACCCCGCGAATAGGGACACCATGCGCCTGGCCGTCGTATTTGTCGGCCCATGCCGCGTAGGTGAAGAGCGTGCGGATTGCATTTTCGACTTCATCGCTACCGGAGCGCTTGCCCGTAAGATTGTTGATCCGCGTTGCGAATTCATCGGCGCGGGCTGAGAGGTTTTCCGCGATATAATAGAGGATTTGTGCGCGTAAATGGCCGGTGGTTTTTGACCAGCCCTTGGCTGCATTGCAGGCCTCAACTGCATTGCGAATGTCTTTGCGGTTGGCAAGCGATGCATGGCCCAAAAGCTTTCCGCGCGGGCTAAAGACTGGTTGCGAATAGCCACCATCTGGGCGTGCTTGCTTGCCGCCGATGTAAAGCTTCGCGGTCCGGTCAAGCGGATCGGCCGGCGTGCCATCTTGCGTGGTGAATGCGGCGATTTTTTCGAGCGGTTTGGCGCTGGCTTTGGGTTTGGTGTAGCCTGCCAGCCCTTCCCAGCCGCCTTCGCGCCCAAAGCCGCTTTCGCGAACGCCGCCAAATCCTGCGGCTGCGTCCATCATGTTTGTGCCGTTCACCCAAACAATACCAGCCGCCAGTTTCGGGGCGATGTCCAATGCCAGATTGATATTCTCCGACCAAACGGACGCTGCCAGGCCGTAGCGCGTGTTATTGGCGATCTCGACAGCCTCGGATGGCGTGCGGAAAGTTGTCGCGGCAAGGACAGGCCCAAAAATTTCTTCCTGCATGAGCGTCGATGCTGGAGACAGGCCTGTGATGAGGGTCGGCGGATAGAAGCACCCCTCCGGAGCGCTGGTTTGGTAAGTTTCGCCTTCGCTGTTGTCGGAAACCATCTGCGAGATTTGTGCCAGTTGCACCGGGTCCACAATCGCGCCGACATCAATGCATTTATCAAGCGGGTCACCGATGCGCAGCCCGTCCATGCGCGTTTTCAGCTTGGTATAGAAGCGGTCGGCAATGCCTTCCTGCACCAAGAGCCGCGAGCCAGCGCAGCAGACTTGCCCCTGGTTGAACCAGATCGCATCGACCAGTCCTTCGACGGCTGAATCCATATCTGCATCATCGAAAACGATGTAAGGCGACTTGCCACCAAGCTCCAGCGAGAGCGCTTTGCCGCTGCCTGCCGTCGCCTCCCGGATTTTGCGGCCGACTTCGGTCGAGCCGGTAAAAGCGACCTTGTCCACCTCTGCCTGAACCAGTGCGGCGCCTGTTTCGCCGTCTCCCGTGACGATATTGACCACGCCCGGCGGAACGCCAGCCTGTGCACAGATTTCGGCAAAGACCATCGCCGTGAGCGATGTATATTCGGCGGGTTTCAAAACCACTGTGTTGCCCATCGCCAGTGCCGGCGCGATTTTCCATGCCAGCATCAAAAGCGGGAAGTTCCACGGGATCACTTGCCCGCAGACGCCCAAGGCCTCGCGGTCAGGCAGTTCGGATTTCATCAACTGCGCAAAGCCTGCGTGGTGATAGAAGTGCCGGATTGCCAAGGGCACGTCGATGTCGCGGCTTTCGCGGATGGGTTTGCCATTGTCCATCGTTTCCATGACGGCCAACAGGCGGCTGTGCTTCTGCATCAGGCGGGCAATCGCATAGAGCACACGCGCGCGCTTGTGTCCTGACTTCGCCCACACAGGTTGCGCCTTGCGCGCCGCGGCGACAGCTATCGCCACTTCATCTGCCGTACCCTTGGTTACTCCGGCCAGCCTTTCGCCAGTGGCCGGGTTGTTGCTGGCAAAATCATCGCGCAACGGGCCAAACTTGCCGTTGATGTAGTGTCCGGCAATGCCGCCACGGTCCGCGATCCAGGCCAATGCTTCTGTGTTGCTTTCAGGGGCCGGGCCGTAATCCATGGTGTCGAAAATCTCTTTGATGGTCATGGTTTATCCAATCGCGTGCCGCCACTGGGCTGAATAGGCCCCGGTGACGTGATGTTCGAGTTGCCGTTCAATGTCCCCCAGCAGGCTGGAGGCACCAAAGCGGAAGAGATCGGGTTGCAGCCAGCGGTCGCCAAGCTCGTCCTTTATCATCGCCAGATAGACCAGCGCGTCTTTTGCCTTGCTGATCCCGCCTGCGGGTTTGTAGCCGACTTTGATGCCGGTCTGGTCCTGATAGTCGCGAATGGCGCGGATCATGGTGAGCGTCACTGGAAGCGTAGCATTCACCGGCTCTTTTCCGGTTGATGTCTTGATGAAATCAGCACCCGCCATCATGCAGACAAGGCTCGCGCGGGCGACGTTGCGCAGCGTGCCGAGCTCTCCTGTAGCGAGGATCGCTTTGATATGCGCTTCGCCACAGGCCGCACGCATTTCCATCATTTCGTCGTAGAGCGCTTGCCAATTTCCGGTCAGCACATGGCGGCGGCTGATGACGATATCAATCTCCTGCGCGCCAGCAGCGACGCTTTCGCCGATCTCAGCGATGCGCAGGTGAAATGGCGACAGACCAGCCGGAAAGCCGGTGGAGACGGCGGCCACAGGGATATTTGCGCCTCTTAACGCATCGACAGCAGTTGGCACCATGTCATGATAGACGCAGACCGCACCAGTGGTCAGACCATCCATTCCCAAGGCATCCAAAATTGGCTGCGCCACAGGTTGGCGCGCTTTCGCACAAAGCCTGCGGACGCGGCCTTCGCTGTCATCACCTGACAATGTCGTCAGATCCATCAGGCTGATGGCTTTGCAGAGCCAAGCGGCTTGATAGTCTTTCTTGACGCTTCGCCGACCGGGGAGCGTTTTTGCGCGTCTTTCGATTGCGGACGTGTTTGCCTGCACAGCCATGACCCAATCAAGGTCGAGTGGCATTCCATCATTGCGTGGCTCCTGCACTTGCGGCAGCTGCGATGTGGTCAAAGTGGGGGATTGCGTCGTTTGCAAAGGGGCCTCCTGCGGTACCTTGAAAGGGTCGCACTTTGCATAGGTCTTGGCAAGTTTTGCGCACAGGCTCAAGTGCTCGGGGCGTCGCGACCTCGCGTCAGGCCGGTTGCACGATATCGCGTTGGAATTTCTGACGATACTGCAACGGGGTTACGCCGTGGGTTGCACGGAAAAGCTTGTGAAAATGCGACATGTTCGGGATCCCGCAATCGGCGGCGATCTCGCTCACCGGTTCACTATCGGTTGTCAGAGCGCGCGCGGCATGCTCCATCCGAATGGCATTGATGTAATCCGAAGGCGTTTGCCCCAAATATTTCCGCATCATCCGGCTGACATGTGGATGAGCCTTGCCAGCGTGGGCGACCAAGCCTGCGGATCCGTTGCGGAAAATCTCTGGGTCGCGTGCGGCAAGACAGGCCTGCGACAGCCAGTTTGGAAGGTTCGCGGGGAAAGTTTCCGCGATAAGGTCGGCACAAAGCGGCAGCAAAAATGCCTCAGCAGCGAGCGTGTCATTCAAGCTGCGCTCAAGCGCGACGGCGGCGTGGTTGAGTGCGGCAAGCTGGCGTATATCGCGGTGTTTTTGGACAGGACCAGTTTCGGACCAGAACAAATGGCCTTTGACGTTTGGATGGCGCTTGGCCAAGGCTTTGATCGTCTGAGGATGGAAACAGATTGACACCACAAGCGCGTGTTCGCCCCGCCCCTGCAAGCCGTGCTTGTCCTTGGGGCGCATGAAAACAGTGTCACCTTCATGCAGCGTCGTCACACCATTGGGTAGATGATGCCGGACCTGACCGTTTTGCACCCAAAGCAATTCAAAAAAGTCATGGTCGTGCAAGGAACGAGGCCGTGAAGTGCTCAACGTTGCGCGGGTCAAATGAACCTGCGTGCCGGGCTGAAGAATGTCTTGGTGGCGCAAAGCATGTGTCATACAGCGACTCATAGCACAGCGATTGCTGCATTGCAGCATCAAAACCCCACATGCATATCAGCCTTGCATTCGTGTGAACGCGGGCGATTCTGAGGTCATATGGCGTGACAATTGGCCCGTCGCGCGGTATCGCGGGGCTAAATCCAACCCGCTTGAGGTCTGCTATGACATTTGATCGCTCCATCAAGATCGCTCCATCGATTCTTTCCGCTGATTTCGCCAATTTTGGCGCCGAATGCGTGGCGATTGAAGCGCAGGGGGCCGATTGGGTGCATGTGGATGTAATGGATGGGCATTTTGTGCCGAATATCACATTTGGGCCAGCCACCTGCGCTGCGATACGCCCACACATCAAGGGTGTCATGGATGTGCATTTGATGATCTCGCCCGTTGATCCCTACATCGAGGGATTTGCCAAGGCCGGGGCCGACATCATCACCGCCCATGTGGAAGCGGGCCCGCATATCCACCGTACGCTGCAGGCCATCCGAGCGGCCGGTGCAAAGGCGGGCGTTGCGTTGAACCCCGGCACGCATGCAAGTGCTGTGGAGCCACTTCTAGATATGATTGATCTGGTCTGCGTGATGACCGTGAACCCCGGCTTTGGCGGCCAGAAATTCATTCACAGTCAGGTGGATAAGGTCCGCAATCTACGCACCATGATCGGCGATCGCCCTATTCACATCGAAATTGACGGAGGAGTCGATCCGGCGACGGCGCCGCTGGTGGCGGCTGCAGGCGCGGATGTTCTGGTCGCAGGCTCTGCCGTTTTCCGTGGGGGATCTGTCAGCAATCCGGCACCTTACGGCGACAACATTCGTGCAATCCGGAGCGCGGCAACACATTAGTCTTTCGTCAAAGGTGACGTGTTGAGACATGAAATACCGGACCCGGACGCTTTATACGGACAAACAGAAGTCAGAGATGTGGGATCGGTGGCAGCGCGGTTCGCCATATTTGGCTTCCCAAGCTTTTATTGTGCTGCAACCGCACCCGGTTCTGACACGTTTACGGGGTATGAATTTCGTGCGTTTCAGTTTCTTGCGGCCAACCTGGCGACAGACAGCAACTGTGCAAATATCTTGCAACGTGTGTCATAAAGGCCTCTGACGATGCCGGCCTGAGGTCTATATCGAGATGCAAAAACGACATCTGTTCCATTGCATCATGAACGTCGTTTTGAAGCCCCGCCACTGATTACAATCCGTTCGATTGATGCGCTCGGCCTGCTCCAGTGCGCGGTGGTTCGTCCAGACCATGATGTTTCGTTCTGGGTGGCTTGGATCACTGACGGATGTAACAACCGCTGACCAAATGCCATCACTCGACTGCTCGACGATCGTTCCGCCCTTGCGATAAATCGCTATCGGACACTTGTCGGTACCAACCATGCGGCCATTCGATGTGAAAACACCCGCGCGGGCGCTGCCAGTTCCGACATCGATGCCTAGCAAGTGGCGGCTTTCTGGATCGGGTTTGAGCACAACAGCTTCCCTAAAGGTCGACGCTGTTTGGCAAGATCTCTATATAGCGGATCACCACACCCCGCGGACGCGTCAACATGAACAGAACAGCCTCGGCGACGTCGCGTGGTTGTATCAACGATCCGTTTGCCAGTGCCTCATCCATCTTCTGTTTGGGCCAATCGTCCAGCAAGGCTGTGACGACGGGCCCAGGGAGTACGGCACCCATCCGAATGCCGTATTCTGAATCTTGACGGCGGGTCGCGTGAAGAAATGCCTGCACCGCGAACTTTGACGCAGTGTAGATCGGCTCCCAAACAACCGGCACGACGCCCGCGACCGAACTTGTAAAGATGATGCCGCCCGTCTTGCGTTCGATCATCCGTGGCAAAACCGCCTGAACGCTCTGAAAGGCCGCATTGACATTGATGTTCAGCATCCTGCCCCATTCGTCAGGATTTCCCTCTGCGGACGCTCCGCCAACGTAGGCACCAGCATTGGCAGTGAAAATGTCCAGCGGACCGACGAGAGCCTCAATCTTTGGCAACATGGCAGTGACCTTTGACCCTTCGAGAAGATCAATCACCAATGGTTTTGCATTGCTGCCAAGGTCTTCGCATAGCGCGTTCAGCCTATTTCTTGCACGGTCGATCAGCACGACCTGCGCCCCTTCTTCGATCAAGATCCGCGCGCATTCCAGCCCGATCCCCGATGCCGCGCCCGTTCTAAGGCCTTTCTGACAGGGCACAAACGAGGACCTGCAATCAAGCCTTTGCGTGAATGACCATTTCGGAAGTTTGGATCCAAGAAAACCGCCTGGGGTACCAGCAAATCTTTATGGGGCAGGAAAGCTAACGCCAATCGTCCGGGGCTAAGCCAAGCGTCTTTATTCGAGAGTAAAGCGTTGTCGGCTTTACACCCAATAATGCCGCTGCCCCATTTGGTCCGGACACACGGCCTTTGGCTTCTTGCAGGCACGCAATTGTATTGGCGACGCGGATTTTTTCGATGTCGGCTTCGCTGAGCAGCGTCGTGATCTTGCGTGTCACTGGGGCAGAGGCTGGATGGATATCGACCATTAATTTGTCCGCACGCGACACGATTGCGCCTCGCTCGATCACGTTTGCAAGTTCGCGCACGTTTCCTGGCCAATCGTACCGCTGCAACGTTCGGATTGTGCCGGCCGTGATAATGGGCGGTGAGCGGCCAAGTCGCTTGCAGGCAAGGTCCAAGAAATGGGCTGCAAGCAGAGGTATGTCGTCGGGGCGATCACGCAATGGCGTGCAGTGAATTGGAAAGACATTGAGGAAGAACACCAGTTCTGGCCGGATCCGGCCAGCCTGCACTTCGCGGTCAAGATCGCGGCTTGTAGAGGCCACGACACGCAACTCGAGGCTTTTTGCCCGATCATCGCCCAGACGGGTGACTTGGCGGTTTTGCAAGGCATCAAGCAACTGCCCCTGAAGGTCCCACGGAATATCCGCGATCTCGTCGATATAAAGCGTGCCGCCGTGCGCCAGTTCCAGCTTGCCAGGTTTATCGCGCAGCGCGCCAGTGAACGCGCCCCGGACTTGACCAAACAGTTCGCGCTTAAACATGTCTGGCGTGACGGAGCTGCATTTGAAATGGATCAATGGACGCCTGCGTCGATCACTGTCATTGTGGATCGCAGACGCTACCATTGCCTTGCCTGTTCCGCTTTCCCCTGTAATCAATACGTTAGCAGGCGTGCGAGACACCATTTCGACCCGTTGAAGGATCTGTTGGATCGCGGGGGACTGGCCTACCACGTCGTGATGCGCGCGCTCGATGCTGATCGCTTCTTGCAGATAGGCATTTTCCTGTTCCAACCGGTCACGCAAGGCGGCCACTTGGTTCATGGCGTCGCGCAGCTTGCGTTCATTTTCCCAGCGCTCAGTGATGTCGCGAAAGATCACCACCGCACCAGCGAGGACTTGTCCTTCGTAGATAGGAGTAGAGACATATTCAACGCGGATTGGCTTGCCGTCCTTGCGCCAGAACACCTCATCCTCGATGCGGTTGACCTGTTCATATCTGAAAGACTGGTAAATCGGACATTCATGCGAAGGATATTTTTCGCCATCCAGATGATGATGATGAATTTTGGTATGGATGTCTTCGCCCAGCAAATCCTCATTGGTCCAACCCAGCATTTCTTGGGCGGCACGGTTCACAAAGGTTGTTTTGCCGTCTGCATTGACCCCATAGATGCCTTCACCCGCTGCATTCAGGATCAACTGGTTTTGTTGTTCAAGTTCGGAAAAGAATGCCTGAGCGCGCTGCCATTCCAGTATGCCACCGCTGTAGATTGTCGCGGTCCGAAACGCCTCGGCGCGGCGTTCAAGCGCGTCAAGATCGGTGATTTGCAAGATGAGCGTGTCCGCATTGATCCGGCCGTTGATTTCGCAGTCTATCGGCGCCCCTGCTTGGGTCTGCAAAGTAATCCGGCGTGTCCATGCCGTTCCACGATACATAACTTCATCCACGAAAAGGATCATGTGCGGGATGTCGTCCAATACGAGTTCGGAAAAGCGAGAGCCGATGAGCGCATCATCCTTGAACAGGGCAATCGCCTCAGGTGCCGCCGCCAAAATGCGGTCGGTTTCGAGGTCCAGAACCAAGGTAGCGCCAAATGCGCCGCTCAGTCGGGAATCAATGTTTGGCACTGTTGTTGGCATTCATAAGTAGAGGACCGACCTGCGACTATTTTCAATACGAAACCTCGTAAATTACGAAAAAATGTAATTATATTCATAACGCATACTGCGTTAATGCCTTGTAATTCATCGCTAAACCTAATTTTTGGGATCGCTCTAAAGACTATTTTGTTCAAGTGGGCTGCAAGCCAACATGGATTCAAAGTTTGACAGGAGCGATCAAAATGACAGTAAAAAGCCTCGGAAATCCATTCTCATCTGAAACTGACCTGCGTCATGGCGCGGAATGCGGCTGCGCTGGATGCGTCACATCAGCGGTAGAGCAACAAGGTGGCCCGGATCTGACGACCAGCGAAGCCATGATGGAGCGCGCAGTCGAAAGTGCGATTGTCCGGTCCGTGTTTGGCCAAAGCGATATTGGTCGCCGCTCATTCATGGGTATGATGGGTGGCTCAACGATGGCTGCTGCACTGGCCTCGGTCTTTCCGATGAACGAAGCAAAGGCCGCCATTCTCGACAACCTTGGCCCGCTGGAGAAAACAGACCTGAACATCGGTTTTGTTCCGATTACCTGTGCGACACCCATTATCATGGCGCAGCCGATGGGTTTTTATGAACGCTATGGACTGAATGTGGATGTCATCAAAACTGCCGGCTGGGCCGTGGCACGCGATAAGTCGCTGTCGGGGGAATATGATGCCAGCCACATGTTGACGCCGATGCCGCTGGCCATGACCCTTGGTGCAGGGTCGATCGCGGAGCCATACATCATGCCGGCTGTCGAAAACATCAATGGACAGGCGATTGTGCTGGCAAACGAACATCTCGACAAGCGCGATCCAAAGCAGTGGAAGGGCTTTACCTTCGGCGTTCCTTTCGAATATTCGATGCATAACTTCCTGCTGCGCTATTATGTGGCTGAGTTTGGGCTGGACCCCGACGTCGATATCCAGATCCGCGTCGTTCCCCCACCGGAAATGGTGGCGAACTTGCGCGCCGGAAACCTTGATGGATACCTGTCGCCAGACCCGTTCAATCAACGCGCCGTCTATGAAGGGATCGGCTTCCTTCATGTGCTGACCAAGGATCTTTGGGAAGGGCACCCTTGCTGCGCTTTCGCGGCACCGCTGTCTTTCGCCACCGAAATGCCGAACACTTATGGTGCGTTGCTCAAATCGATCATCGATGCAACGCAATATGCGTCGGCAGCTGAAAATCGTAAGGAGATCTCCACGGCAATCGCGCCAGCCAATTATCTCAACCAACCGGTGACAGTGATCGAGCAGGTCCTTACCGGCGTATATGCGGATGGTCTCGGCGAGGTGCAGAACGTGCCGGATCGGATCGATTTTGACCCGTTCCCTTGGCATTCGATGGGGGTTTGGATCCTGACCCAGATGAAGCGTTGGGGCTACATTGAGGGCGATGTCGACTACAAAGCCGTGGCCGAGCAGGTCTATCTGGCCGCTGACTGCAAGAAGGTGATGGAAAACCTCGGATATGAAGCGCCAGACGTGAGCTACAAGTCGCATACGATCATGGGCAAAGCGTTCGATTACAACGAACCCGAAGCCTATGTCGACAGCTTCGCGATCAAGAAAGGCTAAGGCAAATGCCAACGCTTCCGCTGAATTTTCGTGCAGCTATTCTGTCCGTCTCGCTCCTGCTGGTCGGCCTCCTGATCTGGGAGGCCGCGATACCGGCCCCGAAGCCTGTGGGCGAGCTGACAGAATATGAAATCCTGACAGGTGCAGGTCAGCCCAAAGCGGGGGTGCCGCCACCAAGCCAGGTTATGGTCAAGGCATGGGAGCAACTGAGCGACCCATTCTATGATGCGGGCCCCAATGACAAAGGGATCGGTATTCAGATCGGGTATTCGATCTATCGCGTTCTCGTGGGCTATGCGCTTGCTGCAGCAATCGCAATTCCGCTTGGGTTTTTGATTGGAATGTCGCCGCTCGCCTACAAAGCACTCAATCCGTTCATTCAGGTCCTGCGCCCCATCTCGCCTCTGGCGTGGATGCCACTCGCGCTGTTCATAATCCAAGACAGTGAGGCCAGTGCGATTTTCGTCATCTTTATTTGTTCGATTTGGCCTATGCTAATCAACACCGCTTTTGGTGTCGCAGGCGTGCGCGAAGACTGGGTCAATGTCGCCCGCACACATGAGCTCAATCCGCTACAAACTGCCTTTACGGTGATTTTACCTGCTGCGGCGCCGACGATTCTGACAGGAATGCGGATTTCGATCGGTATCGCCTGGCTGGTGATTGTCGCGGCTGAGATGCTCGTGGGTGGTACTGGCATTGGCTACTACGTCTGGAACGAGTGGAACAATCTCGATCTCACGTCGGTTATTTTTTCCATTCTTATGATTGGCGTCGTGGGTATGGGGCTTGATGCAGCCCTGGGCTTTGTGCAGCGCGCCGTCTCTTACGTTGAATAGGATATAGACATGAAACCGTTTCTAAGTGTCGAAAACATGACCCAGCGATACCCTGATGGGCAGGGCGGTGAGTTGACAGTCTTTGAAAATGCGACCTTCGGGGTTGAAAAGGGCGAATTCGTTGTAATCCTTGGGCACTCCGGCTGTGGCAAGTCCACGATCATGAATATCCTTGCTGGTCTTTCTGATCCAACGGCTGGCGTGGTCGTGATGGATGGCTCTCAGGTGAAAGGGCCAAGTCTGGATCGCGGGGTCGTCTTCCAAAACTATTCCCTGTTGCCGTGGCTTTCCACTCTCAAGAACGTGACCTTCGGCGTTGCCGCAAGGCACCCTGAATGGACCAAGGCGCAAGTGATCGATCACTCGACCAATTATCTTGCGATGGTCGGACTGGAAGGTGACGTGATCCACCGCAAACCCAGCCAGTTGTCAGGGGGTATGCGCCAGCGTGTATCCATTGCGCGGGCATTTGCGAACCATCCCAAATTGCTCTTGCTGGACGAACCCTTTGGCGCGCTTGATGCCCTGACCCGAGGGACGATCCAGGATGAGTTGCTGAAAATCTGGAGCGGAACCGAACAGACCGTCTTTATGATTACCCATGATATTGATGAGGCAATCCTTTTGGCCGACCGTATTCTGCTGATGACTAACGGTCCCTTTGCGCGTGTCGCGGAAAGCGTCGAAATCACAATCCCGCGTCCACGCAGCCGGACCGAGATTATCGAGCATCCCAACTATTACGCCATCCGCAATCACCTCGTGCAATTCCTCGGCAAGCGCTCAAAGGAAAGGGCCGGAAACGGAGTGTCTGATGGCACCAACTCCCCGACACCTGTCCGGATTGACAAGACCGAACCAGCCGACGCCCCCGAAACTGCGCCACCCGCGCTGCGGGCCGTCAACGAATAACCATTGGAGGAGAAAGAATGAAAGACCTCACCATGACCCGGATGATGACCAAAGAAGACGTAACCGCGATGATCCTGTCTGCCAAGAAAACGGCTGGACTGACATGGGAAGAGATCGCCGACAAGATTGGCATGTCGCCTGTCTGGACCCATTCCGCGGCGATGGGCATGAATGCCTTTCCAGCCGACAAGGCCAAGTTGATGGTCACGGCAATGGGTTTGCCGCAAGAGGCCGAGAGTGTCCTGTCCGAGAGTCCTACGAAAATCTGGGAACAAGCGGTTCCAACCGATCCTTGCATTTATCGCTTCTATGAGATCGTCGGCGTTTATGGCCCGACGCTGAAAGCGCTGATCCAGGAGAAGTTTGGTGACGGCATCATGTCAGCTATCGACTTTGAAATGTCTGTGACCCGCGTCGAAAACCCAAAAGGGGACCGGGTCAAAGTTGAGATGACAGGCAAATACCTCGGGTATAACAGCTGGTAATCCCTTGCCGCCGCGCAAGCGCGACATCAGGGCGATGACAGATCTGGACTTGAAACAGATCTGCGATCGTCTCAATAACACGCCTCAAAGGCCGGGGATGGCACAGTCTGCATCTGCAACTGGCAATCAATCGACAGCAACGGGGTCCCGGATGTTGGCGCAGCTCGCGTGTCTGGGAAGATTGGGACGGCGGTAGAGCAGTCACGCGGACACATCGCGGCGAAGGTCTCAAAAGAGCCCATCTTACGAATTTCTGCGTGTCGCCAATGGCCGCTTCGTCCCAGAAATAAAATGGCCACGGATCAAAGGCGGTTCCGTTTACGCATCGATAAGTGCGTCGATAACCGCGCATTCCGGGGCGGCATCGCCTGTGCATCGCGCGACCGTCTCTGACAGGACGCGCTCTATCCGCGTAAGATCGGCCATTTTTACCTGCACATCTGCCAGATGCGCTTCAGCTACGGCCTGGACTTCGGCGCAGGTCTGGGTCCGATCATCCACCAAGCCGAGCAGCCCGCGAATTTCTTCCAGCGAGAAACCGAGATCGCGGGACCGCATGACGAAATTCAAACGTCTCACGTGGGTGTCATCGTAGAGACGATACCCTTTGGAGCTGCGCGGCGGGTCAGGCATAATCCCGACCCTCTCATAGTAGCGGATTGTTTCAAGATTGCAGCCAGTGGCACGCGCCAGATCGACCCGTCGGAATATTTTCACGCTTTTGTTATCCATTTCTCCGAAGAAACCTCTTGAGCCTGTATCAGCTACAGACTCTAGAACGGTGGACATATCCGATCAAGGGCAATTTCATGGAACAGAGCTTTTCGGCACAGACCCCCGGTCAAACACATCAGGTCCGCGATGACACTGTGAAAGGATGGAGCGCGACCGGTTTTGGCGTTCTCGGTGCGCTGGCGATGACTTCGTGCTGCATTCTGCCGCTGGTCCTTGTGAGCTTTGGCGTGACAGGCGTTTTCATCGCGCAGCTTGGGGCGCTCTATGCCTACAAGTGGTACACTTTCGCGCTGAGCGCCGCATTCATCGGATACGGGTTTTACAAGGCCTACAAACCTGTGGACACGGAGGCTTGTGCCAACGGCACTTGTGCGCGTCCGATTGATCGTCGTGTGATGCGTGCGACGCTCTGGGTCGCCACCCTGACAGTCGCGGTCGCGATGATCTTTCCTTACATCACCCCATACATCCTGAAATTCTGAGCAAGGATCAAACCTATGAAGCACCTACTGTTGTCATCGGCACTCACCGTTGCCGCGCTATCGTCTGCGACCTGGGCTGAAGAGCGCAGCATCGAGATCACCGTCGGCGAATTGACCTGTCCCTCTTGTTCTTTCATCGTCGCAAGCGCGCTCCGGAGCGTTCCATCAGTGGAGATCAATGGTTTCGAAGATGGACCCGCGGACGGTCAGGGTATCTACACCGTGAGTTTTGAAGATACCGAAACAACCGTCGAGAGCATCGTCGGGGCGGTGACTGCCAACGGCTATCCGGTGTCTGTCCTGCCCGAAGTCGACTGGTGAAGCGCCAAACCCCGGTCAATCCTCAACGTAGTTTAATGAAAGCCAGCCCCTTGACGGACACACCTGAAAACCCCGACCGACTGTTGAAACGAGGGCTCGGCGGTGCGCTCTTCATGGCTGTTTGCTGCTTCACACCGCTGCTGGTCATTGTCGTCGCTGGCGTGGGGTTGTCGGCGCTTACGGGCTGGCTCGATTATGTCCTGTTCCCGCTGTTGTTCTTGTGCCTTGCGGTCGTGGTGCAGGCGCTCTGGCTGCGCGCAGGCAAGCTAGGCCCGGCTCCGAAAATCTGGGCGACCGCGATTGCCGCCGCGCTATCCGTGCTTTTCATCTGGATCGAGTTCCGTTTCGCGCTGCCGATCACAGTGGGCGTTTTTGTTGCTGTCGGGCTCTACGCTTTTTTCCTTAATCGCATGACATCGAACGGAGCAACGCAATGAAGATGGAATCCCGCAAAAGGGGCCGACATCCTTGTCGGCGCGCCGATCCATCTGATTGTCGCCACGCGGCTGAATTCACACCTGCAAGAGGCACCTTGAAATGAAAGACACTGACAAGAATGACGCCGCCAAAGACAGGTATGACTTGATTGTCCTCGGGGCAGGATCGGCCGGGTTTTCCGCCGCGATCACTGCGGCTGATGCTGGTAAGCGTGTCGCCCTCGTGGGATATGGCACCATCGGCGGAACATGCGTCAACGTGGGATGCGTGCCCTCCAAGGCGATGATCCGCGCGGCGGAGGCCGTGCACGGTGCGCGGGCTGCCAAGCGGTTCCCCGGTCTATCAGGCCACGCGCAAGTCGATGATTGGCAGACGCTAGTTCAGTCCAAGGACGATCTGGTCGCGACCCTGCGCCGACAGAAATACGCCGACCTTCTGCCGGAATATGAGGGTGTCGATTACATCGATGCCGGTCCCGCGCGGCTGATCGAAGGTGGCGTGACAGTCGGTGAGCGAACCCTGAAAGCGCCGAAGACCATCATCGCCACGGGCGGGCGTCCGGTCCTGCCGTCGATTGAGGGCATCGAAGAAATCGGGGCGCTCGACAGCACCAGCCTTCTGGAACTCCAAGTGCTGCCAAAAAGCCTTATCTTCGTCGGCGCGGGCTACATCGGCGCGGAACTGGCCCAGATGATGAGCCGGATGGGCGTGAAGGTGACGCTTGTTGCGCGGTCGCATTTGCTGCCCGGCGCGGAACCGGAAGTCTCGGCGGCGCTGACGGAGGTGTTCGAGGCCGAGGGCATCACCCTTCTGACCGGATTGAGCTACGACCATGTGCGACGCGACAGTGCGGACGTGACGCTGCGCGTGATCCAAGACGGAAACCCCATCGATGTGACGGCGGATCATCTCGTTTCGACCGCTGGCAGGCGCGCCAATACCGAAGATATGGGTCTCGAAGAGATCGGCGTTGAAACCAACGCGCGCGGGTCCATCGTCGTCGGCGATGACATGCAGACATCCGTGCCCGGCATTTACGCGGCGGGTGATGTGACCGACCGCGACCAGTTCGTTTATATGGCGGCCTATGGTGCAAAGCTGGCCGCTAAAAACGCGGCTCTTGGCGGGGATCATCGCTACGACAACGCCGCGATGCCGTGGGTCGTGTTTTCCGACCCGCAGGTCGCGGGCGTCGGTCTCAGTGAAGCCCAGGCGCGGGACGCGGGCCTCGAGGTTAAGACTTCCATCGTGCCGCTCGGTCAAGTGCCGCGCGCGCTGGCCGCACGCGACACGCGCGGATTGATCAAGCTGGTAGCGGACAGAAAGACCGACCGGCTGCTTGGCGGCCAGATCATTGCGCCCGAGGGGTCCGATACGATCCAGACTCTCGTGATGGCGCTGAAGTTCGGCATGACCACCAAGGCACTCGGTGAGACGATCTTCCCCTATCTGACAACTGTCGAAGGGCTGAAACTGGCGGCACAAACCTTCGATATGGACGTGGCGAAGCTGAGCTGCTGCGCTGGATGAAGGCCACGAAAAAGGACCAGAAAATGAGCGAGGACTACGACCTGATCGTCGTCGGGGCAGGTATGGCCGGGGTTGCGGCGGCCAACAAATGCGGTACTGCGGGCTGGCGTGTGGCTATCGTCGATGCGCTGCCCTACGGCGGCACCTGCGCATTGCGCGGCTGTGATCCGAAGAAGATCCTGCGGCGTGGTGCGGAAATTATCGACGCGGCACGGCTCATGCAAGGCAAGGGGATCGACCCCGGCGATCTGTCGATCAACTGGGCCGATCTGATGGCGCACAAGCGCGGCTTTACAGATCTGGTGCCGGACAAGATGGAGAAGGGCCTGACGGGTAATGGCGTCGAAACTCTGCATGGAACCGTGTGCTTTGTTGGGGCGAACACGCTGGCGGTCGATGGGGAGGCATATCGATCGAAACGGTTTCTCGTCGCCGCCGGTGCCATGCCCAGGCCGCTCGGTTTCACCGGCGCGGGTCTCGTGATCGACAGCACGGATTTCCTCAATCTTGAGGCCCTTCCCGAACGCATCCTTTTTATCGGCGGTGGCTTTGTGTCATTCGAGTTTGCGCATATCGCTGCGCGGGCCGGAGCCATACCGATCATCGTAGATCGCGGCGCACGCCCATTGCGCGGCTTCGACCCCGATCTTGTCGAAATGCTGATTAAACGCAGCGCCGATATCGGCGTGGACCTGATGCGCGAGACCGAAATCATCTCGGTAGCGAAAGCCAATGGAGCATTGGCGGTCGAAGTGAAGTCAGGCGATCACACCCAGACAATCGAAACCGATCTGGTCGTGCATGGTGCAGGCCGTGTTGCAGCCCTGGGTGACCTGAATCTGGAGGCCGCAGGCGTTAACTACAGCGATAAGGGCATCGTCGTAGCCCCGCATCTGCAAAGCGCAACGAACAGCGCGGTCTATGCCGCCGGAGATTCCGCCGACACCGATGGTCTGCCGTTGACGCCGGTCGCTGTGATCGAAGGCAAGGTCGCGGCGTCCAACATGCTCAAAAACGCGCAGATCGTGCCGGATTATGCAGGCATTCCGACAGCGGTCTTCACTGTCCCGGAAGTGGCACGTGTCGGCATGTTGGAAAATGAGGCGAGAGACGCCGGGCATGATATCGACGTCCGGTTCACCAATACGGGCGGTTGGTATTCAAACTACCGGATCGGCGAAACATCCGCCGCCGCGAAGATCCTTGTGGACAAGTCGGACGGGAAAATCCTTGGCGCACATCTGTTTGGCCCGGAATACGGCGAGCAGGTCAACTTCTTCGGGTTGGCAATCAAGCTGGGCCTGACCGCGAAGCAGCTTCAGTCAATGACGGCGGCCTATCCAAGTGTCGGATCGGACCTGGGGTCGCTACTCTGAACCTAACAAGACAATCTCTGTTCATCGGATCATTTTTTTTTGCGAAATCGGCCAAAACGCAACCGTTTCTGGCGGCGACTGGCTGTTATGCCTCGCGGTAATTGTCACACGCCGCAACACCCTCTGCCACCAGATCGAGAAGGGCGTCCACATCATTTAAAAGATCTGTAATGCGCGCGCTGGTAATACGGTAGCGGATAAAGCGTCCATCGCGGTCGCTGGCGACAAGCCCGCAATCCAGAAGGCACCGGAGATGGTTGGAAACGTTGGGTTGCGATAGTTCGGTGCGGGTCACAATCTCATGGACGGCCAAAGGCGCTTCGCACAAAGCGTCCAAAATCGCCAGGCGGCTTGGGTCCGCAAAGCCGCGAAACAGCTTCGCTCTTCGCTCGATGGCGGTGGCCCCGGTGTTGCGGTCGGCGACAATCTGGTCCATATCATCCCTCACTGATATGTTGTTTCTTGATTCATTCTAGCAGGAGTATTGCACCCATGGCCAACGCCAATAGCACCGGCTCTACGACAGAAATTTCATCCTTCCGTTACCGCGTCTCCGGCATGGATTGCGCCAAGGACGCCGCGCAGATTGAACGGGCGGTGCAGTCTGCCGGGGTCGCGCCAGACGCAGTGAAAGTGTCGGCGGCGACCCATATCATGACCTTGAAGGTACCTGAACCGCGCTTGCCGGAGATCGAAAAAGCCGTTGAGACAACGGGGTACGGGTTTGATCGCATCGAGAGCGGCGAGGACATCCAGCAAAGTGCGGCCCATCAGGATCCGGCGTACAGACGCGCGCTCTGGATCGTCGTGATCCTGAACGTTGGCTATGGTGTCATCGAGATGATCGGCGGGTTCATTGCCGGATCGCAGGCCGTGAAGGCCGACGCGCTCGATTTCATCGGCGATGGCGCAATAACCTTCCTCGGCCTTCTGGCAATCGGCTGGAGTCTTCTCTGGCGGGCGAGATCGGCCCTGATTCAGGGTATCTTCCTTGGCCTCCTCGGACTTGGGGTGTTCGGGACAACACTCGTCCGGGTCTTCGAGCCGACGACCCCGGATGCGGGCCTAATGGGTCTGCTCGGCATAGTCGCTCTCGTCATAAATATCATTTCCGTACTGCCGCTGCTGCGGTTCCGCAAGGGCGATGCCAATATGCGCGCTGTCTGGCTGTTTTCGCGCAACGACGCCATCGGCAATGCGGCCGTCGTCATCGCCGCCGGTCTGGTGGCATGGTTGGGCAGTGCCTGGCCTGACCTCATTGTCGCCTTCGGAATCGCTGGACTGTTCCTGCACTCATCCTGGGCGATCATCCGCGATGCGCGTTCCGATCTGAAGCTGAGGTCATGAACAGCCGCGTTCTGGGTGGGCTTCGCGCGATCGTAGCATTCGGTCTCGATCAGGGCACAAAAACGCTTGCCCTGTACACTGGTCCTGACCCCAAGAAGGATCGAGACCCACATACCCCAATTCGCGACCTAGAAATCGACGATCGTCGCGACGCCCTTCTCAACGGCGAGATCAACAACGCTTGCAGCAACCGCGAGGTCTTGCAGGCCAACGCCTGTGCCATCAAACATCGTGATTTCACCAGCGCTTGTGCGCCCGGGATGCGTGCCATTGATAACAGCGCCCAATTCGTTCACGTCTGTTTCCATTATCAGACCACTGCCGATAGCGTGTTGCGCCTCGCCGATGCTGATGGATTGCGCCACTTCATCGGTAAACACCGTTGATTTGGCAAGCAGGGCGGCCTCGACCTCTTGCTTGCCTTTGGTGTCTGTGCCCATGCAGGCGATATGCGTTCCAGCGCCGATGTGGTGCGCCATAATCGTCGGCGCAAAAGTGGAGGTGATCGAGATCACGACATCCGCCTCGACCATGCCCTCAAGCGGCACGGCTTCAAAAGGCAAACCCGCTTCGTTCGCGATCTTCTCGATATTGGGCAGCATTTCCGGGTGGTAATTCCAGCCAATGACCTTCTCGAATGCGCGCTGTTCCAGAGCGGCACGTAGTTGAAATGTAGCCTGATGGCCCGCGCCGACCATCCCCATGACGCGTGCGTCCTTGCGGGCCAGATGCTTGATCGAAACCGATGACGCGGCGGCGGTGCGCAGGGCAGTCAAAAGATTGCCGCCCACCATGGCTTTGACTTTGCCGGTGTCGGGATCAAACAGGAAAACCGTAGACTGGTGATTGATCTCACCATGTTTTTCAAGGTTATTGGGCCAATAGCCACCGGCCTTAAGACCAAGCGACATGCCCGATTTATCGAACCCGCCCTTGAAACCGTAAAGCGCATTTTCGTGGCCAATCGCCTCACGAATGACCGGGAAATTATACGCACTGCCCTTGGACATAGAGGCAAAGATCTGCTCCACAGCGGTGAAGGCATCTGCACGGGTCATCAAAGCTGCGATTTCTTTTTCGGGGACGATAATCATCTTGGTATTCCTTGCAAAACGGGCCGGTCGCAATGACCGACCCTGATCTTCTCATTCCTGATAAACTTCCCCCGGAGGGGCCTCAGGTCAATATGCCTTCCCGCGTGCAGAGACGGGCCACAGCGTTTCCACCTTGCCGTTGCGGACGCCAACATACCAGTCGTGCACGTTGCAAGTCGGGTCACAGTGACCAGGCACCAGCTTTAGCTTGTCATTGACCTTCAGCACACCGTCAGGGTCAGCAACAACGCCGTGCTCATCCGAACACTTGACGTATTCAACATCAGTGCGGCCGTAGATGGTGGGCAGGCCACTATCGACAGACTGCGCTTTCAGGCCCGCGTCGACGATGGCTTTGTCCGCCTTGGCGTGGCTCATAACGGATGTCAGCAGGAACAGCGCATTTTCCCATTCGCCTTGGTCGATCCGCTTGCCGTCCTTATCAAGGATACGGCCATAATCTGCGTCCATGAAGGCGTAAGATCCGCATTGCAATTCGTTAAACACGCCAGAGGCGCTTTCGAAGTAGTAGGACCCTGTGCCGCCGCCGCCAACGATATCGCTCTCAATGCCTTCTGCTTTCAAAAGTTCCAGCGTTTCGGCAACCTGACCGATTGCGATCTCGGTTTTTTCTTGACGGTCGGCATAGGAATCCATGTGCTGCATCGCGCCCTGATAGGCTTGAATGCCTGCGTATTTCAGGCCATCTGCGGCATCGATTGCTTTGGCAAGATCAACAACCGGTTGGCCATATTGCACACCACAACGGCCTGCACCTACGTCGATCTCAACAAGGCATTCGATTTGTGTGCCCTGCCTCATCGCAGCCTCGGAAAGGTCCGCCACGTTGTCGATATCGTCCACGCAACAGATCGCGCGTGCGCCCAGCTTTGGCAGACGGGCCAAACGGTCGATCTTTTCCGGCTGACGGACCTGATTGGACACCAGCACGTCCTTGATCCCGCCGCGGGCGAACACTTCCGCTTCTGACACCTTCTGGCAGCAAACACCGACTGACCCGCCAAGCTTTTCTTGCAGTAATGCCACGTCAACGGATTTGTGCATCTTGCCATGTACGCGGTGACGCATGCCATGGGACTTTGCGAAATCGCCCATTTTCTTGATGTTACGCTCCAGCGCGTCGAGGTCCAGCACGAGGCATGGCGTCTGAATGTCCGCTTCATCCATGCCGGGCAGGGCAGGGACGTCATAGCCCACTTCGAGATCCTTGAGGTTGCTCATATCGTTCATGGTTCTTCTCCCTTTAGAGAGTTTGGATTTCATTTTGTTTGGGTCGTCGCCAATCGCGTTGGCGTGACGCGAGAGGCAGCGCATGGTGGCTCAATGCAAGCCAAACGCTCAGCCTTGCATCCAAGGTAATTTGTCGAGGTCAACATTACCGCCGGTGATGATAACGCCTACGCGTTTACCTGCGAATTTATCTTTGTTTTTCAATATAGTGGCTAAAGGCACGGCACAGCTTGCCTCCATCACGATACGCAGGTGCTTCCAGGTGATTTTCATCGCGTCGATGATCTCTTGCTCGGAGGCGGTATAGATGTCGGTCACGTAGTTTGACACAAAATGCCATGTGCGCTCCTTGAGGGGCACAAGCAGCCCGTCGGCGATGGTCTTTGGCGCATCGTCGGCGATGATGTGACCTGCCTTGAAACTGCGGTAGGCATCGTCAGCCTGCTCTGGCTCGGATGCGATGATTTGCACTTCCGGGGCCAGCGTGGACAGGGTCAGACAGGTGCCGGAGATCATACCGCCACCACCGATTGGTGCTACCATCATTTCCAGTCCGTCCACCTGCTCCATGAATTCCTTCGAGCATGTACCCTGACCGGCAATAACGCGCGGATCATTGTAGGGGTGAACGAAATCGCCGCCAGTTTCCGCCTGAACGCGCGCGAATGTTTCTTCGCGCGACGTGGTGGATGGTTCGCACTCAGTAATCACGCCCCCGTAGCGACGCACCGTGTCTTTCTTGGCCTGTGGCGCAGTGCGTGGCATGACCACGTTGCAGGGGATACCCCGGCGCATCGCAGCATAGCTCAGGCAGGAGGCATGGTTGCCTGACGAATGTGTCGCGACACCGTTTCTGGCTTGCTCGTCAGTGAGCCCAAACACCGCGTTGGATGCGCCACGTACCTTGAACGCGCCCGGCTCCTGAAAGTTCTCACACTTGAAAAACAGTTGCGCGCCGGTCAGCTCATTGAGGTAATCGGACGTGCGGATGGGCGTCCGGTTAATGTGCGGCTTGATACGCTCATGCGCATCAAGCATGTCTTGGTAGGTTGGGATGTACATCTCGTCGTCCAACATTATGCAGCGTCCTTCAAAGGTACCGATTTCGATCCGGTGCGGTAGAATTCCTGCGCGGCGGCAACACCGGAACCCTGCTTGATGTCCAGACCCAGATCAACCATGCACATCTCAGCCGTCGCTATGCCCGAGAGTGCCATGACATCTGTCATGCTTCCCAAGTGGCCGATGCGGAAGACTTTGCCCGCAACTTCACCAAGCCCTGTCCCAAAAGCAACGCCGTATTTATCAGCGGCATGACTGACAATATCAGTAGCGTTAAAGCCCTCTGGCGTCAAAATCGCGGAGACCGTGTCGGAATAAACATCAGGCGAGACGGCGCAAAGCTCCAGGCCCCACGCATCAACCGCCGCACGCACGCCGGAGGCGATGCGCGTATGGCGGGCAAAGACGTTCTCAATCCCTTCTTTCAGCAAGGTTTCGCAAGCAAGCAGCAGGCCGTTCATCAGACCGACAGCCGGGGTGTAAGGGTATGCACTTGCATCATACCCTTTCGTCATGTCGTTGATGTCAAAGAAAGTGCGGTGCAGTTTGGCTGTCTTCGTGGATTGCACCGCGCGTTTGCTGAAGCCAATAATCGCGAGGCCCGCAGGCAACATGAAGCCTTTTTGCGATCCGGTCACAGCGACATCAACGCCCCATGCGTCAAAACGGAAGTCCATCGACGCGATTGAGCTGACGCCATCAACAAAGAGCATCGCAGGGTGGCCTGCGTCATCCAATGCTTTGCGGACGGCGGCGATGTCTGATTTCACGCCAGTCGCAGTTTCATTATGTGTCGCAAGAACGGCCTTGATCTTGTGGCCCTTGTCAGCGGCCAATATCTCTGCGTAGCGGTCAGCAGGCAAACCATGGCCCCAAGGCGTGTCCACGATCTCGACGTTCAGGCCGTGACGTTGGCACATGTCGATCCATCTATGGCTGAACATCCCGTTGCGCGCTGCCAGAACCGTATCACCGGGCGACAGGGTATTCGTCAAAGCTGTTTCCCAGCCGCCGGTTCCGGTGGCGGGGAAGATAAAGACTTCGGCGCTATCCGACTTCAAGATCTGCTGCACATTGGCACGGGCTGGATGCAATATCTGACCAAACAAGGGTGAGCGATGGTCGATCGTCGGCATGTCACAAGCTTTGCGAATGGCTTCAGGTATATTGGTCGGGCCGGGAATAAATACTGGGTTTTGAAAGCTCATTGCTATTCCTCCATTGGATTGAGTGTGTTTTGGCAGAGGCCATGCCGTCTCTCAATTTTTTTGAAATTAGTTTTCAGAATTGAATCGCGGGAATAAACTGTTTGTTGTCAGTTGGTTGTTTTTTTCATAAAGTGAAATGAGTTTTCAAAAGTGGAAAAAAGTTATGGAAGAAGAGGCTAAACGTGGCCGAGGACGCCCAAAGTCATGGGATGACAAAGGGCAACAAAACACCATAAAGTCGCTCGACCGCGCGCTTGAGGTGCTCGTCGCGCTAGGCGAGATGCAAAGTGCTACACTCTCGCAGATCGCCGGAGAGTTAGGCCAATCCCCGGCTACGATCTATCGCGTCTTGAGCACCTTTCAGGGACGCGGTTTTGTTGATTTTGACGAACATGCGCAGGAATGGTGCATCGGACCTGCGGCCTTTCTGACCGGATCACATTTCTTGCGCCGCACCTCCTTGGTTGAACGCGCGCGCCCGATCATGCGTGAATTGATGCAAAACACTGGCGAGACCGCGAACCTTGGGATTGAGCGCGACGGCATGGTCTTGTTCTTGGGGCAGGTGGAAACCCACGCGACGATCCGCGCGTTCTTTCCGCCCGGCACCGCTTCTGCCATGCATGCGTCCGGCATCGGCAAGGCGCTCTTGTGTCGGATGGATGACAAGCGGCAGCGGCAGGTTCTCGCGGCCGGTCAGTTGGAAGCCTTTACACCGCATACATTGACCGACCCGGAGGCAATGATTGCTGATTTGCGCGCGGCCAAGGCGCGCGGCTATGCCTTTGACGGTGAAGAACGTAATATCGGGATGCGCTGCATTGCGGCGCCGGTCTTCAATGTGTTTGGCGAAGTTGTCGCAGGGATTTCGGTTTCCGGTCCCACCGCCCGGATCACTGATGACCGTATCGACACGCTTGCGGCCGATGTCATGGTCGCTGCCGCGCGACTGACCCGCGCAATCGGCGGCAACAGCCGTCCGCCGGGCTAACGCTTCGCAGAGCGTATCGCGCTGTTCTTGTAATTGGGATCGTCCTCTATGGGCCGGTCAACGCGTGGATCGTGAACATCGCTGAAACGCGTCGGCACAGCGGTCAGCCGCGCCCAAAGCTTGCGTGCTGCGAATTGCGCAATTACGACCAGCACAATGAACCCGCCAAAGGCCGTAAGGATCGACCAGATATCGATGCGAATGCAGGCATCGCCCGCGCCCATAGTCACAGCATAGAGAATGCTGACCGTTTCAGCGCACTCAGGGTTCATCGCGTTTCCTCGTCCGTTTATGCGAAGCCTAGCAGCGCCGATGTGCTCGTGCAAAGTGTGGGTCGCGAAAACAACCGCACACTTCGCAATTTTGCATGACTTTCAAGCCATCCGTTCCTAGGGTTTTCCGAAGCCTGACCTAGACGGAGCGCGCCATGCAATTTGGATTGACCGATGAGCAGCAGATGATCGTGGATACTGTCCGCTCATTTGTCGAGCATGAGATCTACCCCCACGAAGATGGCGTAGAGCGCAGCGGTGAAGTGCCGCATGAAATCGCGGAAGACATTAAGCGCAAGACGATTGAACTTGGTTTCTACGCCTGCAACTTCCCTCAAGAGGTCGGCGGTGCAGGCCTGTCGCATGTCGATTTCGCCTTAGTTGAGCGTGAACTGGGGCGCGGATCAATGGCGCTCAATCACTTCTTCGGGCGTCCACAGAATATTTTGATGGCCTGCGAGGGCGAACAGCGTGACCGCTACTTGCTGCCTGCCGTGCGCGGGGAGCGGATGGATGCGCTTGCCATGACGGAGCCTGATGCCGGATCGGATGTGCGCGGTATGAAGTGCTCCGCCGTGCGCGACGGCGGGGATTGGGTGCTCAATGGCTCGAAGCATTTTATTTCGGGCGCCGACCACGCGGACTTCTTCATTGTCTTCGTTGCGACAGGCGTCGATGAAACACCGCGCGGCCCCAAGAAGCGTATCACAACATTCCTTGTGGATCGCGGCACACCGGGGTTTGAGGTGCGGGATGGCTATGCCTCTGTCAGCCATCGCGGCTATAAGAACTGCATCCTTGATTTCGACAATTGCCGCTTGCCGGATACGCAGGTCTTGGGCGCGGTCGATGGCGGTTTTGCGGTGATGAACGAATGGCTCTACGCGACCCGGATCACGGTTGCCACGATGTCGGTCGGGCGCGCACGCCGTTGCTTTGACTACGCGCTCAGCTATGCGGCAGAGCGCAAGCAATTCGGCCAGCCGATCGGCAGGTTTCAGGGCGTCAGCTTCCAGATAGCAGACATGATAACCGAGATTGACGCGGCGGACATGCTGACGCTTGGTGCCGCTTGGCGCTTGGACGAGGGGCTGCCTGCAAACCGTGAAATAGCCTCAGCGAAGGTTTACGCAACTGAAATGCTGGCACGCGTGACAGATGCGACCTTGCAGATCTATGGCGGCATGGGCCTCATGAATGACTTCCCGATTGAGCGTTTCTGGCGCGATGCACGGGTCGAACGCATCTGGGACGGCACCTCGGAAATCCAGCGGCACATTATCAGCCGCGAGCTTTTGCGGCCATTGGGTGCCTGATGCAGCGCCTACAACGGCTTTTTAACCCACGTTCGATCGCCGTTATCGGCGGTGGCGCTTGGGGTGCAGAGGTGATCCGGCAATGCCAGAAGATCGGCTTTTCCGGCGATCTCTGGTCTGTGCACCCCACAAAGAAAGACGTGGCCGGGCTGGTGCCCTTTGCTTCGGCGCAGGATTTGCCCGCGCCCCCCGATGCCGTTTTTATCGGCGTGAACCGCTATACCACAATTGAAGTCACGCGTGCGCTGTCCCAGATGGGGGCTGGTGGTGCGGTTTGCTTTGCCTCCGGTTTTCAGGAGGCCGCCGCAGAGGTGGGTGATGGGGCCGATTTGCAATCGGCCTTGCTTGAGGCGGCAGGCGAGATGCCGATTATTGGTCCCAACTGCTACGGCTTTCTGAACTATCTCGACGGCGTAGCGATGTGGCCCGACCAGCATGGCGCGTTGCGGGTGGAAAAAGGCGTCGCACTCGTCACCCAATCGTCCAATGTTGCCATTAACCTGACGATGCAGACGCGAGGCTTGCCGCTAGCCTATGTGGTGACGGTTGGAAATCAAGCGCAGACAGGGCTGTCCGAAGTCGGACAGGCGCTGTTGGAAAACCCGAAAGTCACGACGCTGGGGCTGCATATCGAGGGTTTGAATGATCTGGCGGCATTTCACGCGTTGGCGGCAACCGCACGGCGTTTGGGCAAACCGATTGTTGCGCTGAAAACCGGCCAATCCGAACAGGCGCAAACAGCGGCAATATCCCATACGGCGTCAATAGCAGGCAGTGATGCGGGTGCTGACGCGCTTTTGGCGCGGCTCGGCATCGGGCGGGTTGGGTCGCTTTCGGCGTTTCTGGAAACGCTCAAGCTCCTGCATGTGACTGGTCCGCTGTCATCCGCAAACATCGCGTCCATGTCATGTTCGGGTGGCGAGGCGAGCCTGATGGCTGATGCCGCACATGGCACGACTGTGCGTTTTCCTGCCTTGACAGACAGGCAAGCCGCACAATTGCGCAAGACGCTCGGCCCGCTGGTCGCGTTGGCCAACCCGCTTGACTACCACACTTTCATTTGGGGAAATGAGGACGCGATGACTGCGACCTTCACCGCGATGATGTCGGATGCGGTGAGCCTTGGCATTGTTGTTCTGGATTTCCCACGTCCGGATCGGTGTAGCTCTCCCGATTGGGACGTTGTACTGAATGCAGTGACGCGTGCGCAGGCACAAGCAGGGCGGCCAATCGCCATTCTGGGCTCTTTGTCGGAAAACATTCCCGAAGCGGTGGCGCAAAGGCTCGTTGCGCAGGGCGTCATGCCGTTTTGCGGATTGTCCGAAGCGATGGAAGCGATCGAAACAGCCGCTTTCATTGGCCAGTGCCATGTGACTGATATGC
>NZ_JBELFI010000006.1:7444-57632 GCF_042093035.1 Yoonia sp. | reverse complement strand
GGGGGTTTGGTGGTGCCCAGGAGAGGACTCGAACCTCCACGTCCATACAGACACCAGCACCTGAAGCTGGCGCGTCTACCAATTCCGCCACCTGGGCAGGTCACGTGGCCGCGATTTACGCGCGCCAAGAGGTGCTGTCAACGCTTAACGCAGACAAATGCGCGCGGCGTTTGTGATTCCAACCTTTGCGCCTTGTCTGAGGTTCCACGTGGGGGTAAACCAAGCTATCGATCAAAGAGGCCATCTTATGTCTAAGCTTGTCACCATATTCGGCGGATCCGGTTTTGTGGGGCGCTATATAGCGCGCCGTTTGGCGAAAGAAGGTTGGCGCGTGCGTGTCGCGGTCCGTGATGTGAACACGGCCGCATTTGTGCGCCCCTACGGTGTTGTCGGCCAGGTGGAGCCCGTCTTTTGCAACATCCGCGATGATTCCAGCGTTGCTGCGGTGACGCAGGGTGTGGATGCCGTTGTGAACTGTGTTGGCGTGCTTGATGAAATCGGCAAGAACACATTTGCCGCCGTGCAGGCCGAAGGTGCCGCGCGCATTGCCCGCATCGCAGCAGAGCATGGCGTGACGCAGATGGTTCATATCTCAGCCATCGGCGCGGATGATGAGGCCGACGCCATGTATTCGCGGACCAAGGCAGACGGTGAGGCTGGCGTTCTTGCGCATATGCCTAATGCCGTCATTCTGCGCCCTTCGATTATTTTTGGCGCCGAGGATCAGTTTTTCAATCGTTTCGCGGGCATGAGCCGCTTTGGCCCAATTCTGCCTGTGATTGGTGCCGATACGAAATTCCAGCCTGTTTTTGTTGATGATGTGGCTGCTGTTGCTGCAAATGCGGCGATTGGAAAAGTGCCCGCGGGCATCTATGAATTGGGCGGTCCGGATGTGCATAGCTTGCGTGAATTGATGCAGCTGATGCTCGGCGTGATCCACCGTCGTCGGCTTATCCTGAACATGCCGTTTTGGGCGGCTCGTGCGATGGCCGCAGGGTTTGCAATTATGCGGGCTCTTTCGCTTGGTCTGATGAAAGGTCCGGTGACAAAGGATCAGGTCATCAACCTCGCCGTTGACAATGTTGTGCCAGTAGACGCCCAAGGGTTCGCGGCCCTTGGAATGCAACCCACTGCGATGGAAGCGGTTTTGCCGGATTACCTGTGGCGCTTCCGTCCGTCAGGTCAGTACGACGCGATCAAAGAATCGGCGAAGAACCTGAAAGCCTAGCTGTAGGCGATCCACAAGAGGACGCTGCCCAGCGCAAGCCGATAGATGACGTAGGGCGTGAAGCTTACTGATTTCAACAAGCGCATCATCAGCGTCAGAGCAAAAAGCGCAGCGACAAATGACATCGCCGTGACGATGCCGATGTCACGCAGGGCGCTCGGGTCTGCTGTCCCGATGAGATCAAGGCCAAGCAGTGCGGCAGAGGCGATAATCGTCGGGATCGACATCAACATCGACAACCGCGCCGCATCGCTGCGTGTGTACCCCAAAAACCGCCCTGCCGTGATTGTGATACCGGATCGCGACGTGCCGGGGATCAGCGCAACAGCTTGCCACAGTCCCATGATCACCGCGTGACGGAGGGTCCAGTTCTCTGCGACGCGTTCGACCGGTCCCTTTTGGTCGGCCCAATAAAGCACAATCCCGAAGATAATCATCGCCCATCCGATCACCGCAATCCCGCGCATTGCATCTGACAGTCCGGTGACCTTCAAGATGAAGCCGACAATCACAACAGGGATCGTGGCGATCAACAGGCAGAGTGCCAGAAACGCGCCCCTGGTGTCGACCTTCCCCCGCATCAGGCGCAAAGTGCCCGCCAACGCCTGCCGCACGTCCGTCCAGAAATACAGGATCACCGCACTCAAGGTTCCCAGATGCGCTGCCACATCAACAACCAACCCTTGATCCGCCAAATTGGACAATGACGGCAACAAGATCAGATGTGCCGACGACGAAACCGGCAAGAACTCGGTCAATCCCTGGATCAGAGCAATAAGGAGAAGGTTAAATGTAGTCATGCGGCCAGACTTTGATTCGTTTTGTTCAACCTAAACAACTGTGAAATCGGGGAAAGAGAGGATATAGGTAACATATCGGACCTAATAATTCCTGTTTGGCAGCTTTGAGGTCGCAGTGCAGTCGGAAATTCTTAGTTATAGGTCAGAAGTACTGCCTTTTCATTCCCCGAGGTCTGTTCTAAAAGATCGCTCGCTCTGAATTTTCGGGAGGATGGCGCATGGCTGGCCAGAAAATGTTGAAATTTACCCAAGTGGACCGCGAGATGCCAGAAAAGCGTCCGCCGAACCTGCGCAAAGAAGACTTTGGCGAAATCTATGCAGAGTACGCCCGCGACAAGGCCGCCGAGCAAGCCAGCCGGTGCAGCCAATGTGGCGTGCCTTATTGCCAGACCCATTGTCCGCTACATAACAACATCCCCGATTGGTTGCGTCTGACCGCTGAAGGGCGCTTGGAAGAGGCCTATGAGCTGAGCCAGGCCACCAACACCTTCCCCGAAATCTGCGGCCGTATCTGCCCGCAAGACCGCCTGTGTGAAGGCAACTGTGTGATCGAACAGTCCGGTCATGGCACTGTGACGATCGGCTCCGTCGAGAAATACATTACCGATACCGCCTTTGAAGAAGGCTGGGTCAAACCGATCCGCCCACATGCGGAGCGGTCTGAAAGCGTTGGTATCATTGGGGCCGGGCCCGGCGGTTTGGCGGCCGCTGATATGCTGCGCCGTCAAGGTGTGCAGGTGACGGTCTATGACCGATATGATCGTGGCGGCGGCTTGCTGACCTACGGCATTCCCGGATTCAAGCTTGAAAAAGACATTGTCATGCAGCGCATGGCACAGCTTGAGGATGGCGGCGTGCAGTTCGTGCTGAATTGCAACGTGGGCGATGACCTGTCTTTTGATGCGATCCGCGGAAAGCATGATGCTGTATTGATCGCGACCGGCGTCTACAAGACCCGCGATCTGCCGGACACCGATGCCGATGGTATCGTCGATGCGATTGACTACCTGACCGCCAGCAACCGCAAGAGCTTTGGGGACGACGTCCCTGATTTTGACAGCGGCGAATTGAATGCTGAAGGCAAGCGCGTTGTCGTCATCGGCGGCGGCGATACGGCGATGGACTGCGTCCGCACAGCGACCCGACAGGGCGCGCAAAGCGTGAAATGTCTTTACCGCCGTGACCGCGCCAACATGCCGGGATCTCAGCGTGAAGTTCAAAATGCCGAGGAAGAAGGTGTGGAGTTCGTATGGCTCTCGGCGCCGAATGGTTTCGAGGGTGATCCCGTCACTGGCGTAAAGGTGCAGAAAATGCGTCTCGGCGCGCCGGATGCGACCGGACGCCAGGCCCCTGAGGTAATTGCGGGTGCAGACTACATCGAAGGTACCGATATCGTCATCAAAGCGCTTGGGTTCGAGCCTGAGAACCTGCCGAAACTTTGGGGTGTCGATGGGTTGGAAGTGACCCGTTGGGGCACGATCAAGGCGGATTTTGGCACCGGCGCCACCAGTCTTGATGGTGTGTTTGCCGCCGGTGATATCGTCCGTGGTGCATCCTTGGTTGTCTGGGCGATCCGTGATGGGCGTGATTGCGCGCAGGCCATGCTCGATTACCTTGGTCAAGCGGCGCCTGTGGCGGCGGAATAATCCGCGATCCGATATATTTTCCACCCTGATATGAAAGGGACGAACATGATGAAGTCTTTGACGATACTGGCCGCACTCACACTGGCGGCCCCTGCGGTTGCCCAGCAAAGTTTTGCCGCACCGCAGGGCTGCACTGCAAAGCTGACCGTGCAGCATAAAGGCTGCATCATGATTAATGTCTGGCAGTGCGACGCCGATGATCCAGGGGATCAGTGGATTGCGTTGTTGACCCAAGCCGGTGTGTTCAGCATCCAGAAGGTCGACGATGAATTCCAGTGGCTCGAAAACTACAAGGTCACTGGCAATGAACGTCTATTGCAGCCGGCCCAGGACCCCGCTTCATTGACGGAACTCTTTGACAGCCAGATCGACACTTGGGACTTCACGCTTGAAACCGAAACCGGCGAAGAGCGTCACGTGGGCTTTGATATGCTGACCGGTGAAACGACCACGATCGACGGTGAACCCCTCCTGAACACGCAATTTCAGGGCCGCACGCTTGATGCCGACGGCAATGAGATCGAAGCGGGCTCCGGTCGTCAGTATGTCAGCGAAGCGCATCGCCTGTTCCTGTTCGGTGAAGCATGGGACGACGCGACACCCAATGACGTCATTGACCTGTCTCCCGTGGAATTCATCTATCCCGGTGAGCCGGGCTTCTTCTCAGACAGCCCGAAATTTGAATGCAACGTGATTGAATCCACTTATCGGCCCTAGATCACCTCGCCCCCTCGCCCCCTCGCGACACAAGACAGCCCACCCCACCGGGTGGCCGCGCCTTTGAAAGGAACGACGATGACAAAATTTGACCAAGCATGGGTTGCTGCAGAAAAAGCCAGGCGTCAGTGGCTGGCTGAAAACGGTCTGTATAAGGATGACGACGAACATGCGTCCTGCGGTGTTGGTCTTGTTGTCGCGATTGACGGCACCGCGTCGCGCGATGTTGTTGAAAAAGGGATCAACGCACTCAAGGCCGTTTGGCACCGTGGTGCTGTTGATGCGGACGGCAAGACAGGTGACGGCGCAGGCATTCATGTGCAAATTCCGGTTCCGTTCTTTTATGACCAGATCCAGCGGACGGGCCACGAGCCACAGCACGACAAGCTGATTGCCGTCGGTCAGATCTTCTTGCCGCGCACCGATTTCGCGGCACAAGAACAGTGTCGCACAATCGTCGAGACCGAAGTCCTGCGCATGGGCCACTATATCTATGGCTGGCGCCATGTGCCGGTGAATACGGACGTTTTGGGAGACAAAGCCAACGCCACCCGTCCCGAGATCGAACAGATCCTGATCCGCAACGAAAAGGGTCTTGATGATGAGAAATTTGAGCGTGAACTCTACATCATCCGTCGCCGGATCGAGAAGGCGGCGACTGCGGCTGGTATCGGCGGTATGTATATGTGTTCGCTGTCTTGCCGCTCCATCATCTACAAAGGCATGATGCTGGCCGAGCAGGTCGCAGAATTCTACCCTGACCTGATGGATGCACGTTTTGAAAGCGCCTTTGCGATCTATCACCAGCGTTATTCCACCAATACCTTCCCGCAGTGGTCGCTGGCCCAGCCGTTCCGCATGTTGGCGCACAACGGTGAGATCAACACGCTTAAAGGCAACGTCAACTGGATGAAAAGCCATGAAATCCGCATGGCCTCTGGCGCGTTCGGTGACAAGGCGGAGGATATCAAGCCGATTATCCCCTCAGGTACCTCTGACAGCTCTGCTTTGGATGCGGTGTTTGAGGTCCTCGTCCGCGCGGGCCGCAATGCGCCGATGGCAAAGACCATGATGGTGCCGGAAGCATGGTCAAAGCAGGCGGTTGAAATGCCCGCCGCTTGGCAAGACATGTACGGCTATTGCAACGCCGTGATGGAGCCGTGGGACGGCCCCGCCGCCCTTGCCATGACTGACGGTCGCTGGGTATGCGGCGGTCTGGACCGCAACGGCCTGCGTCCGCTGCGCTATGTCGTGACCGGCGATGGCCTGCTTGTTGCAGGGTCCGAGGTTGGCATGGTCCCCGTGGATGAAGCGACCGTTGTCGAAAAGGGCGCGCTTGGTCCCGGCCAGATGATTGCCGTCGATATGACCGAAGGCCGTTTGTACCACGATGAAGAACTCAAAGACACGCTCGCTGCGGCCCAGCCGTTTGGCGAATGGGTCGCGCGGATCACTGACCTGAGCGATATCATGCGCGACGTGCCTGAAAAAGCCCTGTTTGAAGGCGCTGAATTGCGCAAGCGTCAGGTTGCCGCCGGTTACAGCATCGAAGAGTTGGAGCAGGTACTTGCCCCTATGGCTGAGGACGGCAAGGAAATGATCGCCTCAATGGGTGATGATACGCCGTCTGCGGTTTTGTCCAAGACCTACCGCCCGCTGTCGCATTTCTTTCGGCAGAACTTTTCTCAGGTGACAAATCCGCCGATTGATTCACTTCGCGAAAGCCGCGTGATGTCACTGAAAACGCGCTTTGGTAACCTCAAGAACGTGCTGGATGAGGATTCTTCCCAAACCGCAATTTTGCTGCTCGATAGCCCGTTTGTTGCCAATGAAGAGTTCGATCAAATGGTCGGGCAATTTGGCGATAGCGTTGCGCATATCGACTGTACTTTTGAGGCCGGCCGTGGTGCGCTGAACGATGGTTTGGCCCGTATCCGCTCTGAGGCCGAAGATGCCGTGCGGTCCGGTGCCGGGCACATCGTTCTGACCGATCAGCATCAGTCCGAAGACCGTATTGCGATGCCGATGATCCTTGCGACATCTGCGGTGCATTCGGGCCTGACCGCCAAGGGTCTGCGCACCTTCTGCTCCATCAATGCACGGTCTGCGGAATGCATTGATCCGCATTATTTTGCGGTCCTCATCGGTTGTGGTGCGACGACTGTGAACGCTTATCTGGCACAGGATTCCATCGCGGACCGTCAGCGGCGTGGCCTGATTGACGGCACTTTGACCGATGCAATGAACCGTTACCGCGCGGCGATTGATGCCGGACTGTTGAAGATCATGTCCAAGATGGGGATCTCGGTCCTGTCATCCTATCGCGGTGGTCTGAACTTTGAGGCCGTGGGCCTGTCGCGTGCGATGGTCGCGGAATACTTCCCCGGCATGCACAGCCGCATTTCCGGCATCGGTACATCCGGCATTCAGACCAAAGTCGAAGAGATCCACGCGCGCGGCTGGAAAGGTGCCACCGACATGCTGCCCATTGGTGGTTTCTACAAGGCCCGCCGCTCCGGTGAAAAGCACGCGTGGGAAGCGCAGACGATGCATATGCTGCAAGCGGCCTGCAACAACGCGAGCTATGCCTTGTGGACGCAGTATTCCAAGTCGATGCAGGCAAATCCTCCGATCCATCTGCGTGATCTGTTGGCGATCAAGCCGTTGGGCACGCCTGTGCCAATCGAAGAGGTTGAAAGCATCACTGCGATCCGCAAGCGTTTCGTGACACCCGGAATGTCTTTGGGCGCGCTGAGCCCTGAGGCACACAAGACGCTGAACGTCGCAATGAACCGCATTGGTGCGAAGTCCGACAGCGGTGAGGGCGGCGAAGATCCCGCACATTTCCATCCTGAACCCAATGGCGACAACCCGTCTGCGAAGATCAAGCAGGTGGCCTCAGGTCGCTTTGGCGTCACGGCGGAATATCTGAACGCCTGTGAAGAGCTTGAGATCAAGGTCGCCCAAGGTGCAAAGCCCGGCGAGGGTGGCCAGTTGCCCGGTATGAAGGTCACTGACCTGATTGCCCGCCTGCGTCATTCGACCAAAGGCGTAACGCTGATTTCACCGCCGCCGCACCACGATATCTATTCGATCGAGGATCTCGCGCAGCTGATCTACGACCTCAAGCAGATCAACCCACGCTGCAAAGTGACGGTCAAGCTGGTGTCGTCGTCGGGTGTCGGTACAATTGCGGCTGGCGTGGCGAAGGCCAAGGCCGATGTGATCCTGATTTCCGGTCACAACGGCGGCACTGGTGCCAGCCCCGGCACGTCGATCAAATACGCCGGTTTGCCATGGGAAATGGGCCTGACCGAAGCGCATCAGGTGCTTGCGATGAACAACCTGCGTGAACGCATCACGCTGCGCACCGATGGCGGTTTACGCACCGGGCGTGACATCGTCATGGCCGCGATGATGGGTGCTGAAGAATACGGTATCGGCACTGCTGCCCTGATTGCGATGGGCTGTATCATGGTCCGTCAGTGTCAGTCGAACACCTGCCCTGTGGGTGTGTGTACACAGGACGAAGCCCTGCGCGAGAAGTTCACCGGCAATGCCGAAAAGGTAGTCAACCTGATTACGTTCTATGCAACCGAAGTGCGTGAAATCCTCGCCAGCATTGGCGCGCGGTCTTTGGACGATGTGATTGGCCGTGCTGATCTGCTGACGCAGGTGTCACGTGGGTCTGCGCATCTGGATGATCTGGACCTGAACCCGCTCCTGATCACGGTCGATGGCGCAAACAAGATCACCTATGACCGCAACAAGCCGCGCAACGCTGTCGATGACACGCTGGATGCGCAAATCGTGCAGGACGCCGCGCGTTTCTTGAATGATGGTGAGAAGATGCAGCTTGACTACGCCGTGCAGAATACGCTGCGGACAATCGGGACGCGGACATCCAGCCATATCGTCCAGCAATTCGGGATGCGCAACGCGTTGCAGCCGGATCACCTGACGGTCAAGTTGCGCGGGTCTGCGGGTCAGTCGCTGGGCGCTTTTGCGGCACCGGGACTGAAGCTGGAGGTATCAGGTGACGCCAACGACTATGTCGGCAAAGGCCTGTCCGGGGGCACGATTGTCGTGCGCCCACCTATGGTCAGCCCGCTTGAAGCATCCGAAAACACCATTATCGGCAACACGGTGCTTTATGGTGCCACCGACGGCTATCTTTTTGCAGCGGGCCGCGCGGGTGAGCGTTTTGCGGTGCGCAACTCTGGCGCGAAGGTCGTGATTGAGGGCTGCGGGACCAACGGGTGTGAATACATGACTGGCGGTGTGGCCGTGATCCTTGGCGCGATCGGGGCCAACTTCGGGGCCGGTATGACTGGCGGGATGTCCTATATCCATGATCCCAAGGGCGAGGCTGGCGAGCTGATTAACATGGAAACACTGGTGATCTGCCCTGTGACGGTGGCGCATTGGGAGGACCAGCTGAAGGGTCTGATCGAACGCCACGCCGCAGAGACAGGCAGCCGCAAAGCCGCTGATCTGTTGCAGCACTGGGATATCGAGAAAACGAATTTTGTGCAGGTTTGCCCAAAGGAAATGCTCGTGCATCTGCCACATCCGCTGAGCGTCGAGGAAACCGCGATCCCTGCGGAATAAATACCACGCCCCTGCGCCAAAATAGGTGCGGGGGCGGTCGCTCTTATTGACCTTGTTGCCTTGGGCGTGGCTTATAGTGTGTGATGGCAGAGAGCAGTACAGCGAAAAAGCGCACGGCGAAAAAGCCGGCCACCAAGAAGAAATCTGCGAAGAAACACGAGAAACTGAGCCTTGCTGCGCGGTTTCGGCGGTTTGTTCGGCGGGTGGTTCTCTGGGGTGGCTTGGCTGTGGCTTCAGTGGTTGTGATCTGGACGCTGCTTTACACCGTCATCAACCCACCCACGACACCCTACATGCGCGCTGAGGGGGTCCGCCTGCAGGGCGTGTCGCAAGACTGGGTCCCGATAGAGGAGATCGCACCGATCATGGCCCGCGCGGTTGTTGCGGCAGAAGATGCAAATTTTTGCCTGCATTGGGGGCTGGATTTGAATGCGATCCGCGACGCGGTTGATCGCGGTCGAGGCGGGGCATCCACCATATCGCAGCAGGTGGTGAAGAATGTCTTTCTCTGGCAAGGTCGCAGCTGGTCTCGCAAGGCGCTTGAGGCCGTTTGGACACCTTTGGCGGAAGCGATCTGGACCAAACGCCGGATTGTTGAGATCTACTTGAATGTGGCGGAATTTGCGGAAGGCGTATTTGGTGTCCAGGCTGCGGCACGGCATTATTTTGGTGTCGATGCCGCCAACCTGTCACCCACGCAGGCAGGGCGCCTGGCGGCGATCCTGCCGTCGCCCAAAAACCGTTCTGCCAGCAACCCCAGTTCCTTTACGCGCGCGCGCGCTCAGGCGATCCTAGGCGGGGCGGCGACCATTGCCGCTGACGGGCGTTCGGATTGCTTTGAAAGTTGAGCAGCCATTGATCCGCACGCGTCCATGGGGCATTGAGAGATAAGTTTATGAATGAGCGTCCAATGAACACTTTGTACCATTATCCGTTGTCACCGTTTTCGCGCAAAGTCCGCCTGTCATTGGGCGAAAAGAAAATCGAAGTCGCGTTGGTTGAGGAACGCTATTGGGAGAAAGACCCGGAATTTGTGCGCCGCAACCCTGCGGGCAAGGTGCCGGTCCTGAAAATGGGCGGATTGACCATGTCGGACAGCACCGCCATTTGCGAGTATCTCGAAGAGGCGCAGCCCTCGCCCGCGCTTTTGCCGCAATCGCCTGATGCGCGCTATGAGGCGCGCCGCTTGGTGGGCTGGTTTGATGATAAATTCTATCACGAGGTCACCGCCAAGCTGACGGGTGAACGTGTCTACCGCAAAGTGATGGGCACGGGTTATCCTGACAGTACGAACGTCAAAGCCGGTGCCAAGGCGATCAAATATCATCTTGATTATATGGCTGGTCTGCTGGAGGCGCGTCGTTGGCTTGCGGGCAATGAAATGACCCTTGCCGATTTCGCGGCTGCCGCGCAATTGTCATGCCTGGATTATACCAGCGATGTTGATTGGAACCGCCATGAAAGTCTCAAAGACTGGTACGCCAAGATCAAGTCCCGTCCCGCCTTCCGGTCGATTTTGGCCGATGAGGTACCCGGATTTCAGCCTGCGTCCCACTATGCTGATCTGGATTTCTAAGGGGGCCAGCCCCCGTCCCTGCGGGACACCCCCGGGATATTTGTGCTCGGAAGAAGGATGAAGGCGCGGCTTGAGGCCTACGCGATTGAGGCGGGCTTTGCATCCATGGGGATTTGTCGCCCTGACGCAGTGCCTGAATTGCCCGACCGTTTGCGCACGTTCATTGATGCTGGAATGCATGGCCAAATGGGTTGGTTGGCGGATCGTATGCATTGGCGCGCCGATCCGGCCGCTCTTTGGCCCGAGGCGAAATCGGTGATTATGCTGGCCGAAACCTATACGCCGCAGCATGACCCCATGGCAGTTTTGGCAGAACCGGACCGCGCGGCGATCAGCGTTTATGCGCAGAACAAAGACTACCATGACGTCGTGAAAAAGCGTCTCAAGAAGGTTGGCAGATGGTTGATTGAACAGGCCCCCGAAGCTGAGATCAAGGTCTTTGTGGATACTGCCCCGGTGATGGAAAAACCGCTCGCGCAGGCGGCAGGTCTGGGATGGCAGGGCAAGCACACCAATTTGCTGAGCCGCGATCTTGGGAACTGGTTCTTTCTTGGCGCGATTTTTACCACCCTCGATTTTGAGCCGGATGCACCCCAAGTCAGCCATTGCGGGTCTTGCACCGCGTGTCTCGATGTTTGTCCGACCGGTGCTTTTCCGTTGCCCTACCGTTTGGATGCCCGGCGTTGTATTTCCTATCTGACGATTGAGCATAGGGGGCCCGTTGATCCTGACTTACGTGCCCGCATGGGCAACCGGATTTATGGCTGCGATGACTGCCTTGCCGTTTGTCCGTGGAATAAATTTGCTGTGGCGGGACGTGATGCCCGCCTGGCGGCGCGTGATGATTTGATCGCCCCGCCGCTGGCGGAACTGGCGGCATTGGATGATGCGGGATTTCGCGCCCGGTTTTCAGGCTCACCGATCAAGCGCATAGGCCGGGATCGTTTCGTGAGAAATGTCGCTTATGCAATTGGCAATTCCGGTGACCCGCGCTTGATCGCGGCGGTTTCACCTTTGCTTGATGATCCCGATCCGGCAGTGGCCGATGCCGCGCATTGGGCTATGTCCCGACTGAAGGAGGATTAGCCCAATGATCCGTGTTATTGCTTTGCTCATGCTGCCCATTGCCGCCCAGGCGCAAGTTGCTCAAGGGCCTGCCAATGCTGATTTTTCCCCTGCTTTTGCCGAGCAGACCCGCGCGCCGGCGCTGCCGGCCAGCGCGATATCGGTGACGGTTTTCGCTGACGGTCTGGACCAGCCCTGGGGAATTGCGCCGCTCGGACGAGGGCAGTTTCTGGTGACAGAGCGGGCCGGCAATCTGCGGGTCCTGAACGCCGATGGCGGGATCAGCCGCCCCGTCTCAGGTCTGCCCGATGTCGCCGCGCGGGGACAGGGCGGGTTGCTGGATGTGGCCGTTTCACCACGCTTTGACAGTAATCGCACGATCTTCTGGACCTATGCGAAGTCCGTGCGTGGTGGTGTGGTCACGGCGGCTGCCCGCGGCACGTTGATGGCTGATGGTCGCCTGACCAATGTCGCCGACATTTTTGTCCAGAGTGATCCATCGCGTGGCGCGCGTCACTTTGGCAGCCGGATTATCCCGATGGACGATGGCACGGTCTGGATCACGACCGGCGATCGCGGTGCCGGTGACAGCGGAAGGTTGGTGCAGGATATCAACAGTACCCACGGCAAGGTTATTCGGGTGAATGCAGATGGTACTGTGCCTGCCGACAACCCGTTCGTAGGGCGCGACGGGGCCGATCAGGTTTGGTCATTGGGCCATCGCAACATGCAGGGGGCGGCGCTTGGGCCGGGTGGTTTGTGGACGATTGAACATGGGCCGCGAGGCGGAGATGAGCTGAACCAACCGCAGGCGGGACTGAACTATGGCTGGCCGGTGGTCAGCTACGGGATCAATTATCGGGGCTCTGATGTCGGCGATGGTGCTGCGCGTGAAGCGGGCTTTGAGGAGCCTGTCTATTACTGGGATCCGGTGATCGCGCCCGGTGGCATGATGTTTTATGATGGCACATACGCCCCCTGGCAGGGGGATTTACTGATCGGGTCGCTTAACCCCGGCGGTCTGGTGCGGCTGAAGTTTGAAAACGGTCTTGTTGTTGGGGAAGAACGCATGCTCACCGATGTCGGTCGCATTCGTGATGTTGAAGTGCTGGATGATGGCGCCGTGCTGGTTTTGCTCGACGCCGGGCAGATTTTGCGGGTGCAACCAGGCTAGGCCGCCAGTTTTCGTGCCGTTGCGAAAGACACCAGACGGCGCGATTTTTCATCCCAGAGATCAAGGCTCGCGCATTTGATGCTTTGCCCGATTGTCATGCGGCTCACCTCAACCAGTTCGTTGTGATCGCGCAGAACCTCTGTCAGGCGATAGAACGGGATCCGGCTATAGAGGTGATGCACGTGGTGAATGCCGATGTTGGCTGTGAACCAGCGCAGGATCGGTGGCAGATCGTAGTGAGAGCTGCCATGCAGCGCTGCGTCATGCAGTTGCCAGTCTTCTTTCACATCCCACTGGGTCGTCTCAAACTGGTGCTGGACGTAGAACAGCCAAACACCGATTGATGCAGCAATCAGCGTTGTCGGCAGGAAAATCAGAAACAGGGCCTGAAAGCCGCCAAAATAGACAATGATCCCCAGGATCGCCGCGATTGCAGCATTCGTACCCATCGCGCTGAGCCAGTATTTGCCGCCCGACAAGCCCAACGGAACCCGGTTTTGCAGCATGAAGATATATGTCGGGCCAAGGCCGAACATCACCAGCGGATGCCGATAAGCGCGGTAGAGCAGGCGCCCGAAACGCGTCCGTTGATGGTATTCTTCAACCGTCAGCGTCATCACGTCTCCAATGCCGCGCTGGTCAAGATCGCCCGCATGGCTGTGATGGATCGAATGCGTGCGCCGCCACACGTCATATGGCGTGAGCGTCATGACACCCAAAGCCCGCCCGACCCAGTCGGATACATTGCGGTTGCCATAAAATGACCCGTGCCCGCAATCATGCTGGATCCAAAACAACCGCAACAAGAACAGCCCATTGGCGGCGGAGATCACAAAAGCACCAAAATAACTATATTGCGCGACCCAATAGGCCAGCGCCCAAAGCACAACGAACGGGATCAGAGAGATCGCCAGTTCAAAGCTGCTGCGCCAATTGCTTGGCTCGCGGTATTTTGCCAGGATCTGGACCCAATCGCGGGGCTTCATGTTTGCGGTGGCGTGATCTGTATCTGGCATATAGCTTTTCTTACCTGCTGTTTATTTCGCATACCCTAACGCCAGCCATAAGCAAGTGAAAAGACCTTTAGTCATTTTCATTTGAGGCATAGGTTGCCGGGCAAAGGGGATCATTATGCAACCACTCCGGGGCATCGTTTTCAAAGTGTTGTCGGTTTGCATGTTCATGGGCATGGCCAGTCTGGTCAAGGCAGCCTCTGCCGATGTGCCACCCGGGCAGGCGGTGTTCTTTCGGTCGTTCTTTGCCTTGCCCATCATTCTGGGCTGGCTCGCGATCCGGCATGAACTGCGGGATGGGTGGAAAACCAGGAATCCGATGGGGCATTTCTGGCGCGGGCTGATTGGGACATCGGCGATGGGGCTTGGCTTTACAGGTCTTGGATTGCTGCCTCTGCCAGAAGTCACGGCGATTGGCTATGCGGCGCCTTTGTTGGTGGTGATCTTTGCCGCGATGTTTCTGAACGAGGACGTGCGTGCATTTCGATTGTCGGCGGTTGCGTTGGGCATGGTGGGGGTTTTAATCGTTCTGTCGCCAAGACTTTCGGTTGGTAGCGGCTTGGACACGTCTGAAACGCTCGGAGCGATTGTGGTGCTGATGGGTGCGGTTCTGGCCGCCTTGGCGCAGGTTTTTGTGCGCAAGCTGGTCGCGACAGAAGGCACGGCGGCGATCGTGTTCTGGTTCACGGTCACCTCGTCGGTGATGGCGCTGTTTACGCTGCCTTGGGGCTGGGTCATGCCACAGTGGCAGGTTGCACTGATGTTGGTAATGGCGGGGTTGCTGGGCGGGATCGGACAGATTTTGCTCACATCAAGCTACCGTTTCGCCGATGCCTCACTGGTTGCACCGTTCGACTATACGTCAATGATCCTCGCGCTGTTGATCGGCTATTTCATCTTTGATGAAGTCCCGACGACCACGATGCTGATCGGTGCAGCGATCGTGATTTTGGCGGGGGTGCTGATTATTTGGCGCGAAAGAAAGCTGGGGTTGCAGCGCGCCCAGCAACGCAAGGCGACAGGCAATATCGGCGGCTGATTACCGCGTCCCGAACCCGACCCGTTTCCAAAGGCCCTTTGCTTTTCCAACCTTGCGCGGGAACCCCGGCGCAGTGTCAGGCACGCGCAATCCAAGATCAGCGTAGAGCGCCCAGAGATAGGGCACATCATCAGGGGACAGGTGCTGGGACAGATGCGCAGGCTCCCCCCCTTCGGGATGGAGCAGCTTGCGCGGAATAGTGTAGGGCAATTCGGCCCGCGGCGTGAGGTTGATCTTTTCGTTCAGCCGGGCCACCACACGGGGGTGCGCATCGACCGGTTCCACCTTGAGCGTATGCCCGCGAAAAAACCCTGTATCCCAATTCACCAAGACAACCGCAAAAAGATTGTCCGGGCCTGGGCGCACGGAAAGCGGTTTGGGGTTTTCGAGTTGCAAGGCGGGATTGGCGCGGTAAAACGCATGGGCTGCGATAGCAAAGTCGCATTCAGGCTGGTTCAGCATCCAGTAGATCAGGCCATTATGCGCATCGCTGCGTGTTCGGCGAATGGTATCAAGCCAGAGATCTTGCGGGGCATCGCGCAAAAGACGACGCAGCTTCACCTCGCTCTCGGACACATTTGCCCGGTGTGCACGTGGCGGTGCGTTTTTGTTGTTCGATGTAATCATGCTCTTTTGGGTACAGCCAATACTAACTCACTACAGACACAGGTTGCCAAGCAAACAGGACCGAACTTTGTTGAGGTCCGCCTTGATCGCGTTTTTATTGGCACGCTATTGGAAACGCTTACCCCAAAAACCATCCCATTGATCGCCCAGACAAAACGATCAACCAAATGTGGCACGAGTTGGCGAAAGAAGCAAAGATTATGGCACGTTAGGGCCACAATTCAGGGATGGAAGATTCGATCCCGCCTGCCAAAAGGGGCGCCGAGGCGCCCCTGTATGTCTTGATCTTGGATAGGATTACGCGCGAACCAGCTTCTCGTAATCTTCTGAAATTTCGCGGGTGATTGTGCCGACCTCGAAGTTGTAGTCGCCAATTTGACCGACCGGCGTGACCTCAGCCGCGGTGCCTGTCAGCCAGCATTGCTCAAATCCTTCGAGCTCTTCGGGCATAATCACGCGCTCATGCACCTGCAGGCCCTTGTCACG
This sequence comes from Yoonia sp., assembly GCF_042093035.1. Taxonomy (GTDB): domain Bacteria; phylum Pseudomonadota; class Alphaproteobacteria; order Rhodobacterales; family Rhodobacteraceae; genus Yoonia. The sequence goes on along the minus strand of NZ_JBELFI010000006.1, from coordinate 41,650 downwards.
CAACATGCCGATAACGGTCTGGCGGGTGATGCCGTTCAGGAAAGCATCAGCTTTCGGTGTATGCACTTCGCCGTCTTTGACGAAGAATATGTTGGCACCGGTCGCTTCGGCGACATAGCCGCGATAGTCGAACATCATCGCGTCAGAACACCCTTTGGCCTCGGCTGCGTGCTTGGACATCGTTGCAATCATGTAAAGACCAGCCGCTTTTGCCTGTGATGGTGCGGTTTCAGGGCTAGGGCGCTTCCATTTCGCGATGTCGAGCTTGGCGCCCTTCATCTTTGCGTCGCCATAATAATTGCCCCATTCCCAAACCGCGACGGCGAGATGAACAGGGTTCCTGGCGGAGGCGACGCCCATGTCTTCGCCTGCACCGCGCCATGCAACCGGACGGACGTAGGCGTCCGTCAGACCGTTGGCATCGAGCGCGGCTTGCTTGGCGGTTTCGATTTCATCAACCGTGTAGGGAATGTCAAAATCGATGAGCTGGCCGGACTTGATAAGGCGTTCGGAATGCGCACGCGATTTGAAGATCTTGCCGGAATAACACCGTTCGCCCTCAAATACGGATGACGCATAGTGCATGGCATGTGTGAGGATATGGACTTTGGCGTCGCGCCACTCGACCAACTGGCCGTCCATCCAGATTTTCCCGTCTCTATCGTCATATGCGCCAGCCATGTCAGTCTCCGTCGATATTTGCATTTGTTACGTAAGTAGGTCCGTTTCGGACATATTATTGCGTAGATTGTGGTTTTCTCTAAGCATTGATTCTTGGAATGTCAACAAAGCTGACGTATTGTCGTGGCAAGACCACGGGAGGACGAGGATGAGTGACACTGTGCCGCCGCAGACAGGCCAAAGCCTGTTGTTTTTGACGGATGAGCAGTTGCGCAAGGGTATTGAGGCGATGTTCTTTGCCTATCGCGGGTTTACCGCTGATCCTGATCGCATTCTGGCCGAGAAATCCTACGGACGGGCGCACCACCGTGCGATCCACTTTATCCACCGCAGTCCGGGCACGACGGTCAATAACCTGCTCTCGATCCTTGGCGTTACAAAACAATCGCTTAATCGTGTGTTGCGCACACTGATCGAAGACGGTTTGGTGGACAGCACCGTGGGACAGCGTGACAAGCGTGAACGCCATTTGCATCTGACGCCAGAGGGTGCGGCGTTGGAGCGTGCCTTGTCAGACGCACAACGTGATCGTATGCGCGCGGCCTATCGCGCGGCCGGGCCTGCTGCCGTTGCTGGCTTTCGTCAGGTTTTGGAGGCTATGATGAATGAAGAAGCCCGCCGCCACTATGAGGCCATGAAGGACAGACCGGAATGAACAGTGATGACGCCCACCTCCTGATTGTTGATGATGATGAGCGTATTCGCGGGCTTTTGCAGAAATTCCTGATGCGTTCGGGCTTTCTGGTCTCGACTGCGCGCGACGCGGCACATGCGCGCCGGATTTTGTCCGGGCTGGAATTTGACCTGATCGTCCTTGACGTGATGATGCCGGGTGAGGACGGGATGTCGCTTTGCCGTGACCTGCGCCAAACGATCACGACGCCAATTATGTTACTGACGGCCAAGGGCGACACCGATGATCGGATTACGGGCCTGGAGGCAGGTGCGGATGACTATCTGGCCAAGCCGTTTGAGCCCAAGGAATTGCTGTTGCGTATCAACGCCATCCTGCGCCGCGTTCCTGCGACTGAGCCTGCTGTGGTCTTGCCCAAGGTCCTGAATATGGGGCCGGTGCGCTATGACATCGCGCGCGGCGAGATGTGGCAGGGCGAAGAGCTGGTGCGTTTGACAGCGACCGAAAGCCAATTGATGCGGATCTTCTCTGGTTGCCCCGGCGAGGCAGTGACCCGGGCGCGATTGGTTGAAGAACTCAGCCGCTCTGGCGGGCAAACGCAGGAACGTGCGGTGGATGTGCAGATCACCCGTTTACGCCGCAAGATTGAGGTTGATCCCAAGCAACCCCGTTATTTGCAGACTGTTCGTGGCGCCGGGTATATGTTGGCGCCTGAGTAAAGCGCTGCGCGCTGACTTTTGTGCCTCCGGCGGGGATATTTATGCTCCGAAGAAGGTTGTGGTGCGACGCTGAAACGGGTTCATTGACCTCATGACAACTGCTTTGATTACCCATGAAGATTGCTTTGACCACGTGACCCCGCCCGGTCATCCGGAGCAAGTGGCCCGCCTTGATGCTGTTTTGAATGCCCTTGAGGGGATGGATTTGCAGCGTGTGAAAGCCCCTTTGGTGGCGGCGGATGATTTGCTGCGCGCCCATCCCAAAGCGCATATTGATGCAATCACTGCGGCTGCTCCGGAAGCTGGCTGGCGGTCGTTGGATGCCGATACGCATATGTCGCCCGGCACGTTGACTGCGGCCTACCGTGCTGCCGGTGCGGTCGTGCGCGCTGTGGATATGGTTCTGGGTGGTGAAGTCAGCAATGCGTTTGCAGCTGTGCGCCCACCCGGTCACCATGCAGAGCGCCAGACCGCGATGGGCTTTTGTTTCTTTGGGTCCGTCGTTGTTGGTGCCAAGCACGCATTGGACCATTTCGGGTTGGACCGCGTCGCGATTGTCGATTTCGATGTGCATCACGGCAATGGTACGCAAGACCTGGTGGAGGACGACCCGCGCATCCTGTTCTGTTCCACCCATCAGTCACCGCTCTATCCCGGTACGGGTGCTGCCCATGAAGTGGGCGTTGACAATGTCTTGAACGTCCCCTTGCCTGAGGGGACGGGCAGCAAATCATTTCGCGATGTGTATGACCGAATTATACTACCCCGGCTTGATGCGTTTTCCCCGCAAATGATTATCATCTCCGCTGGGTTTGACGCCCATGAGGCTGATCCACTTGCAGGTATGAACCTGACCACGGAGGACTTTGCCTGGGTCACCGCCCGCTTGTGTGATTTGGCCGATCAGCATTGTCAGGGTCGGCTGGTATCGAGCCTTGAAGGGGGGTATGACTTGACCGCACTTGGCGCCTCTGCGGCGGCCCATGTACACGTATTGGAGGAAAGAGGCCGATGACTGACGTAAAGAAGATGAGTTTTGAAGACGCGATCAAAGAGTTGGAAACTGTCGTTGGTCAGTTGGAGCGCGGTGATGTCGCTTTGGACGATAGCATTGCCCTCTATGAACGGGGTGCGGCCTTGAAAGCCCGTTGCGAAGCCAAGTTGAAGGAAGCCGAAGAGAAGGTGGCCAAGATTACTTTGGGTGAGGGTGGTGCGCCCAAGGGTACGGCGCCTTTGGATGGCTGACGCGGGCGGCAAGACCCTGACTGTGCCGCAGCGCCGACCGTTGAAGGATGCATTGGCATATGCGGGCCGCGTTGCCGAAGCGCGGATCGGGTTTGCGCTTTCGGGGTTGGAAGGCGATGTGCCTGAGGCGATGCTCTATGCCGTCGCTGGTGGCAAGGCCTTGCGTGCATTCCTGGTTCTGGAAACCGCGCGCCTCCATAAGATCGATCCTGTTGCTGTCGCCGGTGCTGCTGCCGCGATTGAATGCATCCACGCCTATTCTTTGGCGCATGATGATATGCCATGTATGGATGATGATGCATTGCGCCGTGGCCAGCCGACCGTGCACAAGAAGTGGGACGAGGCGACCGCCGTGCTTGCTGGCGATGGTTTGCAGGCGCTGGCCTTTGAATTGCTGGCGCAGGCAGAATGTCCGCTGCGCCCCAAGCTGAACTTGGTCATAACCCTTGCCAATGCAGCAGGCGTGCGCGGCATGGTCGGCGGGCAGGCGGCTGATATGGCCGCAGAGACCGCGAAAGAACCGCTTAGTCTGGATCAGATCATTGCCCTTCAGGCTGGCAAGACTGGTGCGCTGATTTCCTGGTCGGCGCTTGTTGGCCCACGCATGGCCGAAGCAGAGCGCGAACCGCTGACGACATACGGCAATGCATTGGGTCTTGCCTTTCAGATTGCCGATGATGTGCTTGACGTGACAGGCGATGCGTCGGTCGTCGGCAAGGCCGTTGGCAAGGATCACGCGGCTGGCAAGGCCACTTTTGTTTCCCTTTTGGGGCTGGATGGGGCGAAAAACCGCGCAGCGTCACTGGTGGAGGAGGCCTGCGATGCGCTATCTCCCTACGGCGATGATGCCGAGACATTGAAAGAAGCTGCGCGTTTTGTCATTGCGCGGACACATTAAGAAGGGTCGACCATGTCAGACCAACCCCATACGCCGACCCTTGACCGCGTGACCACGCCTGATGATATGAAATTCATGTCTGATGCGGAGCTGAGCCAGCTCGCGCATGAATTGCGGGCTGAGACGATCGCGGCCGTGTCCAAGACCGGTGGCCATTTGGGGGCCGGTCTTGGCGTGGTGGAAATGACCGTTGCCTTGCACGCCGTCTTTGATGCGCCCAAGGACAAGATCATCTGGGATGTCTCGCACCAGTGTTACCCGCACAAGATTTTGACCGGTCGGCGTGACCGTATCCGCACGCTGCGTATGGAAGGCGGGTTGAGTGGTTTTACCAAACGCTCTGAAAGCCCCTATGATCCGTTTGGGGCGGCGCATTCAAGCACCTCAATATCGGCAGCGCTGGGCTTTGCGGTGGCCCGTGATTTGGGGGGTGAAGGTGGCGACGCGATTGCCGTGATCGGGGATGGCGCGATGTCTGCGGGCATGGCGTATGAGGCGATGAATAACGCGGGCCATCTGGGCAAGCGGCTGATCGTGATCCTGAACGACAATGAAATGTCGATTGCCCCGCCAACCGGTGCGATGTCCACCTATCTGTCCCGTCTTTATGCGGGGGAGCCATTTCAGGAATTCAAAGCCGCCGCCAAAGGTGCCGTGTCGCTTTTGCCGGAACCCTTCCGCGAAGGCGCCAAGCGCGCCAAAGATGTTCTCAAGCATATGACGGTCGGCGGGACGCTTTTCGAAGAGCTTGGATTTTCCTATCTCGGCCCGATTGACGGGCATGACATGGCGCAGCTGCTTTCGGTCCTGCGCACTGTCAAGACGCGTGCGGACGGTCCGATTTTAATTCATGCGATTACGAAGAAGGGCAAGGGATACGGCCCGGCTGAAACCGCCAGTGACAAGGGCCATGCGACTGCGAAGTTTGATGTCATCACAGGCGAGCAGAAAAAAGCACCGAGCAATGCGCCGTCTTATACCTCTGTGTTTTCTGAGACTCTTTGCACGCTGGCCGCTGCGGACAGCAAGATTTGTGCCGTAACCGCCGCGATGCCCGACGGCACTGGTCTGGCGAAATTCATGCAGCGTTATACCAGCCGTTGCTTTGATGTGGGCATCGCAGAGCAACATGCCGTGACCTTTAGCGCGGGGCTTGCGGCGGGGGGGATGCGACCGTTCTGCGCGCTATACTCGACGTTTTTGCAGCGCGGCTACGATCAGGTTGTGCATGACGTGGCAATCCAGCGCCTGCCTGTTCGATTTGCGATTGACCGCGCGGGGCTGGTAGGTGCTGACGGGGCGACCCATGCGGGGTCTTTCGATATCGGATTTTTGGCCAACCTGCCCGGCTTCGTGGTGATGGCCGCTGCCGATGAGGCAGAACTGGTGTGCATGGTCGCCACCGCTGCCGCCTATGATGAGGGTCCGATTGCTTTCCGCTTCCCGCGCGGTGAAGGCGTTGGTGTTGAGATGCCGGAAAACCCCGAATTGCTGGAAATCGGCAAAGGTCGGATGATCCGCGAAGGCGCACAGGTGGCCATTTTATCGTTTGGCACGCGCTTGCAAGAAGTCACAAAGGCTTGTGAGGCGCTGGCGGCGAAGGGCATCCGGCCAACTGTTGCTGATGCTCGTTTTGCCAAGCCGCTGGATCGCGACATGATCCTGAAATTGGCCGCAGACCACGATGCGCTTATCACTGTTGAGGAGGGCGCTGTCGGCGGCTTTGGTTCGCATGTGGCCCAGCTTCTGTCAGATGAAGGCGTTTTCGATCAGGGGCTGAAGTTCCGGTCGATGGTGTTGCCGGATACGTTCATCGATCAGGCAAGCCCGCAGGCGATGTACGATGCGGCGGGCATGAATGCCGAACATATTGAGGCGAAGGTGCTGGAGGTGATGGGTGTTGCGACGCTGGAAAAGCGGGCCTAGTACGCGCAATCCCGCGCGCACCTTGTGGCTGCCCCCGATATCTAATTTGAGATATGGTTCTTGGGTGCTTCAAGGACTTTGATATGGACGGATTGTGCCGCATCGGCACGTGAAGAGACCGCTACGTGGCAATGCTTGGCGTTGCCAATCGATTGTGCGCAAATCATGCGCAAAAAGTGAGCCCTTGATGACAGTTAACCCGCGTTTGATCTTTCGTTGGACAGCCTTTCTCCTTGCTGCCGGCTATTGCATTCGCACGGTGATTTTCGGGGGCTGGGATCAATTTGCAGGCCCGTTCCGCTTCTTGACGATCTGGGCGCTGTTTTTCAGCTTCTTTGCGTTCAGCCGCATGATGGCCATCGAAGAAGGCCGGTCGGAGAGGCGCTGGGATGGTCTTGTCAGCATGACGGCCGTGGTGAACACGATGGTCGTGATCTTGTACTGGCGGCTTTACCTCGCCGACCCGTTTTCTGTGAACGACGATGGCGCATTGTCCGCTTGGCATCTTGAGATCTATTTGCATCTATTCGGACCGCTCTTGCAGGTCGTCGATGCCGTCTTCGTTCACCGCAGCTTCCGAAGTCTGGGGCGTGCTGCGCTTTGGCTGGTTGGTGTGATTGGCGCGTATATTGCCTGGGGGGAATTTGTTTTACAGCCTCTGGGTACCAGCCCTTCCGGGTCAATCACCAGCGGCTTGCCCTATCCGTTCCTGAATAATCTGGAATTGGCAGAGCGTATCACGGTCTACGGCACCTACTTTGGCGCGGCACTTTTCATCTTGCTGGTCTATGCGGCGATTGCCTGGGGTGTCAGGCACCGATTTCCTGCGCCAGTAGCGCCCTGAGCCCGCTCCGATAATCGGGATACAGCAATTCAATCCCCAGTTCATCCTTGATCCGGTCGTTGCGTACCTTCTTGCTCTCCGCATAAAAGCTGCGCGCCATTGGGGACATATCCGCGGTTTCAAAATCGACGGCTTCCGGGATCGGCAACCCCAATAGTTCTGCGGCATAGGCAATCACGTCCTCAGGAGGCGCAGGGTCATTGTCGCAAACGTTATAGGCTGCGCCGGGGTTGGGCTTGTCGATCGAGGCGGCAAGGATACGCGCGATGTCGGCCACATGGGTACGGCTAAAAACCTGACCCCTTTTGATAATGCGGCGTGCCGTGCCATTGCGGACCTTTGAAAATGGCCCCCGACCGGGGCCGTAAATGCCCGCCAGTCGGAATATATGCAGCGGCAGGCCATCAATACTGGCCCAGTCCGCTTCGGCCTTCACCCGCGCGATGCCGCGGCTTGTGCTGGGCGTCAGAGGCGTGTTTTCATCAACCCAACCCCCCTGATGGTCGCCGTAAACGCCGGTCGTGGACAGGTATCCGACCCACGTAAACTGGTCCGCGCGTTTCGCAATCTGCGCGCGTAGTTCGGCCAGAACCGGATCGCCGGCATCGTCCGGTGATGCAGAGATCAGAAGATGCGTCGCCGCATTGAGTGCCGGGATCATGTCCGCACCCGGCCAGATGCGCGGCTCTACCCCCTCATTCATCAGACGTGGCGCTTTGTCCTCTGACCGTGTGGTCCCGATGATCCGCCAATCCTGCGGTAACAGAATGCGGGACAATGCACGTGCGCTGTAACCGTGCCCGAATGAAAGGAGTGTCTGCGTCATGGCCATCTTGTTGGCGGAATACATAGTGCCACGCAAGCCCTTGTCCGTTTTGTGGCGGTCGGGTGCCTTCGGCGAGGATATTTCCGGCCAAAAGAAGCAATGAATTGTTAACCACAAAGTGGCAACTTGGTTTGTGTGGTACAGGCGGGGACGCCGATGGCCATGCCGGAAGAAGCCCCTTTTTGTCCGTTGTGGCGAAAAGGGGTGACCTTCTTTTGGCCGGAAATATCCTCGCCGAAGGCATCGAACCTTTGTTGGACCGACAGTTGGATCAGGTCGCCATGCCAAAGGTGCTTGCCGCCTGAGCACTTGAGAATGCGTGAACCTGTGATAGCATTTCAAGATGGCAAAGAACCCGTGACGCTCGCATCTATGACGACTGCGCGGATGAGTGGCACCGCAACGACATGGCCCGCCTTGTGATCTTCAGAAAAGCTTGACGCTATTCCAGAAAGCTGGGGCCGTTTTCGATGATCGACACCAGAATGAGCGCGCCAGCGATAATCAGCACGATCCACCAGATGACTTGGATCGCAATTGCGCCAATTCCCAGAACGGCCCCGTAGGTTGGCAGCCGCCAGGGATCGCGGCAAAAGGCCGAAACGATCGCGGTGACAATCGCCAAGATGGCTAAGATCGGACCGGTGACCAACAAGATACGGTCAAGATCCCATGCCGCCGCTTCCGGTGGCGGCAATTCGTTGCCACGTACGGTGTTGAATGCGGAAACACTGATCTCACCGATAATCTTTCCAATGGACGTTCCAACGCTGTCTTGCGGTCCGAAAGGCCCACCGAACATCACCACCATTGTCACAACCAGTGCACATGCGCCAAGGCCAATTGATACCAACCCCCATTTATGGTTGAGCAATTCGTCGTAGGTTGGGGTCATTTACTTATCCTTTGTTTGCGCAATCATTTCATCAAGATGCATAATTTGCACCCTCATCATCGAGAATAGCCTTGAGTTCGGCCAGATGCCGCTGGTCTTGTTCAGGGTAGCCTTCAAGTTCCTGCGCGGTCTTTTCGGCGATTTCTTCCGACAGAACACGCAGTTCCATCCCGGTTTGCAATGCGCGGATGTAGGTTTCACAGGCGCGTTCAAAATAATACATCCGGTTGAAGGTCTCTGCCACGGTATCCCCGATTACGAGCACCCCATGGTTGCCCATGATCATCACCTTCTTTCTTGGATCGGTGAAGTGGGACGCGCAGCGTTCGCCTTCCTCTTCAAATGCCAGCCCTTCATAGCCTTCGTCGATCACGTAGCGATTGAAGAACGTACAGCAGTTTTGATCGATCGGCGGCAGGCGGCTGTCTTTCAGCGAGGCCAGAACAGTCGCGAAGATGGAATGCACATGCATCGCGCAGCGTGCGTGTGGCACCAGTCGGTGCATGCCGCCATGCAGCCCCCAAGCGGTCGGATCAGGCGCATTTGGCCCTTTCAGCGTATCGGGGTCATTGGCGTCCACCACGATCATATCACTGGCCTTGATCCGGCTGAAATGCATCTGATTGGGGTTCATCAGGAACCTGGTGCCATCATCATTGATCGCCAGACTGATATGGTTGGCGACGCCTTCATGCATGTTCAACCGCGCGGTCCACCGAAACGCCGCGGCAAGGTCAACGCGTTCGGCCCAATGGGTCATGTTTTGTGGATGCGTATTCATGACGGCTCCTTGGAATTGATGAGGCTGCGGGGTATTGATGGCGCAAACATACCTTCAAAGGAAGTCTGAATATGACATTCAAGCCCGCCAAATGGCCCCGCAAATTGCGTTCGCAAGAGTGGTTTGGGGGTTCAAGCAAGGATGCGATCTATCACCGCTCATGGATGAAGAACCAAGGTTTGCCGGCGGATTTGCTGGATGGCCGCCCTGTGATTGGGATTTGCAACACCTGGTCAGAGTTAACTCCCTGTAACGCGCATTTGCGTGACCTGGCCGAGAAGGTGAAGTTTGGCGTTTATGAAGCGGGCGGGTTTCCTGTTGAGTTTCCTGTATTCTCACCTGCCGAAAGCAGTCTGCGCCCGACCGCCATGATGTATCGCAATCTATGCGCAATGGACGTCGAAGAGGCGATCCGCGGCAAGTCCATGGACGGCGTGGTTTTGCTTGCTGGCTGCGACAAGACGACGCCCGCGCTCTTGATGGGTGCTGCTTCGGTTGATCTGCCCGCTATCGTTGTTTCAGGCGGGCCGATGCTGAACGGCATGTTCCGCGGTGAGCGTGTGGGTTCCGGCACCCACCTTTGGAAGTTCTCAGAAGCCGTGCGCGCAGGCGAAATGACTGCGGAAGAATTTGTTGAGGCTGAGGCCTCGATGTCCCGCTCACCGGGGTCATGCAACACGATGGGCACCGCGAGCACGATGGCCTCTATGGCTGAGGCGCTGGGCATGGCCTTGTCTGGCAATGCTGCGATCCCTGCGGTTGATAGCCGCCGCCGCGTGATGGCCCATCTGACCGGTCGCCGGATTGTCGATATGGTCAAGGATGACCTGAAGCCATCCGACATCATGACCAAGGATGCTTTTGAAAACGCGATCCGCACGAATGCCGCGATTGGCGGCTCGACCAATGCAGTCATTCACTTGCTCGCGATGGCAGGGCGGACCAAAGGTGTGGAACTGACACTCGATGACTGGGATCGTCTGGGTCGTGATGTTCCCACAATCGTGAACCTGATGCCGTCCGGCAAATACCTGATGGAGGAATTCTTCTATGCTGGCGGTCTGCCCGTCGTGATTAAGCGGCTGGGCGAAGCTGGGTTGTTGCACAAAGATGCTCTGACCGTGTCGGGCGGGTCCATGTGGGATGAGGTCAAGAACGTCAAGAACTGGAATGAGGATGTGATCCTGCCCGTTGAAAAGGCGCTGACCCAATCGGGTGGTATTGCTGTGCTGCGCGGTAATCTGGCGCCCGGTGGTGCGGTGATTAAGCCTTCTGCAGCCACACCGGAGTTGATGCAGCACACAGGTCGTGCCGTCGTGTTTGAGGATATCGACGACTACAAGGCGCGTATCAACGACGATGATCTCGATATTGATGAGACCTGCGTGATGGTCCTGAAAAACTGCGGTCCGCGCGGCTATCCGGGCATGGCAGAGGTGGGCAACATGGGCCTGCCCCCAAAGATCCTTAAGAAGGGGATCACCGATATGGTGCGGATTTCGGATGCGCGTATGTCCGGGACGGCTTTTGGTACGGTCGTTTTGCATACCTCGCCTGAGGCCGCGGTTGGTGGCCCGCTTGCGGTTGTCCAAGATGGGGACATCATTGAGCTCGATGTTGCTGGCCGCCGTATCCATCTTGATATCACGGATGAGGAACTGGCGTCGCGGATGGCCGCTTGGACGGCCGAGAAATCAGGCGCGAACCCGCGGCCTGAAAGCGGCTATGCAATGCTCTACCATGATCGCGTGATGGGGGCTGATACTGGCGCTGATTTTGATTTCCTTGTTGGTCACCGCGGCAATGCCGTTGGTAAGGAAGCACACTGATGACTGCCATTTGTCTGGTTGGGATCGGCAAGATTGCTGTCGATCAGCACGTGCCCGCAATCAATGGCAGCGACGCATGGGAGCTTGCCGCAACGGTGAGCCGTGCGGGAACCGTTGATGGGGTCCCAGCCTACACTGATTTCGAGCAGATGCTGGCGGAGCGGCCAGACGTCAATGTCATCTCACTCTGCCTGCCGCCAGTGCCGCGCTACGGCTATGCGGCCAAGGCGATCGCGGCGGGTCGGCATGTGATGCTCGAAAAGCCCCCCGGTGCGACCTTGGCAGAGGTGCATGCCCTTGCCGATATGGCGAAGGCGGCCGGCGTGACGCTTTATACGACGTGGCATAGCCGGATGGCTGAAGGGGTTGCGCCTGCGAAGGCTTGGCTTGCTGACAAAGAGATCACAGCCGCCCACATCAGTTGGAAAGAAGACGTGCGCCGCTGGCATCCGGGTCAGAACTGGGTGTTTGAACCGGGCGGCATGGGGGTCTTTGACCCCGGCAGCAACGCGCTTTCGATCATTACCGAGATTTTGCCGATGCCGATCCATTTGCGCTCTGCGGAGTTGTTTTACCCCTCCAACTGCGACACGCCGATAGCGGCGCAAATGCAATGGACACAGAACGTGACAGGGGATTTCGACTGGCGGCAAGAAGGCCCGCAAAGCTGGGATATCACTGTCGAGACGACGCAGGCTACACTGAACCTGCATGATGGCGGCGCGCGATTGGTCATCGACGGTGTTGAGGCTGTGGTCGGACCTCGTGCAGAATATCCCGCACTTTACGCGCGGATGGCGGAACTAGTAGAGCAGGGTCAGTCTGAGGTGGACCTATCGCCGATGTTGCACGTCGCGGATGCGTTGACGCTGGGCAAACGGGTGATGCTGGAGCCATTCGTTCTTTGATCTATGATGTCATCGTCATCGGTGCCGGTCTCATGGGCAGCGCCGCCGCCCGGCATCTGGCCGAGGACGGGGCGCGCGTGGCGTTGATTGGCCCTGCGGAGCCCGCGTTGAAGTCCGATCACGACGGCGTCTTTGCCAGCCACTACGACGCCGCGCGGATTACGCGTAAGATAGACCGCCGTCAGAACTGGGGCCGCTTTTCGCAAGCCGCCATTGGGCGCTACGCGCAGTTGGAAGAACAAAGCGGTCAGTCGTTCTTTGCACCTGTTGGGGCAATTATTGCGGGGCCAGAGGCTGGGGCGGGCAGTGATTTTATCCAGACGGCGCAGCAAAACGCGTTAGCGGATGGCGTGAAACATGATGCCTTGCGCGGCGATGCCTTGCGCGCGCGGTTCCCCTATTTCGATTTCCCGGGTGGCATCCTCGCGCTTTATGAGGCTGAAGAAGCGGGTTGGATCGATCCCCGTGCCCATGTCGAAGCAGAGATGTTACTTGCGGCACGTGCCGGGGCGGTGGTTCATCGCACTGAAGTCACGCGGCTGATCGAGAGCGCGCAGGCTGTGCAGGCGCATTGCGCGGACGGGCAAGTCATCGCAGGCGCAAAAGCCATCGTTGCCTGCGGCGCGTTTTCCAAAGCCGAAGGCCTCTTGCCAGCGCCTTTGCCGCTGAAAGTCTATGGGCGCACGATTGCCTTCTTTGAGCTCGACGAGGCAGAGGCCGCACGTTTGCGTGATATGCCATCTGTTGTCTACATAACGCCCAATCTGGTCACGGATCCGTATATTCTGCCCCCCGTCCGCTACCCCAATGGCAAGACCTATATCAAGATCGGTGGTGATCCTGTTGACCACGAATTGCAGAGCGTGGCCGAAATGAAGGACTGGTTTCGCACCGACGGAGACCCCGAAGTTGGCGCGTTTCTTGCGGATTTTTTGACCGGCTTGATGCCCGACCTGTCATTCAAAGCTGTCACGACGGGCAGCTGCGCAACTTGCTTCACGCCGCATGGAAACCCGCTGATTTACCACCAGACAGATCGTTTGATGGCGCTGACCGCAGGCAATGGTGCAGGTGCGAAATGCGCGGATGAACTCGGGCGTTTGGGCGCGTTGGTGGCGTCAGGCGGAATGATCCCCTCCGACATCTATAGCGGCGCCTTCGACGCCTAAGGTTTCGGGTTCATTTCCTGATATGTCGGCAATAGATCGCCCTCGGCGGGTGTCGCCGCATAGACGCCGCGCGCGATTGCCCGGCTTAGACACACCGCTGTGGCGGCGGCGATATCGCGGAACTGGGATTGATCGACAGGCGCATCCTTTCCGGTCGACACGCCAAAAACCAAATCCCCATCCAAAGGCGTATGTGCTGGTACAATCGCGCGCGCCATCCCGTCATGCGCCGTCACGGCGAGCCGATGGCACTGCGTTTTCGTCAGTGTCGCATCCGTGGCCACAATCGCGATGGTCGTGTTTGACGCGGCGGTCGCCTGCAACATCATCGCGCGTTCTTTGCGGCTAGGTTGCGGTTGGACTTGTCCTGCCTTCGGGTCTGGGCCAGCGCCACCGAACTCCGCGTCCATTTCAAAAGGCGCTGCCCAAAAATGGGTATCCCCCGGTGTTGTCACACTGCCCAGTGCATTGACCACCACCAAGGCACCGACCGTCGTGCCATCCGGTAGAACCAAAGACGCCGACCCAAGTCCGCCTTTTTGCATCGCAGCGTTGGCACCTGTCCCGGCCCCAGCGCTGCCAATGAGAAAATCAGATGTCGCGGCGTCGAGCGCTTGTTTCCCCAAAGCGCGGTAAGGGTTTTCATCCCAGCCCTTATCGCCGCCATTGATGAGGTCAAATACGATGGCACCGGGCACAACCGGGATGTTCATTTGACCAATTGCAAACCCACGCCCCATTGCGCGCAACCCGTCCATCACGCCAGAGCAGGCATCAAGCCCAAAGGCCGATCCGCCAGACAGCACCAGCGCATCAACTTCTTGCACGGTCTTGTCGGGGGCCAGCAGATCCGTTTCCTTGGTGCCGGGCGCGCCGCCCATGACATGCACGCTGGCGGTAAATGGCTTGTCGCCGATCAAGACCGTGCTGCCGGTCTTGATCTTGTCATCCTGCGCGTTGCCAACCTTGAGGCCAGCAACATCGGTAATCAGGTTCAGCGGTCCTGTCTTAGATACAGCGTCCACCGTCCACCTCCATCGCGACGCCGGTGACCATGCTGGCTTCGTCCGAGCAAAGGAAACAGGCGGCGTTTCCCATGTCCTCGGGGGTTGAAAAACGACCCAGCGGGATCGTCGCAAGGAACTTCGCGCGGATCTCTGGTGTGTCTTCTCCCATGAAGGATTTGAGCAGGGGCGTATCCCCTGCGACCGGATTGATCGCGTTTACGCGAATGCCTTCGGGGGCCAGCTCAACCGCCATGGTCTTGGTGGCCGTTATCATCCAACCTTTTGAGGCGTTGTACCAGTTCAGTCGCGGGCGCGGTGAGACGCCAGCGGTTGAGGCGACGTTCAAGATGACCCCTGCCTTGCGTTCTTTGAAGTGCGGAACGAAGGCGCGAGCAAGCAGAAAGACGGATTTCATATTGACGTTGTAGACACGGTCAAAGTCTTCCTCGGTCACGTCCTCCATTGCGCTGGGCAGATGGGTGACGCCCGCGTTGTTGACCAGAATATCTAGGGGGCCTTGCGCCAGCACATCCTTGGCCAAAGCGTCCACTGCTCTGCCTTCGGACACATCACAACGCCATGCATTGCCGCCGATTTCCTTCGCAATGGCGACGGCCGCTTCAAAATTCACATCAACAACGATAACTTTGGCGCCTTCGGCGGCAAACTTGCGTGCGATGCCTGCGCCAAAGCCTGAACCTCCGCCTGTGACGATCGCTGTTTTTCCGGCCAGTCGCATGGGTGATCCTTTGTTGTTAGACCGCTATCTTGGGCAGTTGAGGTGCCGCGGCAATCAGTGTCTTTGTATAGCTGTGTTGCGGGTTGGTGAACACGTCATCGGTTATACCTTGCTCCACGATCCGGCCTGCTTGCATGACCATGACGCTGTCGGTGATCGTGCGTACAACGCTGAGATCATGACTGATAAACAGATAGGCAAGTGGCCGCTTCCGGCACAGATCAGCAATGAGATCAAGAACCTGGGCGCGCACCGACACATCGAGGGCTGATACGGCTTCGTCAAAAATAATCAGCGCGGGCTCAATAATCAGCGCACGCGCGATGGCAATGCGCTGGCGCTGCCCGCCAGAGAATTCATGGATGTATTTCGATGCATCGGCAGATGAAAGGCCGACATCTTTCAGAGCCCGCACAATGGCCGCGTCGCGTTCAGCGCCTGTTGGCGGGTTTTCCAGCAGATGGAAGGGTTCCGTGATTAACCGATCAACGCGGTGACGCGGGTTGAAGCTGCTGTAGGGGTCTTGGAACACCACCTGCATTTTGCGCCGCACGGTCAGGTTTGGTCTTTTGTCGGTGAAGACGGGGGCACCATCAAGCGTGATCGCGCCGTGCTGCACGTCCTCCAATCCCAGAATGGCCCGCGTCAAGGTGGATTTCCCGCACCCGCTTTCCCCCACAAGCCCGACGCGTTCGCCTCGGTTGATCTGGAATGTGATGTCGGAAAGCGCGCGAAACATGGGCCGCGCGCTGAGTGGTGATTTTCGGGCCATGGGATAATCCCGGGCCACATCGGTCACCGCCAGAAGTCGGTGTTCGGTGTCGGCATCGGGCAGGGCAACGGCATGGTTTGAGGCCTCGAACAAGGCCTTGGTATAGGGGTGCTGCATGTTCTGGAGCAGATGATCCGTCGCACCGGCTTCCACCACGCGTCCGTTCTGCATCACGACGATTTTGTCGGCAATATCGGCGACGACGGCCAGATCGTGCGTGATAATTAGAAGCCCCATGTCGAATGCGCGCACCAAGTCCTGAAGAAGCGCCAGAATTCGCGCCTGTGTCGTCACATCGAGCGCCGTTGTCGGCTCATCTGCGATCAACAGTTTTGGGCGCAGGGCAATCGCCATCGCAATGACAACGCGCTGCCGCTGGCCACCTGAAAGCTGATGCGGGTAGCGCGTTGGGGGCACTCTTAGCCCAACACGCTCCAACATCGCGGCAGCGCGCGCATGGGCATCTGCCTTGCTGGTTTTTTCATGGATCAGGATCGTCTCCGCGACTTGCGCGCCGATGGTTTGCACCGGGTTCAGCGCGGTCATCGGTTCCTGAAACACCATACCCATCGTATTGCCGCGCATCCCGCAAAGCGCTGACTCTGCGGTCTGCATTATATCAGCCTCTGCTAATTGGATCGTTCCGGTCGTCTCGGACCCATGCGGCAAAAGCCCCATGATCGACAGCGCTGTCATGGATTTCCCGGAGCCGCTTTCGCCTGTGATCGCGACGATTTCGCCCGCGTCCAGATCGAGATCGATGTCATGCAGAATTTGCGTCTGCCCGATCCGCAGAGAGAGGTCTTTGATGTGCAGCAAGCTCATGTCCGCGTCACCCTGATCCGTGGGTCAAGCCAGTCGCGCAAGCCGTCACCCATCAGGTTCAGACCCAAGACCATGAGCAATATCGCGAAGCCCGGCACAAGCGCCGTATGCGGAGCGATGCTGACCAGCGTTTGCGCGTCTGCCAACATGCGGCCCCAGCTTGCCGTGGGGGGTTGCGCGCCAAGGCCGATGTAGGACAAGGCGGCCTCTGCCAGAATGCCCAGGCTGAACTGGATGGTGCCTTGGACGATCATCAGGTTGGTCATGTTGGGCAGGATATGTTCGATTGATATGCGTGTCGCGGATTTGCCGCAGACGCGGGCGGCCAAGATGAAGTCACGCTCCCACAAGGGCAGGGCCGCGCCGCGCGCAAGGCGCGCGAAGACGGGGATGTTGAAGATACCGATGGCGATGATGGCGTTGACGGCTGATGCTCCGAACACGGCGGTGATGAGGATCGCGATGACCAGCGACGGAAAGGCAAAGACGAGGTCGTTGCCGCGCATAATCACCTCATCCAACAGTGATCCATGCCGCGCGGCTGCCAGCAATCCCAAGGGAATGCCAAGCGCCATGCCAATGCCCACGGCCACCAAGGCGACAGCGATCGAGGTGCGCGCGCCCATCATAACCATCGACAGGATATCGCGCCCGAAGTGGTCCGTGCCCAACAGGTTTGCGCGGCTGGGCGTTTGCAGTCTGTTGGGAATATCCAGTGTTTCGATATCAGATGGCGTCCAGACCAATGAAATAGCAGCCAGCAACACAAAAATCGCGCTCAGGACTGCGCCGATGACAAGATTGCGGTTCAAGTTCTTGTCCTCAAGCGCGGGTCAACGGTGGCATAGGCCATGTCCACGAGGAAGTTCACCAAGATCACGACAAAGACCAGAAGCATCACCACGCTTTCCACGACGATCAGGTCGCGCGCGCTGATGGATTGGAAGATCAGGCGGCCAAGGCCCGGCAGAAAGAAGATCTGTTCAATGATGATGCCGCCCGCCAGCAGAAATGAAAATTGCAAGCCGATGATGGTCAGTACCGGGATCAAGGCGTTGCGGACCGCATGCCGCCACAGCGCCTGCCTGCGGCTTAACCCCTTGGCGCGGGCGGTGCGGATGAAATCTTCGCCGAGCATATCCAGCAGGGATGAGCGCATGACCCGCGCGAGGATAGCCGCCTGTGGCAGCGCGAGTGCGATGGCGGGCAAGGTGAGCGCCTTGATCGCTTGGCCGGGACTATCCCAGCCCGGAAATCCGCCAGCGCTGAACCAGCGCAGGTTGATGGCGAAGATCAACACAAGGATCATCGCGAACCAGAAATTCGGGATGGCGACGCCGAGTTGGGTGGCCCCCATGATTGTTACGTCACCTGCGCCTCCGCGCCTGCTGGCGGCATAGATACCAGCCGGAAAAGCGATAAGGGTTGAAAGGATCAGCGCGTAAATAGCCAACGGAAGAGAGACCCAGACCCGATCCGCGATCAGATCTGAAACGGGGGTCTTATAGGTCCATGACTGGCCGAAATCACCGCGGAGCAATCCAGTCGACCAATCAAAATAACGTGTGAAAAGTGATCTATCCAGCCCCATTTCTGCTCTTAAGGCCGCAATTGTGTCTGGACGCGCGTTCACGCCAAGCATGAATGCCGCGGGGTCGCCCGGGATCACCTCTATCACTGCGAAAATCACGATGGACGCGACAATCAAGCTGAGAACCAGCGACGTGAGCCTTTCGATGGCGTAGCGGATCATGGACGATGATCCGCTTGGAGCGCATCGACGAACGTAATCTCGCCGGTCAGCCCATGATACATCATGTAATCAGTGTTTAGCGATCCAAAGGTGAGCCGCCCGCCTGACACAAAACCCGTGGCGTTATGGACAGCAGGATGGCCGAGAAGAACGCGCCCGTCTGCGAAGAGCATCGGTGCGAATGCATCGCGGGCGAGGTGATGAATGGCTGCGTGGTCTTGGGGTGCCTCGGGCCTGATTATGACGCCTGAGATCATGCGCAGGCCAAGGGTGGTGTGAAGCCCCCTCCATGGGCCGGGGGCTGCCCGGCGATGCCGGGCGCTACTTCGCATGGTTTTGATCTCATTCGGCCCAAGATACACCGGTCAGATCAACGGCCGCCGTCGGCTGGTTCACCCAAAGCCCTTGGATATCGGCCTTTGCAACCGTCGCGACGGCCAGTTGGAACAGATACCCGTTCACGTAATCATCCGCGATGATCGTCTGAGCCTTGGCCATCAGCACGCTACGCTGGGCCGGATCTGTTGTCGCGTTGAGCGTTTCCATCAAAGTCTGAAATTCCGGGTTGTCGTATTGGAAGTAATACTCAGGATTGGCGTAAATTCCGATGTCCATCGGCTCTGTGTGGCTCACGATAGAAAGCCCGAAGTCCTTGTTGCTAAAGACTTCTTCAATCCACTGTGCCCATTCAAGGTTGGTCACTTCGGTTTCAATGCCAACGGCACGCAGCTGCGACGCGATGATCTCGCCACCACGACGTGCGTAAGATGGCGGAGGCAGTTTCAGCGTTGTCGTAAACCCATCTGCAAACCCGGCTTCAGCGAGTAGCGCGCGCGCTTTGTCCGGGTCATATGGTGATTTTGACAGCAAATCCACATAGTCGGGGTTATGCGGTGCGAAATGTGTGCCAATCGGTGTGCCGAGGCCAAACATCGCGCCGTCAATAATGGCTTGTCGGTCAATGGCATGGGCCACCGCTTGGCGCACCAGCGGGTTGTCGAATGGTGGCATCTTGTTGTTGGTGGACAGGATCGTCTCACCTTCTGTATTGCCGACGAGCACTTGGAAACGCGGATCAGCTTCAAACTGCGGCAGGTTTTCCGGTGCAGGGAAGCCGATAAATGCGTCCACATCCTCTGCCATTACAGCGGCAAAGGCAGCCGTCGGGTCGGAAATGAAACGGAACGTCGCAGTTTCCAGCGCGGGCGCTTCTCCCCAGTAGTTTTCATTGCGGGTCATTTCCAGACGATCACCCTGGACCCAATCGGTAAAGGTGAACGGGCCTGTGCCGATCGGATTTGAAGCGATGTTCGCGATGCTCTCGGGGGCGACAATGACGGCATCTCCCCACGCCATGTTGAACAGGAAATTGCCGTTTGGCTGGCCAAGTGTCACCTGCACCGTCAGCGGGTCAATTACGCTTACGTCGGTGATCCCTGCAAAAAGACCCTTTTGCGCGTTCGTGCTATCCTCAGCGCGCGCGCGGTCGAGGCTGAATTTCACATCTTCCGCGTCCATCGTAGTGCCGTCATGGAAGGTCACTCCCGCGGCAAGGTTGAAAGTATAGAGCAGACCGTCATCGGAAATGTCCCAACTTTGCGCCAAACCGCGAATAATCGCACCATCAGCGTCAAACCGGGTGAGGCCCTCGAAAACATTCGCGTAAAGCACACTGTCGATGGCCTGCGCAGCACCGCCGGTCGGATCAAGATTTGGCGGCTCCAACTGAATGGCGACGGTGATACTGTCTTGCGCCAACGCAGCCCCTGCGCAGAGCATGATAGCGGTCGCGGTGGTCATTGACTTGAGCTGAAACATGGTTCTCTCCCTGTGGCTGGGATCAGTCTTGTCGCAACGTCGTTTCAAATCAAGCCCTTCGCGCTGGAAAGCCTGCGTCTTGGCTGTTATTGCCAGCCTCATCAAAAGGGAACGACCATGCGCGCCATTGCCAAGAAATCCAACCTGCAATGCCTTGCGGATGGGGCCCACACATGATTGCACCAATTCTCAGAAACCGCGCTGATCTGCGCGCCCAGACAGCGATTTGGCGCAAAGCAGACGAGACAATCGGCGTTGTTCCGACGATGGGGGCGCTGCATCAGGGGCATTTGTCGCTTGCGCGTGCGGCGCGCAAAAAATGCGACCGTGTCATTGTCACGATCTTCGTGAACCCGATGCAGTTTAACGACCCCGACGATCTCAGGAACTATCCGCGCACCGAAGACGCGGACGCGCGCAAGCTGGAAAGCATCGGTGTTGATCTGATCTACGTCCCTGATGCCGATCAGATTTATCCCCATGGGTTTGCGACCACCGTTTCAGTGTCTGGCTTGACCGATATGCTGTGCGGTGAAGCGCGCCCCGGTCATTTCGACGGCGTGGCCACGGTGGTTTCAAAGCTATTCTCGCAAACCTCTGCCGATTTCGCATTTTTCGGGGAAAAGGACTACCAGCAGCTTCAGATCGTGCGCCGGATGGCGATGGACCTGGATATCCCGATTGAGGTGATCGGTTGCCCGACAATCCGCGAAGAAGACGGATTGGCGATGTCGTCGCGCAATCTGTTGTTGTCTGACCGTGCGCGTGTTTACGCGCCAGTCTTGGCGGAGGTGATGGAGAGCCTTCGCGAGAAGCTGTTGGCAGGGGCCGCAATGGGCGACATTTATCCAGAGAGTGAGGCGCGGATTATGGCGGCGGGCTTTAACAAGATCGACTATCTGGAAATGCGCGATGGGGTTGATCTATCGCTTTTGCAAAAAGCAAAACCGCAAGCGCGGTTGTTTGCAGCTGCATGGCTCGCTGGTGTGCGTTTGATAGATAACATAGCTGTCTAGGGCAGTCTCAGGTTTCTTTGAATAGCAAGCTCAACAGCCAATAAAACAAAGTGTAGAGCAGCACGAAAACGGCGATTGGCAGCAAGATTTCAGGGAACGTGAACGAAAATATCATCGACCCGGGAAACATCATCAGAAGCGACACACAGATGAGCGCGACCCACTCAGTTGCCGTGCGCAAGACTTTCGCAATGATGCCTCTCATGTCACGGCCTATCAACCTTCAGGATTTTCTTCAACGCGCCCGCCATAACCTGCGCACTGTCGATCATATCATCCACGCCGACATATTCATCCGGCTTATGCGCCAATTCCAGAATGCCCGGCCCATAGGCGATGCAATTCTTCAATTTTCCGATCCGGTCGATGTGTTTTTGGTCATAAGTGCCGGGGGAGGCGACGAACTCAGCCGGTTCGCCAAGCACTCTTTCGATTTCGGCGGCAACGATCTGCACAACGGGTGCCGCGCGGTCGGTCATGCTGGGCAGGACCACATTGATTTCACGCAGGTCATAGTCAAAGCGGTCGCGGTTGGCTTTGAGATCGTCAAGCAATGCTTTCACTTCCCCGCGCACATCGTCGATATTTTCCTCTGCCAAAAAGCGACGGTCGATCACGATCCGACAGCTGTCTGGGACGCAATGGGCGGGCAGACCGGTGTAATCCTCATCCTGCTCAGGCTGGCCGCCATGGATCGAGTTGATGTTCATCGTTGAAGATCGCGCGCCTTCGGGGACAACAGGCATATCTGTCCTGCGCGCGGCCATTGCGGGGTAAAGCTTGTCTTCAAATGCGGTCAGGACAGCACCCATATGCCGCACCGCACAGTCGCCCAGAAACGGCATGGAGCCATGCGCGATTTCGCCGAACGTCTCAATTTCCGCCCACCAGCCACCGCGATGCCCCAGACAAACGCGGTCCTTGTTCAAAGGTTCGGGAATAATCACATGCTGCACCCGCCTGGGGTCAAAATAACCCTGCTCCGCCAGATAGGCGACACCGCCGTATCCGCCTGATTCCTCGTCTGCCGTGCCGGATATTTCGATCGCCCCTGCAAAATCAGGATGCGTGGCGATGAAGGCTTCGGCGGCAATGATCGACGCGGCAAGCCCGCCTTTCATGTCGCACGCGCCGCGCCCGTAGATCCTGCCGTCAGCCAGCTCACCGCCAAAGGGGTGTTTGGTCCAGCCGTTGCCAACTTCGACGACATCGGTGTGACTGTTGAAATGCACACAATCACCATCTTGCCTGCCCGTGCGGCGGGCCACGATATTCCAACGGGGATATTTTTCACTGTCGCCGGGGGTGCCATGCGCGCGGATCAGTTCGGTTTCGAACCCGGATATCCGCAGTCGCACGTCGAGATATTCGCAAATCTCGCGGTAATTGCTGCCCGGTGGGTTCAACGTCGGAATGCGGATCAGGTCTTGGGTCAGCGCAATCAGATCATCGCGGCGCGCGGTGATGGCTTGGGAGAGGGCGGTGTTTTCATCCATGCCCGGACTATCGGACATGGGTCGGCAAGCCGCAATAGCCCTAGTCCGTTGATCCGACGCCGGGCCTGATCGGTTGTTGCAGCATGGACGACAAGAATCCGGTGGTTATCGCTTGTACCCCCAATGAGGCGCAGACCACGGCCAGCGCTGCGGGACGCACAATCGCACTTGGGTCGAGGTCTCCGAAACCTGTGGCACCCCAGCTAAAGACACCGGCAAGCGTTGCAAATAGGGCCACCAACAGGAGTACCCCTCCAAGGATGCAGGCGTTATCGACTGTGATCCGGCTGCGCAGACTTTCGAATCTATCGGAGGTCGGTAGCAGGTTAAATCTGACAGCAAACAAGCGCGAAAGCGCATAGAAGCACACCATCTGAAAGCCCGTCAGCACAAGCGCGCTGGCAAGAATGAGGCTGGCTACGTCAAAGGTGACCCCGCCAATCGCGACCGGCCCAAATAACAGCGCGACAAAGCTGATGACCCCAAACCCAAAGAGGGTCATGCCAGGGTAATAGAACAGCCAATAAGGTGCGAAAGTGAACAGCAGCTTCAAATGCAACCACCCGTCCCGCCAACTGCGCAGATGCGGCGGCCGTGTGCGGCCATCCGGTTTCAGGGTTGTGGGCACTTCCCTGATATCCAATCCGAAAAGCGTCGAGCGGATCACCATCTCAGACGCGAATTCCATTCCCGGTGTATTCAGATGCAGTCCTTGAATTGATGCACGGTTGAAGCCCCGCAGCCCGCAATGAAAGTCGCCGATCGGCGTGCGGTAGAAAATCCTGCCGATCATCGATAGTACCGGATTGCCCAAATACCGGTGCAGCGCAGGCATCGCGTTTTTCGCAATTCCCCCTTTGAAGCGGTTGCCCATCACCAGATCGGCCCCCTTGCGCAACTCCTCCACAAACGGGTCAAGGTTTGAGAAATCATAGGAATCATCGCTGTCGCCCATGATGACATATGTGCCCTTGGCAGCAGCGATCCCGGCGCCAAGTGCGGCCCCGTATCCTTTGACAGGCACATCCACGACCCGCGCCCCCAGTCGGCGCGCAATATCCTGGCTGCCATCGTCAGAGCCGTTGTCCGCGATTAGGACTTCCCCGTCTATGCCGCTTTTCTTCAGATAGTCCTGTGCTTTGACAATGCAGATTTCGAGCGTCTCCGCCTCATTCAGGCAGGGCATCAGGATGGTCAATTCTGTCATATCTATCCGTGAATCTATCGCACAGAGCGCAGGACGTTGATCGTGTCGCGCACGGCGGTTTGAATTTCGGGCTACATTGAGCGTGTCGCGACCATTGTGCAACAGTTTTTGGGATCACGGGTGATCCGACAAAACCTCTGGTGTTGCAGCCTTGTCCCAAATGGTATCCCGCAGTGACAACACAGCCGAGGTAGCCCACATCATGCGTGAAGGACCCGCCCTGAAAATTGGTCGAGAACAGTTGTTCTGGCTCACGCTTGCCGGCGCCACGCTTCTTGTTCTGGGCAAGGCCATCTATCTTGGATCCGGTTTGCAGGAAAATTTTGCGACGATGGGCAGCGACGATATCATGCGTCTTGTTGTCGTCCGTGACCTGATCGCGGGGCAATCCTGGTTTGATATGGTGCAATACCGGATGTTGCCGCCGGAAGGGTTGTCGCTGCATTGGTCCCGCTACATTGATGCCGGTATTGCCGCCGTGATCCTGCCGCTCTCCTGGGTTTTTGAAATGGAGCTTGCAGAGCAGATCGCGGCCGCCGTCTGGCCCACAGTGATCCTGCTGGTTGCGCTGCTGATTGTCGCGTTGGGCACCCGCAGGATTTTTGGGGCACAGGCCGCCTGTTTTGCAATACTTTCCATGGTGTTCTGGCCGCTTACGGCAGATGTGCATGCGGCGCCGGGGAATTTTGACCACCACAACGTCCAATTCCTGCTTGTCGGGCTTGTCGTCTTCGGCGTTATCTGGCCCGGAACTGAGCGCCGCTCCGGTATTGTCGCAGGGCTGGCGGCCGCATTCTCGCTTGCCGTTGGTCTTGAGAACCTTGTCTTCATCGTTGTGGCGGGCCTCATCCTTGTGACCCAGGCGGCATTTGGGTTGCATCGCGCGCGGCTGTTCGCATTTTGCACAACCCTGATGGGTGGCAGTGTCGTGTTTTGGTTAGGGCAAGCGGCGCCCGCCACGCGCCTTGTGCCCGTCTGTGACGAACTCGGCACCCCGATCCTGAGCTTGATTGCCGTCGGCGCTTTGGCGGCGGCGCTGCCGCTTATCGTGTTGCGCCCGACGCCGAAGCCGTTTGTCTTGCTTGGCGCGACCACCGCGCTGGCCCTTGTTGGCCTTGCCGTGATCTGGCCGCTTTTCGGCCCTTGTCTGGATGGCCCTTACGCCAACCTCTCGCAAGAGCTGCAAGACTACATCAGCACCAGCATTGTCGAGGCGCTTCCGGCGATTGCCTATGCGCAATACAATGCCTTGCCCGCCTTCATTTTCTTGCTCCCGGTGATTGCGGCGCTGTTATTGGGCGGCGGCTATTTGTGGGCACAATGGCAGGTCTTGGATGTTGACCAATCGCGGGCCCTGACAGCCCTTTTGGTTTTCTGTGCATTCGGCCTGGCGCTGGTGTTCTACCAAATGCGAACGGTCATCATGGTGGCTTCCGTTGTGCCGATGATCGGTGGTGCGGTCATGTCCTTTTTGGTGACACGCTATCTTGCCAGTCGCGACGCGATGCGCGCAGTGCTGATGTTTGCGGTGATAATTGTCTTTGTCGCCCCAACCCTGCTTGCTGTCGGATTGCAGTCGGTGATCCCGCAAAAAGACCGCAGCGGCGGTGGAACACCTGCGAATTGCCGGACATACGCGGCATTGCAAAGCCTCAACGAAATCCCGCCAGCGCAAATCCTGTCGCATGGCAATATGGGTGCGCTCTTGCTTTGGGCAACTCGGCACGATGCGCTTTCAGCGCCCTATCACCGGAGTGCTGCCGCCTTGTCGAACGGAATAATTCCTTTCGGTATGCAGGAGGATGAGATGGCAAACTATCTGCGCGCATCGGGCGCCTCGCACCTTCTGCTTTGCCGCGATCAACGGTATGATGGGGCCTTCGCAACCGGTCTCGCCGCTGGCGCAGAGGTGGATTGGCTCAGACCTGTGCTGCTCGACAACGACTCGCTGCTCCTTTTTGAGATTCTGCCTCAATGAGCAAGCCGAGCCACCTGAGCGCCTTCGCGCGTTTTATCCTCGTGGGGGGGAGCTTTTCCGCCGGGTATGCGATTGTGACGGCGGGGCTCATCAATCTGGCTGGTAGCCCGCCATTGATAACCAGCATCGTGGTCTATCTTATATGCATTCCGCTTGCGTTTGCGGCCCAGAAGAACTTTGCATTTCAGGCCCGCGGCACGGGGCGGTCAGCCCTATTTCTTTATACCGCGACGCAAGTCGCAAGTCTTGTGTTTGTTGCGACCTTTACCAGCCGGTACGTCACGATGAACCTGATATTGGATACAGGTCTGTATCTTGTCACGGCGGGCACTGCGGCGGTGCTGAGCTATCTGATCTGCCGCTTCGTGATCTTCAGGTAGGGTTCAGGCGCGCGATAAAGTGCAGCTTCCTGCCAAACACCCACGAAAGCGGCGCAGGATAAAGCGGAATATCGGTTTTGAACGCATCTGTCGCCAAACCGGCAGCGTTAAACCACATGTCCCAATCCGCGCGTGGCGCGTAGTTATAGGGCAGAACCACTCCATGCGGCGCGTTGCCGACCCAATCCATCAGGCGTAAAGTCGCTTGATCGAGCGCGTTTTCGCTCAGGTGATCCTTGATGATAACAGTTTTGCGGGCAACCCGTGCGGCCTCGCTAATCAGGATTTGCGGCTCGTCGGTGTGGTGCAGCACATCGACAAATGTGACCACGTCGACGCTGTTGTCCTGCATCGGAATGGTTTTCCCATCAAACAGTGTCACGGGAATATGGATCTTTTCGCGCAGCATGATGTCGATGCCCTGCACCGTCGTCCCGGTTTGGCGTGCGCCAATCATTTTTGCGATCTGGCCATCGCCGGTGCCGATATCAAGCATCTGCGCGTCGGCCGGCAGCATCGCGCCAATTTCTTCAACAAGCACGCGCACACGGCGGTTAAAGACCAGTTTTTCGTGGGCCTGACCAATTGATTTTTTAAGCATTCCGCGCCCTTTCGCGCCAATTTTCATGGGCACAGTGATAAAACTTCCCGTCGCCGTAAAGGTTGCCCGTGCAATCGGTCGCTGATTTGACCGAACTGTGTTGAATTGACGTTGCATTTTCACATCTTTGGAGCCTTATCTGACGCCAGTGAAATCGTGGATGACTGGCAATGGCATACCTTTTAGGCGTTGATACCGGCGGAACCTATACCGATGCGGTCATCGTTGACGAGGCCGCAGACGCGGTTATCGGCTCTGCCAAGGCGCTGACATCGCGGCCTGACCTTGCGATTGGCGTTGGCGCTGCGATTGATGCCGCGATCGCTGACGCTGGCGTTGATCCGCGCCAAGTCGCGATGGTTTCCCTTTCCACAACGCTGGCCACCAATGCGCTGGTCGAGGGGCAGGGTGGGCGGATCGCATTTGTGGCGATAGGTTTCGATGACGGTGATCTCAAGCGCGCCGGATTGACGGAGGCCCTGCGCGGTGACCCGGTCATTCGTCTTGCAGGTGGGCACAACCACGCGGGCGGCGAAGTCACGCAGCTTGATTTCGCGACCCTGCGCTTGGCGTTGGCGCGGGTTGATGACGGGATCACGGGATTTTCTGTCGCTGCCAGTTTTGCAACCCGAAATCCTACCCATGAGATTGCGGCACGCGACCTGATCCGCGACCTGACAGGCAAGCCCGTCAGTTGTTCGCATGAGCTGAGCCAAGCGCTTGGCGGGCCAAAGCGCGCTTTGACGGCGATCCTGAATGCGCGGCTGATTGGAATGCTTGATCGTCTGATTACGGCATGCGAAGGCCATTTGGAAGCTTTGGGAATTACCGCGCGCCTGATGGTGGTCCGCGGTGACGGGGCCTTGGTATCTGCAAATGTAGCGCGTGAGAAACCGATTGAGACGATCCTGAGCGGGCCTGCCGCCTCGATCGCTGGCGCAAGTTGGCTCAGTGGTGAAACCGATGCGCTGGTCAGTGATATCGGGGGCACGACGACGGATATTTGTTTGCTACGCGATGGGCGACCCAAGATTGATCCGCAGGGCGCAAGGGTGGGGCCGTTTCGCACCATGGTAGAGGCGGTTGCAATGCGCACCTGGGGTCTTGGCGGTGATAGCGAAGTCCATGTGCGCGAGGGTTTGGTTGGCGGGTTGTGGCTTGGTCCGCGCCGCCTGATGCCGATTTCGCTGGCGGCCAAGCATCATCCTCTGCTCGTGCATGGCGCCCTTGATCGTGCCTTGGCCCAGGATGTGCCTGCCTCCGATGGCGGTCAGTTTGCGATCCCGCTCTGGTCTGACGCGCCAGCAGGTTTGGACGCGCGCGAACAGACGATTGTGGATCGGTTGGCGGGCGGTCCTTTGCGGTTGGGCCATGCCGTCCAATCTCGGATGGAAAGCCCGGCTTTGGCGCGGTTGGTTGGGCGTGGCCTGGTCATTCTGGCGGGTGCGACGCCTTCGGATGCAGCGCATACTCTGGGGCTGGTCGCCGCTTGGGATGCAGAGGCGGCGGAAAAGGCGCTGACGCTGTTTGCACGGCGTCGGATTGGCGCGGGGACGCCGTTGGCCGTCAATGCAAGCGGGCTGGCGACCCAGATTATCGACCAGTTGACCGCGCAAACGGCGGATTGTCTGCTGCAAGCGGGCTTCGCGGAGGATGATCGGGCGTGGTCTGATCCAGCGGCACTTGCCCAGCATGAGTTGACCAATGCGGGGCTTGAACAGCATCGTGGCGTTGTCAAAATCCAAATGTCGCTGGGCGTGCCGGTGATCGGATTGGGGGCCTCGGCTGCGACCTACTACGGTGCGGTCGGAGAGCGGTTGGGGACCCGCATGGTGCTACCAGCGCATGGCGGTGTCGCAAACGCGATCGGGGCGGTTGTCGGGCAGGTACGGGTCCACGCCACTGGTACGGTGACCAGCGCAGGCGAGGGGGCTTTTGCCGTCCATTTGCCGGATGGCCCGAAGGTGTTTGCGGATCGCGATCAGGCGTTGGACGTATTGGAGGCCGCTTTGCACGCAGAAGCCGAAGTCGCCGCGCGCGCCTCTGGCGTTGAGGAGGTCCGGTTCAGCGTGAGCCGCGATATCTCGCAGGCTGAGATTGAAAACCGTGTAATGTTCATTGAGGCAACACTGCGGGTCGAGGCCAGCGGACGGCCGCGCATCGCGCGTGCTGGGTGAGGCAAATGATCGGTGGAACGGCAATTGTGTCAAAGCCCTCGCCTTCTCTCACTTTCCCGTCAGGTTGATTGCGTCAACCCGCGGCATGCGCCACAAGGTTCCCACTCTGGAACCTGACCCATGCTTGACCGCTATGCACGCCAAATCATTGATCCGCCTCTGAACCGTATCGGCTCCGGGTTGGCAGCGCGTGGCGTCACGGCCAATTGGATGACACTGGTCGGGCTGGGTTTGGGGTTGCTGGCTGCGCTGCTCATTGCGTTGGGTGCCGCGGGTCTGGCGCTGGTGCCGCTTTTGGCAAGCCGGATTGCGGATGGATTGGATGGTGCCGTTGCGCGCGCCACGCGCAAGACGGACTTTGGCGGCTATCTGGATATCGCGGCGGATTTTCTTTTCTACGGCATGATCCCGATGGCATTCGTTCTGTCTGATCCTGCCACAAACGGGGCCGCAGGCGCGTTCCTGCTCGCGGCGTTTTACTTCAATGGCACCAGCTTTCTAGGCTATGCGATATTGGCTGAAAAACACGGTCACAAGACCGACGCGCAGGGCCAGAAATCGCTCTATTACTCCAACGGAATTCTGGAAGGCACCGAAACCATCGTGTTTTTCGTGATCCTTTGCCTGCTGCCCACCTACTTCCCGCCACTGGCATGGGCGTTTGGCGCTTTGTGCTTTTTGACTGCCGCGCTGCGGATTTATGCCGCGAAACAAATCTTCTCTTCGTAAAGGATTTTACCGATGAAACATCTTGCTGTTTTGGCCGCACTTCTGACCCCGTTGCCCGCCTTGGCCGACACTGATCCCGCGAATTGGGACGCGGTTGTTGCCGCCGCCGATGGACAAACGGTGTATTGGAATGCATGGGGTGGTTCGACAACAACGAACGCCTTCATCGCATGGGTCGGTGACCGCGTGGCCGAAGACTACGGTGTCACGCTTGAGCATGTGAAGCTCACCGATACTGCCGATGCGGTCACCCGTGTGCTGGCTGAAAAACAGGCCGGACAGAACGACGACGGCGCCATTGACATGATCTGGATCAACGGCGCGAACTTTGCCGCGATGAAAGAGGCTGATCTGCTGTTTGGCCCCTATGCCTCGCAATTGCCGAACTGGGCCGTTGTCGATGTTGCAGGCAAGACCGTGCAAACCGATTTCACCGTGCCGACCGACGGTTATGAAAGCCCTTGGGCCATGGCGCAGGTTGTGTTTATCCATGACACCGCCGATCTGGCAGAGCCCCTTGGCTCAGTGCAGGCCATTCTTGAATGGTCCACCGCGAACCCCGGGCGTTTTACCTATCCGCAGCCGCCGGATTTTCTGGGCACGACGTTCCTCAAACAGGCGTTGATCGATCTGCTTGATGATACATCCGTGCTGGCCGACCCAGCCACGGATGCCACTTATGATACTGTCACCGCCCCGCTTTGGGCCTATCTTGATGCGCTGACCCCGACACTTTGGCGCGAGGGCCGTGCCTATCCTGCCACCGGCCCCGCACAGTTGCAGTTGATTGCTGATGGTGAAGTTGATCTGGCGATTTCGTTCAGCCCCGGTGAGGCGACAGCCGCGATTGCAAACAACCAGTTGCCGCCCACGGCACGGACTTTTGTTCTTGATAAAGGCACCATCGGCAACGCGTCTTTTGTGGCAATTCCGTACAACTCAGGCTCATCCGAGGGCGCGATGGTTGTCGCCAACTTCCTGATGTCGCCAGAGGCCCAGGCCCGCGCCCAAGACCCGGAGATTTTGGGTTACGGCACTGTGCTGGATATGGCTGCATTGACGGCAGCCGACCGCGCGCGTTTCGATATGTTGACGCTTGGTGTCGCAACGCTGTCTCCGGCTGAGTTGGGAACCGTTCAGGCAGAGCCGCACCCAAGCTGGGCCACACGTCTGGCGGATGACTGGGCTGACCGCTACGGCGTGGCGCAATGACATAGACATGCGATCGCGTGCGTATGAAAAGGCGCGCGGTTATCAAACAAAATGACCCGCCGCAACGCGCTTCCCCTTTTGCCGATCATCACGCTTCTTGTGATGTTGGGGCCTGTGGCCGCAGGTCTTTTTGGCACGTTGCTTCCTGCATTCGGGCACTTGCCAGCGGCAGGTCTGACCGGGCCGTCGCTTGATCCTTTCCGATATCTGTTCAGTTGGGCTGGGCTGCCGCGCGCGGTGCTTTTGTCGATCACGACCGGTCTGTTGGCGACCGGCATTTCACTGGCAATTGTGATGCTCCTGACCGCAGGATGGTCCGGCACACGGGTTTTTCGCGCGCTTGAAAGACTACTGTCACCGCTCTTGTCCGTCCCCCACGCTGCGGCGGCCTTCGGGTTGGCGTTTTTGATCGCGCCGTCGGGCTGGGTGTCGCGCCTGATTTCGCCCGGCCTGACAGGTTGGGAGCGCCCGCCGGACCTGCTGATCGTGCAGGACACATGGGGACTGACGATGACGCTGGGGCTGATCGTCAAGGAAGTTCCGTTTTTGTTGCTGATTACGCTTGCAGCGCTTGGGCAAGCAGACGCGCGGCGCAGTGTGACGATCGCGCAAGCGCTGGGCTACGGGCGGGTGACAGGGTGGCTCAAGACCGTGTTTCCGCGCGTCTATGCCCAGGTCAGGCCGCCGATCTATGTCGTGCTGGCTTACTCCATGTCCGTAGTTGATGTGGCCGTGATCTTGGGACCGAATACGCCGCCGCCTCTCTCGGTTCAGATTGTGAAGTGGATGTCTGACCCTGATCTGGCGATGCGGCTGGAAGGTGCGGCAGGTGCGCTTTTGCAATTGTGGCTCGTTGTCGCCGCGCTCATCTTTTGGCGACTGGGTGAGGTTGTCGTGGCGCGGTTGGCGCGCAAATGGATTGCGGGGGGTGGGCGCGGAAAGGCCGATAGGGTTGTCGCCGCCGGAGCCCTTCTTGCGGGTGGTGCCTGTGCTTTGATGGTGTTGGTCGGGATTGCCGTATTGACGATCTGGTCGTTTGCAGGGTTCTGGGGATTTCCTGATGCCTTGCCGGACAGCTTTACATTGCGCAACTGGATGCGGTTTGGCCCCGGCACACTTGAGGCGCTCTATGAAACTGCGCTGATTGCGATCACCGCAGCATTGGTCGCCCTGATCCTGACGATCGGGTGTCTGGAAGCCGAATACCGCTTTGGGCTGTCGTTCAGCCAACGTGCGGTCTGGTTGTTGTATCTGCCGCTTTTGATCCCACAAACCGCGTTCCTGCCGGGCTTGCAAACCCTGATGTTGACGCTTGGTGCGGATGTCGGGCGGTTGCCTGTTATGATGGCGCATCTGGTGTTTGTACTGCCATATGTATTCTTGTCGTTGGCGGATCCGTTCCGTGCATGGGATGGGCGGATGGCTGTCGTCGCGGCGGCCCTTGGCTCTGGCCCCGACGGGATTTTGTGGCGGGTACGCCTGCCGATGTTGTTGCGCCCTGTGTTGACGGCACTGGCTGTTGGCTTTGCGGTCTCTGTGGGACAGTATCTGCCGACACTTCTGATCGGCGGCGGGCGTGTCGAGACCCTCACGACGGAGGCGGTCGCACTCGCGTCCGGCGGTGACCGGCGCGCGATTGGCGTGTATGGGTTGATGCAGACGGGGGCGGCCTTGGTGCCCTTCGCCTTGGCGTTGCTGATCCCGGCATTGGTCTGGCGCAATAGAAGAGGTCTGCGGCATGGATAGGGGATTGATCCTGCGTGACGTTGCAATCAGCAAAGACGGCGCGCCGTTGCTATCGGTTTCGCACGCGATTGCGGCGGGTGAGGTTCTCACGGTCATGGGACCGTCGGGGGTCGGGAAATCGACGCTTCTTGCTTTTGTGACGGGCACGTTGGCGGCAGATTTCAAGGCGACCGGTCAGGTGACATTGGATGGGCAGGACATCACCCACGCGCCGGCGCATCAGCGGCGTGTCGGCATTCTGTTTCAGGATGATCTGTTGTTCCCGCATCTGTCGGTTGGGGCCAACCTTGCCTTTGGTTTGAAAGCCGGTGGCAATATGGCCGAACGGAAGGCCAAGATTAAAGAGGCAATGGCGGAGGTCGGTCTTGAAGGCTTTGAGGATCGTGATCCCGCAACGCTTTCGGGCGGACAAAAGACACGGATCGCGCTGATGCGGATGCTTTTGTCAGAGCCTTGCGCGTTGTTGCTGGATGAGCCGTTTTCGCGGCTTGATGCCGCCCGGCGCGCGCAGGTTCGTGACATGGTCTTTGACCGTGCAAAGGCCCGTGGTTTGCCTGTGCTGATGGTCACGCATGACGCGGACGACGCGCAGGCGGCGGGCGGCGAGATTATTCAGCTGCGCTAGGCCAGCCTTTGCGTCGGGGGACACGCACCGCCAGCATCGGTTTCAGCAGCGGTGAGCGGAACCTGTCCAGATCAAGCGCCTCATGCACCCCTGTCACGACTTCCCCGTCAATCTGGGTTTGCACCGCAGAGCGTGAATAGAACGGCGCATCGAGCATTGGAAGGACTTGCCTGGGCGTCACGCCTGGGTCAGCGCGCGTTTCCCGCATCACTTGCCAAAGCGACCGCTTGAACCGAGTGCGTGGCGGCGCATCAACCGTTTGGGCGTTGCCATTGCTGTCAAAGGCAATCGCCGTATCCAAGGTTGATCCATCGCGTCTGACGGCGTCGTAAATGCAGGTCGCCCCCGCCTTGGTCGGGTAGCGGCCCCATGTCCAGAAACTGAAGTCCTCCTCCAGCGATCGTGTTCCAAAATTGCTATCGAAGTACCCGTGGCCGGACCATTGCCAGCCCTTGGCCTCAAGATCGACTTTGATGTCCGAGGAAGGCGCGAAGGGCCGCCAGATATGCGCGCCATCCGGGGTGAGCGGCAATTCAACCGATGTCATCGCTCGTGGCGTCAACGTGATTTGCCCGCGCACACGGCTGATGAGGGGCGGGCTGCTGATCTCATTGATGTCGATGACCAGTTCACGGCCAGTCCAATGCATGGATGATGGGCCGACGTTGAACGTATCTGCGGTCGTGTTCAGCGCTTCGCGACCGCGGTCCGTCATTGTGAACCGCCCGCCATTGCCGTAGGTCGCGACATTGATGCAGCAGTGATTGGCC
>NZ_JBELFI010000006.1:0-7434 GCF_042093035.1 Yoonia sp. | reverse complement strand
GTTAAAGCGCGACATGCCCGCAACGATGGCAAGTGAAATGCCACAGAATGCTGACATAAATGGCGTGTAGCCCGAAAAGAGCACCACCAAGAGCCCGATAAGGGGGACAATGTTTGCCCAGCCTCGCTTCCAAACTTCGGCGAATTGGGGGAGTTGATCTTTGGTCAGGCCGCGCAGGTCAAGCTTGCGTGCCATAAGGTGTACCACGGTGAAAACACCGATCCGATAAACCCTATAACAGAGACCGCTTTCGTCCCGTCCGTGCTGATCCCGTCAACATACCACCACGCGTAGCCGTTTGGGGGGACATCAAGGTGGAAGCATGGTCCGTCATGATCGCCGCGGCCGCGTGCTGGCCGGAGAGCGTCGCCATCGGCACCCCCGCCCCCGGATGCGCCCCGCCCCCGCAAAGGTAAAGCCCCGGCACCGCTGTGCGTGCCGTCGGGCGTTTGAAGGCCGCTGTCAGCCCATGCGGGCTCCGCCCGTAAAGGGATCCGAGGCTCGCGGGAAACAGCTGGTCGAACCCCTGCGGCGTTGTCAATGTGTCCGGGCCGGGTGTTGGACTGAAGCTCAGGCCGAATTGCTGAAACCGCTTGAAAATCTGTGTCTGACATGGGGGTTTTTCCTTTTCAGGGTCGCGGAGTACCGGAGGGCCGTTCATGATGATTTCAAAGCGCTGAAGGGCGTCCGCAGCCACTGCGCCGTGATCTTGCGCGCAAAGATAGAGCGTCGCGTCGGTGGGCATCTCACCTTTTGCCAAAGCCTGAAACTCTGCCTTGGGGTCGTGCCCGAAGAAGACCGTGTGATGCGCTAAATCCACGCCTCTTGGTCTTGCGGCAAAGGCATGTACGAAGGCAGACAAGCTGCGCGGCTCCACGTTTTGCCTTGTTACGGCTTCTTTTGCACCATCCCCAAGCAGGCCAGTCTCTAGCGCGCGCGGGTCGCCATTGAAAAGCACGATATCGGCGGCGAAGTGTTCCTGCGCCGTTTGCACGCCCGAAATCCGGCCGTTCTGGCGCGTGATCCGTGTGGCTTGGGTGTTGTAGTGAAACGCCGCACCGCGTGCTTTGGCGAGTGTCGCAATACTTTGCGCCAGTTGATGCATGCCGCCTTTGATGGACCAAACGCCTTGGGCCTCCGCTTCCCAGATCAGCGACAGGATCGCGGGGGATGCGTAGGGTGATCCGCCGACGTATGTCGCATAACGCCCAAAGAGTTGTGCGAGCCTGGGATCACGGAAGGTGGATTTCAGCAAGCTCGCCATAGTGCGGTGCGGCGCCATGGCTGGGATCAAAAGGGGATTGCGCAGAACGGTCTTGGTGACGGCCATCTGATCTGGTGCAGCCGTGCGCATCATCGGTTCATCAAATGCCGCAAAAAGGCGTTTGGCGCGCACAGAGAACCGCGCAAATTCTGCTCCGGCCTTTGATCCGAATGCTGCACCGATGTTCGCGCGGCTCTGTGCACGGTCCGCTGTCAGATCAAGCGAGGTGCCATCGTCCCAATAATGCCGCGCCAGCACCGTGAGGGGTTCGAGCGTCAGATGTTCTGAAAGGTCCTCACCCACATCGTGAAAGAGGTCCTCAAACACGGGGCGCATCGTCAACACAGTTGGCCCGGCGTCAATCGGCCCGGCCTTGGATGGAACCGTGCGCATCTTTCCGCCGGGCATGCCATGCATGTCCAAGACTGTCACCGCGCACCCTTGATGGCTAAGCCGGAGTGCGGCCGCCAATGCGCCGATGCCAGCGCCGACAATGACGATTTTAGGCGGTCCTTGCGCCATATCGATCCTGAATCGGTTGTCCCATTTGATTTACATTGACATATGTAAACTAAAATAGACACTATAGTTTGCAAAGGAGATACGCATGAGAATCTCAGAGCGGATTGATGCAGCCATGGCGCAGGCTATTGCGCGTGGCCAAGGGGGCATGGCGCCTGCAAAGCTTGCTGCGGCGCTGGAATATGCTGTGACCCCCGGTGGCGCACGTATTCGCCCAACGATCCTGACCTCTGTGGCGATGGCCTGCGGTGATGACCGTCCGCAATTGACCGACGCCGCTGCTGTCGCGCTTGAGTTGATCCACTGCGCCAGCCTCGTGCATGACGATTTGCCCTGTTTTGACGATGCGGATATGCGCCGTGGGAAACTTGCATTGCATCGGGCCTATTCAGAGCCATTGGCTGTTTTGGCTGGTGATAGCTTGATGATAATGCCGTTCCAGCTTTTGGTGCGTGCTGCCGGAGACGCGCCTGAACGCGCTTTGGCGCTGATTGATATCTTGGGCACGCGCACTGGTATGCCTTTTGGCATTTGTGCCGGACAGGGTTGGGAAAGCGAGGATAACATCGATCTATCCGCATATCATCAAGCGAAAACCGGTGCATTGTTCGTTGCCGCCACCCAGATGGGCGCGGTTGCTGCCGGGCAGGATGCGGCCCCGTGGGAAGAGCTTGGCGCGCGCATCGGAGAGGCCTTTCAAGTCGCCGATGACCTGCGCGATGCGCTTTGTGATGAACAAATACTCGGAAAGCCTGCCGGTCAGGATGATCTGCATGGCCGCCCCAATGCCGTTGCATCTTTTGGTGTCAAAGGTGCGATCCAGCGCTTTGACGATATTCTTGGTGGTGCGATTTCATCGATTCCCGCTTGCCCTGGCGAAGCTGCCTTGGCACAAATGGTCCGTGCTTATGCAGATAAACTGGTCCCCGCAGGTGCGCGAGGCAGGCCAACAGTCCCCGGGGAATAATGTCGGACCCATCATCGAAGTCACAACCGCCCGCGCTGCCCAAGGGGGCGGTCAAACCTGCTGGCAGGTTGACGCGTTTGATGGCGAAGCGAGGATTCCAGCGCTGGGCTGCGAAATTTCCATTCACCCGTAATATCGTGCGCTCTGAAGGTGAGGCGATGTTCGATCTTGTGGCGGGCTTCTGCCATAGCCAGATCCTACAGGCTTTTGTCCGTCTTGGGCTGCCGGATCTTCTGCTGAAGAATGAGATGACAGCCGCCGCATTGGCCGATGCGCTGGACTTCCCTGAGGACCGTTTGCAGGTGCTTTTGTCCGGTTGTGTCGCGATCGGTCTTTTGAAGCTGCGCAAGTCCGGGCGCTATGCGCTAACGCGTCGGTCGGCTGCTTTGGCAGGTGTGCCGGGTCTGGCTGGCATGATCGATCACCATGAAATTCTCTACCTCGATCTGGCTGATCCCGTGGCTTTCTTTCGCGGCGAGGTGGAAACCGAGCTGGCAGAGTTCTGGCCCTATGTGTTTGGCGCGAAAGGTGCCACTGATCCGGTGGCGATAGCGCAATATTCCAAGCTCATGGCTGATAGTCAGGTGCTTGTGGCAGAGGACACACTTGCCGCCGTTGACTTCAAAGGTTCGCATCAGATGATGGATGTGGGCGGTGGGTCCGGTGCATTCCTGACGGCTGTTGGACAAGCCTATCCCGAATTGCCGTTGATGCTGTTTGACCTTCCTGCGGTTGTTCCCTCAGCGAAAGAGCGCCTTGAAGAGGCAGGCATCCTGCACCGCACTGAGATCATCGCCGGATCATTCCGCGATGAGGGCCTGCCAAGAGGGGCTGATCTGATCTCGCTTGTGCGTATTCTTTACGATCATAGCGATCAAACAGTCACGTCTCTGCTCGCGGATATTTATGAGGCGCTGCCGCCCGGCGGGCGCATCGTGATCTCTGAACCGATGACGGGAGGCGATACGCCCTCGCGCGCTGGCGATGCCTATTTTGCGATTTACTGTATGGCGATGCGGACGGGGCGTGCGCGCTCTGCCGCGCAAATCTCGGCGCTGTTGGAGGCGGCTGGTTTCACCCAGATCGACACGCCACGCGTCCGCCGCCCCTTCATTACTTCTGTGGTCACAGGTGTAAAGTAAACCTGACACACTAACTGTCTAAATAGATTGACACTTACGGTTGTCAGTCTAGAATAAACGTAAGACAGAGTGTCGCAGGTGCTTGCATAATTGCGCCAACCAACAGAGGGAAAACCGTTGCAAACCAAGGCTGTATTGTTATCGGCGCCGGGCCAGTTGGGTCTCGATGAGGTGGGAATCATTCCCCCTGTAGCTGACGATATTGTGGTCGCGATCAAGCATTCGGGCATCTCCACCGGCACCGAAAAGCTGTTCTGGACCGGAGAGATGCCGCCATTTCCCGGTCTGGGATACCCCTTGATCCCCGGATATGAGGCGGCAGGCGAAGTGGTCGAGGCCGGCCCGGACAGTGGTTACCGCGTGGGCGAACATGTCTTTGTGCCCGGTGCGAATTGCTACGAAGGTGCGCATGGCCTGTTCGGCGCCGCGGCTGAGACAATCGTGACCAAGGCGTCACGGGTCACGCGCATTGATCGCGGTCTGGGTGCGGCTGGCGCTTTGCTGGCACTTGCTGCCACGGCGCGTCATGCGATGGCCGGACCACATAAAGCCGTTCCTGATCTGATTATCGGCCACGGCGTTCTTGGTCGCCTGTTGGCGCGTCTCACCGTCGCCTCTGGCGCGCCTGCACCCACCGTTTGGGAGGTCGACCCGATCCGTATGGCAGGTGCGGAAGGCTATGAAGTGACGACGCCAGAGAATGACAACCGCCGTGATTACAAATCCGTTTATGACGCATCCGGTCGCGGCGACCTGCTGAACGACTGGATTGGCCGCATCGCCAAAGGCGGTGAGATTGTTCTCGCCGGTTTCTACGCGGCGCCGCTGCAATTCGCTTTTCCACCGGCCTTCATGAAAGAAGCGCGTTTCCGCATCAGCGCGGAATGGGCGCCTGATGACATGACCGCCACCAAAGCATTGGTCGAAGCTGGCACGCTTGAGCTTGCTGATCTGATTACACACCAACAACCTGCCGACCTCGCCAGTGGCGCGTATCAGACCGCATTCACCGATCCTGCGTGTCTGAAAATGATCTTGAATTGGGGAACTGCATGAAAGACGCCGTTGATAGCAAGCCTGCCGGTGGGCAGGACATACCAAACCTGAAGGATTTCGATCAACGTCTGCGCGACGAAGCGCATGAGGAGCCATCGCTGGAAGTCCCCCAGGGGGAGCCGACTTCGAAAACCCAGATCATCGCGATCTACGGCAAAGGCGGTATTGGTAAATCATTCACGCTCGCCAACCTGAGCCACATGATGGCCGAGATGGGCAAGCGCGTGCTGCTGATCGGCTGTGATCCGAAGTCTGACACCACCAGCCTGCTTTTTGGTGGCAAGGCTTGCCCAACGATCATTGAAACCTCTGCGAAAAAGAAGATCGCGGGTGAAGAAGTCGCGATTGGCGACGTTTGCTTCAAGCGCGGCGGTGTTTTCGCGATGGAGCTTGGCGGCCCTGAAGTCGGCCGTGGCTGCGGTGGTCGTGGCATCATCCACGGGTTTGAGCTTCTTGAAAAGCTGGGCTTTCATGATTGGGACTTCGACTATGTCCTTCTGGATTTCCTTGGTGACGTCGTATGTGGCGGCTTTGGCCTGCCCATCGCCCGCGACATGGCGCAGAAGGTGATTTTGGTAGGGTCCAACGACCTGCAATCGCTTTATGTTGCGAACAACGTCTGCTCTGCGGTTGAGTATTTCCGCAAGCTTGGTGGCAACGTCGGTGTGGCGGGGCTTGTTATCAACAAAGATGACGGCACAGGCGAAGCGCAGGCCTTTGCCGAAGCTGTCGATATTCCCGTTCTCGCAGCTATTCCGCAGGACGATGATCTGCGCAAGAAATCCGCGAATTATCAAATCGTCGGCACCTACGAGAGCAAGTGGGGTCCAATGTTTGAAGGGCTTGCGACGGCTGTTGGGATTGCGCCGCCTGTGCGCCCGTCGCCGCTCGATCAAGATGGATTGCTGGCCCTGTTTGATAGCAAGGATACTGGCGGCGACTACCAGCTTGTGCCAGCGACTGATGTCGACATGCGCGGCAAGAACGCTGCGCCAAAGGAAAGTCTCGAGGTCATCTACGATGACGCCTGAGCCGGAAACCCAAGGCTATGAAGTTGGCTATGATGATGCGGGCGACGTCCAGATCATCGAGGGTACGGCGCGTGAAGATACCTCTGATCTGCCTGCGGGCGTGCAGCAGACGGCATTGGACGGCGGGTGCACGGCAAGCGCTGGCACGATGGAAGCGGCCGCCCGCGCTGCTGGCAAATCCGAGATTTTGGACCAATACGCAAAGGATTATCCGCAAGGTCCACATGACCAACCGCAAAGCATGTGCCCTGCATTCGGGTCTTTGCGCGTCGGTCTGCGCATGAAGCGCGTGGCGACTGTGTTGTCCGGTTCAG
This sequence comes from Yoonia sp., assembly GCF_042093035.1. GTDB lineage: Bacteria > Pseudomonadota > Alphaproteobacteria > Rhodobacterales > Rhodobacteraceae > Yoonia. Next base: position 1,138 of record NZ_JBELFI010000006.1, on the reverse strand, counting down.
CTTGCTGCGTTTACGGACTGACGTTCGTCTCACATTTCTATGGTGCCCGCCGATCTGTCGGCTACGTGCCGTTCAATTCAGAGACTTTGGTCACGGGAAAGCTTTTCGAGGATATTCGTGAAAGCGTCCATGATATGGCTGATCCCGATCGTTACGATGCAATTGTGGTGACGAACCTTTGTGTGCCCACCGCGTCCGGTGTTCCGCTGCGTTTGTTGCCAAAAGAGATCAACGGCGTGCGTATCGTTGGCATTGACGTCCCCGGCTTTGGCATTCCGACCCATGCCGAGGCCAAAGACGTCTTGGCCGGTGCAATGCTGCAATATGCGCGCGAAGAAATTGCAGCCGGTCCGGTTCAGGCGCCTGCCGGTGGCAAATCTGATCGCCCGACTGTCGCGCTTCTGGGTGAGATGTTCCCCGCCGATCCGATGATGATCGGCGCGATGCTGGCCCCGATGGGTTTGGCTGCTGGTCCAGTTGTCCCCACCCGCGAATGGCGCGAGCTTTATGCCGCGCTTGATTGTGGTGGTGTGGCTGCGATCCACCCGTTTTACACCGCATCGGTGCGTGAATTTCAGGCAGCCGGGCGTAGAATCGTTGGCTCTGCTCCTGTTGGCCATGATGGCACAGCCGCTTGGTTGGCGAATATTGGCGACGCGTTCAATGTCCCTGCGGCACAGATTGCAGCGGCGCAAAATGCGTTTCTTCCCGCGATATCCGGTGCCCTTGCCGCCGCAAAGATCAACGGCACAGTGACCCTGTCCGGCTACGAAGGGTCTGAGCTTTTGGTGGCACGTTTGTTGATCGAAAGTGGCGCGGATGTGCCTTATGTCGGCACGGCTTGCCCCAAAACACCTTGGTCTGCCGATGATGCGGCTTGGCTGGAAAGCAAAGGCGTGAAGGTGGTCTATCGTGCCTCGCTTGAGGATGATCTGGCGGCTGTTGATGCGATCAAGCCTGATCTAGCCATTGGGACGACGCCTGTTGTTCAACATGCCAAAGAGCACGGCATCCCGTCGCTCTACTTCACTAATCTTATTTCGGCACGACCACTCATGGGACCAGCGGGTGCAGGCTCGCTGGCGCAAGTGGTGAACGCCGCGATTGCTGGAAAAGAGAAGATGGACACAATGCGTGC
>NZ_JBELFI010000005.1:0-62159 GCF_042093035.1 Yoonia sp. | reverse complement strand
GCCTGCTGCCAAACTGTCAGCGCCGCCACAGCCGCGGTATCCGCGCGCAAGATCCGCGGGCCAAGGCCGGCGGGATGTGCGAAGGGCAAACCACGCAAACGATCGCGTTCAGTCGGTGAAAACCCGCCCTCTGGCCCGATCAGTATCGCCCAAGGGCCGCTTATTGCGGGCAATCCGACAGGATCGCTTATCAAAATTTCGTCACAAAACATAAGCTGCCGACCGCCGGGCCAATCCGCAAGCACACGGTCCAGTTTCGCCAAGTCATCAACAGGCGGCACGAAGGTCCCGCCGCATTGCTCGGCCGCTTCAATGGCATGGGCTTGCAACTTATCTTGGCGAATGCGGCTGGCGCCTTGGGTAAAGTCAGTCTGCACCGGCATGACCCGTGCAGCGCCCATTTCCACTGCCTTTTCAACGATAAAGGCCGTGCGTTCCTTGCGAATAGGCGCAAAGAGCAGCCACAGGTCAGGCGGCAATTGCAGGGCGCGCGTTTGCGTCTGACAGAGCAGAATACCGCCATTCTTGCCCGCCTTTACAACCAAGGCATCCCATTCACCATCTGTGCCGTTTATCAGCGAGATCACAGCGCCTTCGGCAAGACGCATCACCCCAAAAAGGTAGTGCGCCTGCTCGCGCGTCAGCGGAACCGATTGCCCTTCCCCCAACGGGTGCTCTACATAAAGACGAACTTTGGATGCCATAGGCGGAACATATGACCGACAACGCCCAGATGCCAGAGCCGAACGGCACCGTCGCTGATGCGCCTCCCGACAATTGGGTCGACCGTTTTGCGCCAAAGCCTATCCGTGCCTATTTGCGGCTCAGCCGGGCTGACAGGCCGATCGGGACGTGGCTTTTGTATCTGCCGTGCCTTTGGGGGTTGGCGCTGGCGGTTTTGGCGACCGACAGCTATAGCCTTCGTGATCTGTGGATCATTGTGGGTGCCGCAATTGGCGCATTCTTGATGCGTGGCGCAGGCTGCACATGGAATGACATCACCGACCGCGAGATTGACGGGTCCGTTGCCAGAACACGCTCGCGTCCGATCCCGTCAGGGCAAGTGAGCGTCCGGGGTGCGGTTTTGTGGATGTTCGTGCAGACGCTTTTGGCGTTCCTTATTCTGGTAACATTCCCTCCCACGGCGATCATCTTGGGAGTGATAGCCCTGGTGCCCGTGGCCATCTACCCATTCGCCAAGCGGTTCACGTGGTGGCCGCAGGTGTTCCTGGGAATTGCGTTCAACTGGGGTGCTTTGCTGGCGTGGGCTGCACATACCAACAGCATCGGGCCGGTCCCGATTGTGCTGTATTTGGCGGGCATCGCATGGACGCTGTTTTACGATACGATCTATGCCCATCAGGACGCCGAAGACGATGCGCTGATCGGGGTGAAATCCACGGCGAGGTTGTTTGGCGAGGACAGTCGAAAATGGCTGCGCCTGTTCTTGACCGTGACGGTGATCCTGCTCGGTCTTGCGGTCCTGTTGGCCGTACATGAACGGTCCATTCTGTCAGTCGTCATTGCGATTGGCGGCCCATGGGCGCTGGGGTGGCATTTGACGTGGCAACTGACCAAGTTCAATCCAGACGATCAGGACGGCCTGCTCAGGATTTTCCGGTCAAACCGCGACGCGGGATTAATTCCTCTGCCATTTTTCGCCATAGCGCTTTTGGTGTGATTGAACCTCGACGCGCATAGCCTTATGCAGTGTGCAGTTTAGCAAGCGGAACATCATGCGCCTTTCAGCGATCTTCATCCGACTGGTTGTCTTTGCCGCCGCAGGCGGATTTTCTTATCTGGCTGCCAAGGCAACCGTGGCAGAAGTTGAGCAACGCTCAGTGATTGCAGTGCAAGAGACGCTTGTAGATCAAGGATATGAATGGACGTCAGTGCTGGGTGACGGGCTGCAAGTGATCCTCGAAGGTGAAGCGCCGACAGAGGCCGTCAGGTTTCGCGCAATTTCCGCAGCTGGCACTCAGGTCGATGCAAGCCGCGTTATTGACAACCTCTCTGTCACCGATTCGGCGCAAATCGCGCCACCTGATTTCGGCATTGAGATCCTGCGGAATAATGCAGGCGTGTCTCTTATCGGTCTTATCCCGGCATCAACAGATCGTGAAGCGCTGGCCGCGCGTATCCAGCGCATTGCAGGAGGTTTGCCAGTGACTGACCTTCTGGAGGCTGGTGACTACCCCGAACCTGAGACCTGGACAGATGCCGTCAATTACGCAGTACGCGCTTTGGAGATGCTCACGAAGTCCAAGATTTCGGTCAGCGCGGATCGGGTGAGTGTGAATGCGATCTCCGACAGTCCCGACGAAAAGCGCCGCCTTGAGATTGCACTGGCACGCAACGCGCCCGATAACCTGCGGCTTGCGGTGGAAATCAGCGCGCCAAGGCCGGTGATCTCTCCCTTCACGACGCGGTTTATCCTTGATGAGGCTGGCGCCCGCTTTGCGGCCTGTACGGCAGACACCGATGAGGCATTGGACGAGATCCTGACAGCGGCGTCCGGTGCAGGCTTCCAGCAGCGGGCGAACTGTGTTCTGGCCCTTGGCGCGCCGTCGCAGACATGGGGACGGGCCGTCGCACTGGCAATTGACGCCGTGGCTGATCTGGGTGGCGGGACCGTCACAATTGCTGACACGGATGTCACTCTGCTAGCCCGTGCCGGCACATCGCAGGGCATGTTTGACACCGTGATCGGTCGTTTGGAGAATGCGTTGCCGGACGCTTTTGCGCTCACCTCCGAATTGCCGATCGAAACCGACGAAAATCCCGATGCCATCGCCACGTTCACGGCCACTCTGAGCCCTGAGGGCGACGTTCAGTTACGCGGTCGCGTGCCCGATCAGATGACAAACACGGTTGTTGAAAACTTTGCCAATGCCAAATTCGGCGGCGCCAATATCACCATGGGCACCCGCATCGCAGAAAACCTTCCCAATGGCTGGTCGATCCGCATTCTTGCAGCACTCGATGCATTGTCCGGGCTGTCAAACGGCGTTGTCGATGTGCAACCCACAACATTTGAAGTGCGCGGTAACGCGGGTAACCAAGATGCAGGTGCCGCAATTGCGCGGCTCTTGATCGAAAGACTTGGCCAGACGGCAGATTTTGAAATTGATGTCACCTATGTCGAAGCGCTCGATCCGATAGCGGCCATTCCGACGCCTGAAGAATGTATCGCGAAGATCATCGCAACAACTGAAGGGCGCAAAATCACATTTGACCCCGGCTCTGCCGATTTGACGGCGGCGACGCAACCCGTCGTCGATGAGATTGCCGAAATCCTGAAGACGTGCAGCGATCTGCCTATTCAGGTTGCCGGCTACACTGACAGCCAAGGACGCGAAGTGATGAACCAGCAGCTTTCGCAGGACCGCGCCGATGCCGTTCTGACTGCCCTGCGCGCAAGACGCGTTCCGGTGTCCACGTTCCGAACAGTTGGATTTGGCGAAGACAATCCGATTGCCGACAATGAGACAGAAGAAGGCCGCGAGGCAAACCGGCGCATCGAATTCAGCCTGATTGTGCCTGGCACCACAACCAATGAAACCTCTGGACTTGACGAACACCCGCAGGACGCTCCCGTGGCTGATGAAAACGCGCAGGACACAGCACCACACGAATCAACCGAACCCCACGCGGACAACGAATAGGCGGCCCCCATGAACAGAACAGAATTCATTGTTGCGACGGCTATCATTCTCTTTGTGGCCTTCAGCTTGGGCTGGTTTGCGAGCTGGCTGGTCAATCGCTTCACCCGCGTCACGAAGGCTGAAATCGGTGAATTGGACAAGATGGCTCAGGCCTTGCACGAGGCCGAGGAAACCCGCGATCAGGCGATTACCTATCTACAGCAGCGCGAAGCGGAGATGACTAACCAGCTGAGCCAGACCGAAGCGGAATTGCGGGCTGCTATGGACGGGCTACGCGAGGCACGGCAAGACGCCGAAGAATTGCGCAGCAAGCTGGAATAGACGGGCCTAGTCACGCGGCGCGGCAGCGCGGCGCAACCTGTCGTTTATTGCGCGACCAAGACCCGTATCGGGGATGGGCGACACAGCGATGGCGGATGCCTGCATTTCATCAAGCCTGTGCAAACACGCAAAGAGGTTCGCTGCGGCTTCGATCAGGTCACCGGACCGCGAGAGGTTAAGATCGCCCTCTACCGGGCCGAACCCCAACATAACTTCGTCCGCCTCCGCATGGCGCGCGTTGAGGCGCATCTTGCCCTTTGGCGCATAATGCGACGCCAGTTGTCCAGGGGACACCGGCACTGATGGATCGCCGGGCCGCTGCAAAGACTGCCCAAGACAGGCCTCCAGCGCTTCAACGGGAATGCCACCAGCGCGCAGCAAGGCAGGTTTATCCACACAGCTAACAATCGTTGATTCAACGCCGACTTTGCAGGGTCCGCCGTCAATCACTGCGTCAATCCGGTCCCCAAGCCCCGCAACCACGTGGTCAGCGGTCGTCGGGCTGACCCGTCCGGAAGGGTTTGCCGACGGCGCGGCAATCGGCCCATCAAAGGCCGACAAAAGTGCAGTGGCAACGGGATGATCCGGCATACGCACAGCCAATGTCTCCAAGCCTGCTGTCACGAGCTTTGAAACTTTCGCCCCGTTCTTCAAGGGCAACACCAGGGTCAAGGCACCGGGCCAGAACGCGGCTGCCAGAGCTTTTGCATCTTGATTGAACCGGCAGAGCTTTTCAGCCGCATCACGCGATCCCAAATGGGCGATCAAAGGGTTGAAACTGGGCCGCCCTTTGGCCTCATAGATACGCGCGACGGCTGCATCATCGCAGGCATTCGCGCCAAGGCCGTAAACCGTTTCAGTCGGGAACGACACCAGGCCACCAGCCCGCAAAAACGTCGCCGCGGTGGTAATACCATGGGTGTCCGGCCGCAGCCTTTGCAGTTGTCGTTTCATCATGACGTGGCGTTTTGGTTGATGGGCGGGCACGCATGGATAAGCTGGCCCAATATTCAGTGCATAACTTGCGTCCCGCCATTTGCCAAGCAGCGGGATATTCGGAGAAATACCAATGCCATATCGCGCGCCAGTGGGCGACATTCGTTTTCTGATGGATCATGTCGTGGGCTTTGCGCAGGTCACGCAGACCCACCGCTTCGCTGACGCGACCCCTGATATGACGCAGGCTATCCTGTCGGAGGCCGCAAGAATGACCGAAGACATACTGGCCCCTTTGAACCGCATCGGCGACACACATCCGGCATATCTTGACAATGGTGTAGTGCGGACGTCCCCGGGATTTGCCGACGGCTATGCCGCGATTGCAGAAGGCGGCTGGATCGGCATGTCAGCCGCGCCAGAAAACGGCGGTTTGGGTCTGCCGATGACCTTGACAAATGCCGTCAACGAGATGATCGCAGCCGCCTGTCTGTCACTCCAGCTTAGCCCATTGATGACGCAAGGCCAGATTGAGGCGCTGGAACACCATGCCTCTGACGAGATCAAAGCCCTCTATATTCCAAAGTTGATCTCAGGGGAGTGGAACGGCACAATGAATCTTACTGAACCGCAAGCCGGATCAGACGTGGGCGCATTGCGCACCAAGGCAGAGCCGCTTGGCAACGGCACATACGCGATTACCGGGCAGAAGATTTATATTAGCTGGGCAGACAACGACTTCACCCAGAACGTCTGCCACCTTGTGCTTGCCCGCCTGCCCGACGGGGTAAAAGGGACAAAGGGCATCAGCCTCTTTATGGTGCCAAAGCTGATCCCCGATGCCGACGGGACCCCCGGCCAAAAAAACGACCTGCGTGTCGTCAGCCTTGAACATAAAATGGGCCTGCACGGCTCACCAACGGCAGTGATGGAATATTCCGGTGCCAAGGGCTGGTTGGTCGGTGAAGCGCATTGCGGCATGGCCGCAATGTTCACCATGATGAACAACGCACGTCTGGGTGTCGGTACCCAAGGCGTCGGCGTCGCCGAAGCTGCGCTGCAACACGCGGTCGCCTATGCGGTTGAGCGCAAGCAGGGCAAAGCTTCTGGTAGCGGCGCGATCATTGAACATGCGGATGTACGCCGTATGCTGACAAGCATGAAAGCCGACACATTTGCGGCGCGCGGTATCACCATGATGAACGCCGTCGCTATCGACATGGCCGCCGCAACCAACGACCCTGTGTGGCAAGCAAGGGCAGCATTTCTGACCCCCATCAGCAAGGCCTTCGGCTCTGACGTGGGGTGTGAAGTTTCCACCACTGGCATTCAGGTCCATGGCGGCATGGGTTTCATCGAAGAAACCGGTGCCGCGCAATACGCCCGCGATGTGCGCGTGACGGCGATTTATGAAGGCACCAACGGTATTCAGGCCCTGGATCTTGTGGCGCGCAAGCTCATGGACGGTGGTGACGCGGCCTTCAACCTGCTGGAAGAAATCGAAGGTTTTGCAGAACAGGCAAAGACCACCCTCCCCGTCTTGGCAGAGACCGTTTGGCAATCTGCCGAAACATTGCGTGAAACCACCGAATGGCTGATCGCGCAGGATGATCTGGATCACCGTTTCGCTGGGGCCGTCCCGTATTTGCGGGCATTTGCAAGGGTTCTGGGGGGATATATCCACCTCAAGAGCGCGCTTACTGGTGATGCGGCCCGCCAGCGCCTCGCGACCTTTTACATCAAACGTATGCTACCGGAACACGCGGACCTTCTGGCGCATGTGCGTCAAGGCGCTGATGATTTGATGGCAATCACTGCAGAGGACCTCGCCGCATAATGCTGCAAACTGACGGCGGGATCCGATACCCCCATCCTACCCCACCCGCCGAGGGCGAGGCAATTACGCTCGCCCCCGGCGTCTTGTGGATGCAGCTTCCGTTGCCCATGGCGCTGGATCACGTGAACGTCTACGCGCTGGATGATGGCGACGGCTGGACAATCATCGACACCGGATTTGCGTCAAAACGGGGCCGTGCGATCTGGGAAAAGCTGCTGGCAGGACCAATGCAGGGGCGACCCGTGACGCGCGTTGTGGTCACCCATCATCACCCCGATCACGTGGGTCTGGCCGGATGGTTTATCGCGCGTGGCGCATCGTTGCACATGCCGCGCACTGGCTGGCTGATGGCACGTATGTTAACGCTGGATGCGCAAGCCGTGCCAAATGCGGAAGCGCTCGCGTTCTACAAATTGGCTGGCATGGACGCTGCGGTCTTGGAAAAGCGCAGCAAAGAGCGCCCTTTCAATTTTGCCGATTGCGTCGCGCCATTGCCACTTGGCTACACCCGCTTGATTGATGGCGAAACGATCAGAATGGGTGGGCGCATTTGGGATATTCGCATGGGCGACGGGCACGCCCCTGAACATGCGACATTCTGGAGCCGTGACGACAATCTCGTCATCGGCGGCGATCAACTTTTACCGTCCATCAGCCCCAACTTGGGCGTCTATCCAACCGAACCCGATGCTGACCCGGTCTCGGATTGGTTGCGGTCATGCGAGAAGTTCCAGAGCGATGCGCGCAACGACCATTTCGTACTTGGCGGTCACAAATTGCCATTTACCGGCCTGCCGTTGCGCCTGCGGCAACTGATCGACAACCACCACGGCGCGCTTGATCGTCTGATCGGTTTCCTGGATGCGCCGCGCAGCGCTGGGGAGTGTTTTTTGCCGGTTTTCAAGCGTGAAGTTGCGGCAGCAGAATACGGGCTGGCACTGGTTGAGGCGGTCGCCCACCTCAATCACCTGCAACAAACAGGGCGCGCGACGCGGGTGCTACGCGAAGACGGCGCCTGGGGTTTTCAGAGGGTTACGGACTAGGACGCATGGCCTGAAACCGCATGTTCAAAACACTGGTCTGTCTCAGCCGTCACACAACACATGCTGTCTGCCTGAAATGGGGCTTGAAAGAGCCTCCGAACGTCCAAAGAAGTGATCTCGAAGTCGCAAACCGGAGCAAGATCGCGCCATAGACCACGACAAGACCTTTCAAATAGTCCCGATCCCATCACGACATGTCTGATGTCAGCGCCTGTGGGACAGATTTGAGGTTTTCGAATGCTCAACACTGTCGATGACGGTCACAGGCATTTCAGAAAGCTTGACCTCACGCGTCTTTTGATTGCCTCATTCGGCGCGAACAATCATTGTGCGTTTCGGCGCTTAGGCAAAGGGAAAGCACATCAGCTCTCTCTGAATGCCCGCCTGAAGTACGACGTTAGCGGCTGCATGAGATAGGAAAGCGGGGTCCTGCTTTCGGTTTTCAAAAACGCTTCCACGGGCATACCGGGAACCAGGACAACATTCTCCAACGCATCCAAAGCCGCGCTGTCCGGCTGCAGCACCGCTTCATAATACGTCATCTGGCGGGCATCATCGGTAAAGGTGTCTGCAGATATCCGCACCACGATCCCCGGCACTTCTGGCGTTGTGCGCTGGTTAAATGTGCTGAACCTGAGCGATACCGGCTGGCCGACAAAAACCTGATCCACGTGAACCGGGTCAACCCTTGCCGACACCTGCAACGGTTGATCCTTGGGGACGATGAACATGATCGGATCCGCTGGTCTGACAACTGCGTTTTCTGTAAAAACGGAAGATCCGAAAACGATCCCCTCTGATGGCGCCCTTACATCGAGCCTTGAAAGGCGCTGCCCGAGGCTCTGGCGGTTCTGAACCAATGAGATTTCACTAAATCGTAGGTCGCGCAGCTGCGTAATTGCATCTTCCCTGCGACGGTTTTCCATATTGATGATTTCAATTTCAATCCCGGACTTGCGTCCTTGGGCCTCGGCCATGGCTGCCGCCAGCTCTCCAATGTCGCCCTTCAGGCGGGCCTGCTCCCGCTTCATCGTCATCACGCGTGAGGCCTGAACCAACCCTTGTTCGAATAGGTTATCCAAATCTGCAACCTCGGAATTGACCAGCTCCAACTGATCGGTCAGCGCCTCTGCCTGCGCTTCAATCCCAAGAACCTGATTATCAATCTGTTCGGATTGCTGCCTGAGCTGTGCGACCCCATTCTCATGCGAAGCCAATCTTGCAACGAAAAGATTTCGCTGCCCTTGCACCTGACCTTCCATCCATTCCGGGTCCAACGTCTGGAAGTCTGCAAGTCCCCAGACTTCAAGCGTGGTTTGCTCATCACGTTCCGCTTCGAGCCTCAGCCGGCGCGCCAAGATCTCCATCAACTGCCGCTCGACAACTTCCAGTTCAGATTTGAGAAACGTGCCATCCAACTCAATCAAAACATCACCGACGGCAACGATATCCCCATCGCGTGCAAATATCGCGGATACAACGCCGCCGTTAGGGTGCTGGACAACCTGGCGTTCGGCCTCAACCTCGACTGTTCCACTGGCGACAACTGCGCCTGCGATTTCGGTGTTCAGACTCCAGTAAGCCAGTCCACCGAGCAGAATGAAAATGCCGAAGATGCCGATAAAGATCGGCTTATTGGCGCTCCACTTGATAGGATCATCTGAGCTCATGCCATTATTCGCCTTGCTTCATTTGTTTCTGAACGACGCTGGCATTTTTCATCGTCTTTTTGATGACTTCGTCGCGCGGGCCATAAATTCTGGCTTCACCCCGTTCGATCATCAGTAATTGATCACACTCCATGATTGCACCGGGGCGGTGGGTCATGATTATGACGGACTTCTTTGCGGCTTTCATTTCCGATACAGCCGCATTCAAGGCGTCAGAGCCCTCATTGTCCAACGCAGAGTTTGGTTCGTCTAGAACAAGCACCGTCGGATCGCCATAAAGAGCGCGCGCCAAAGCCAGCCTCTGCATCTGACCTCCGGACAGCTTTGGATCGCCGGGCCCAATGCGTGTGTCGTAGCCATCATCAAGCTGTAGAACAACGTCGTGCACACGCGCTTTCTTGGCAGCTGCGACCACCTGCTCGGCAGATGGCTCTAACGACATATGCGCAATATTCTCGGCGATCGTACCATCGAAAAACTGAACATTCTGCGGCAGATACCCGATGAGTTTTCCCAACCTTTCAGCGCCGTATTGATGCAACGTTGCACCTCCAAGGCGCATCTCGCCAATCGTCGGCTTTACCAACCCCATGATGACACGGGCCAGCGTGCTTTTCCCCGATCCACTTCTTCCGATGATGCCGAGCGCTTCACCTGGTGCAACAAAGAAAGTAATGGATTTCAGAACAGGCTTTTCCTGACCTGGGACAAAAACAGATACATCCCGAGCGTTCAAAGATGCCTCTGGCGCAGGCAATCTGGTTGGCTCCTCGTTCTTGGCCAACGTGTTCAGCAGGTGTTGCAAGTTCTTCCAACCGCGCCGTGCCTTTTGCGCGAGTGGCCAATATGGCAGGCATTGTTCGATCGGCGCGAGCGCACGCCCAAGCAAGATCGTCGAGGCAATCATGGCACCCGCGGTCAATTCGTTCTGCAACACCAGCCATGCGCCAAGACCCAGCATCGCCGCCTGCAACAAAAACCGAAACGCCTTGGTAAAGGACGTGAACCCGCCGGTCCAATCATTCGCCCGGATCGCAAGGTCCTGGGCTTCGTTCTGGATACGCTGCCAACGTGTTTCGAGAACCGAACCCATGCCTTGAGACCAAGCCAATTCGCTAAGGCCCTGTACTTGACCTGCAAATCCATGTGCCGAATGGTTCGCGAGTTGCGCCTTCTCAGTTTTTTTATAGGTCAGCAACTGATTTATCAGCGCAGTTATGACCAAGACACCACCACCAGCGAGAGCCATCCAGCCCAGAAGCGGATGAAAGATAAAGATCGCCAGCAAGAACACAGGAGTCCAAGGAAGATCAAATATCGCCAGCAACAGCGGCGATGAGAAAAAGATCCTGAGCGCTTCGATGTCTTGCAATCCATGCTTTTGAACATCAGTGCCCTTCTTCAGCGCTGATGTCTCAAGGATGGCGCGGAACACGCAGGGGCCAAACGTGCTGTGGATTCGCGCGCCTATCCGCGCCGTGACACGACCTCTTGCGTATTCAAGCAACCCGTAGATGAAGAATAACAGCGCAACCAAACCGAACAGCGCAACAAGCGTTTCCTCTGACCGCGAACTGAGAACCCTATCGTAGACCTGCAACATGAAAAGCGGTCCGGTGAGCATCAAAAGATTTGTGAAAACGCTGAACACTAAGGCAATAATCAAGAGATTTCGACTTCTTGCCGCAGCCAGCGACAAGATGCTTTGTTGATTTGACTTCTCGGGCAATCCGCTCATCACTCCTACAACAGCCAAACTCGGCAACTATAGGTATAGTGGCAAGAATTGAATATGTGAACTGCCGTGATCCTTACCTTCAGAGCGCGCAGCGCCAGTCTTCAACCAACAAAGTCAGTGCCGACGCGCGATACGGTCGTTCAATCGCTTCAGGATGCGGCTTGCGGTGGTTTCACACAATGCCGGAATGAACGCGTGCACAAGCGCGCCGATCGCCGCGACGCCCAGCCAGAATGCAAAACTGAATGCAAACCGCATATGCTGGAAATAGGTCTCATCCACCGTAGCCGGGTGATCGAGAAAAAGCGCCGAAAAAGTCGATTTGCGCGGTTCATTCTGGGTCGTGTCCGACATGTGCAGTCTCCTGTTTGCTTCGGGGCAACCTAACCCGTCATACGGCCGAATGCGTCCCATCTTTAGTTGCCATTTTTGTGTTCATTGGGATATCATCTCATCTATGGGACATTCTTTGGACATAATAGACCGCGCAATCCTACGGGCACTCCAAAGTGATGCTACGCTTTCGGTTGATGAGGTAGGCGCGATCGTCAATCTCTCACGCAATGCCTGTTGGCGACGGATCAAGGCGCTCGAACAGTCCGGCGTGATAAAGGGACGCGTGGCTTTGGTGGACCCTGCCAGTGTCGGCGTGCCGCTGACAGCGATGGTGATGATCCGCACAAATGCCCATGACGCAGCATGGATGAAGCAGTTTCAGGCGACGCTGCAAGCTTTTCCAGAAATCGTGGGGGCCTACCGGATGACGGGTGATCTTGATTATGTGCTGCGGGTGCGCGTTGCGGATGTTCCGGCCTATGATGCCTTTTACAAGAGGCTGACATCACAGATTTCTGTTTCGGACATTTCGGCAAGTTTCGTTATGCAGGAGATCAAGGAAACAACAGCGGTGCCGCTATGAGTAAACCAACGATGCAGATCGATACCTCAGCCGAGCTGATGGAAAACGATATCCTGCCCAAAAGCAGCGAAGTGCACACAGACCCCAATGTCGCAAGCGTCGCCGATGGCACCTTGCCAAAGGCACTGTCTGAACCCGCAACAAAGAAGAGCGCCGCGCAGTGGGCCTACGAGCGGATCATCATGTATATCCAGAACTTTGAAAAGCAGCTAGACAATGACCAAGAAGTCGGCTTGGGCCTGACCAGTGGCAATACCGGGGTCATCAGGATCGAAGGGTTAGGCTATTACGACCCAGACATCGTCACCTACTATGGTGTCAATGAAGCCGGCGCAAAGACACAGTTGATCCAGCATGTCAGCCAGTTGAATGTGTCACTCGTGTCCAGCCCAAAACACATCGACCAACCAGAGCCGACGCGCATTGGTTTCCGTCTCGCCACGGCGCTAGAGCGGGACACCGATGAGACGTCTTGACCGCGTGACAAGGCGCGATGAATCGTCTATGGAAATGGGAAACTAGGATCAAAAAGGAGCCGGATCATGGCAGAACACAAGCACGGTGAAATGGATACATCCGTTCAGGAAAAGACATTTGCAAGCTTCATGAACTGGACCACAAAAACCGCAATCGGGATTATCATTTTTCTGATCTTTTTGGCGCTCGTCGCGGTCTGATACATGGACCGTCGCCGCTTTATCATTGGCCTGCCTTTGGCGCTATCCGCCTGTGGCGCGACCGAAGTGTGGGCACCGGACGACGTGGTTTCGCGCGCAATTTACCGCGAACCGGGCCGCAAATACCTGACGCTCTACACCATGAAAAAGGTGCGTGATAATAGCGGCGCCCACACGGCGCTACTCATCAATGCCAATCAGCGCGTCATGTTCGACCCAGCGGGGTCATGGTCGCAAGATGTCATGCCAGAGCGCAATGACGTGCTTTTTGGCGTCTCACCAAGACTTGAAGAATACTACGTGAGTTTCCATGCGCGAAAGTCTTTCTATGTCATCGGGCAAAACTTCGAGGTGCCGCCAGAAGTTGCTGAACAAGCCTTCAACCTCTCGCTTCAGGCCGGGCCGGTTGCACAGGCAAACTGCGCGCGCGTGACGTCAAAACTGCTGCGGCGTCTTCCCGGGTTTGGAAGCATTGGGCAGACTTGGTTCCCCAATAGCCTGCAAAGAGACTTCGGACAGCTCCCGAATGTCGTCACTCAGGAATACCGTGAAGACGACGACGACGATAAATCCATTGCCGCCGCGCAAATACGCACGGCACTCGGCGCAGGGCAGTAATCCCCATCGTGGCGTAGAGCGTCACGCACCTGTTCTTACCTGCTTTGTGAAGCCCATCGCCTGCGCCGGCGTGAGCCCTGCATCAAATGGGATTGTCATAAACACGACCGACGCGTCAGAGACAGCCCCGCGGTTTTCGATGTAGAAGTCATCTTGGCTTTGCCCTAGCTTAACGGGTGCTGGGCGATCTTTTATCCACCATGTCAGGAAAAATAAAATTGGCGCGCATTGAAGACACCTCAGGTTACCTGATTGCGCCCGATCCCGCGCAGCCGCGTCTGACCCGCGCGGTTGAAGGGACCGACCAGAACGGACACGTGATCCAGCTCAACGTGGTCGAAGAACGCCCTCTGACGATCTTTCTGAACGCGCAAGAAATCGTCACTGCCATGACGATTGGCGACTACCCCGCATACCTCGCGCTAGGGTTTTTGCGCAATCAAGGGATGCTGCGCGACGATGATGAACTGCTCGGTGTGGACTACGACGAGGAGCTGGAAACGGTGGTCGTCCGCACGGCCAGCCAGACGACCTATGAAGAAAAACTGAAGAAAAGAACGCGCACCAGCGGTTGCGCCGTCGGCACGGTATTTGGCGACATGATGGAGGGGCTTGAAGATGTCAGCCTGCCTGATTTGAAGGTGCGCACCTCTGATCTCTATGCGCTCGCGGCAACGATCAGCCGCACGCCATCGCTATATCTGGAGGCTGGCGCAATCCACGGCACGATCCTGTGCCACGGCGATCGTCCATTGGTTTATATGGAGGACGTGGGACGCCACAACGCGGTAGATAAGATCGCCGGGTGGATGTTGTCGGAAGGTGTCTCAGCCGACGACAAGATCCTCTATACTACGGGCCGCCTGACATCTGAAATGGTCATCAAAACCGCGATGATGGGTATTCCGGTTCTCACATCACGGTCTGGATTTACGGCTTGGGGTGTTGAAATCGCACAGCAAATCGGGCTAACCTTGATCGGACGGATGAAAGGTCAGCGTTTCGTGTGTCTGGCAGGCGAAGCGCGTTTGATCCGCGATGCAGACCCCACAAAGGTGGCCGATGAACCGCGCAAGATGGGACGCAAAGGGGCTGGCCGATGAAGCAACCTTTGGGTGTCATCCTCGCGGGGGGTCAAGCCACGCGCATGGGCGGTGGCGACAAGGGACTGCTGCCACTGGGCAATGGGACGATCCTTGGTCACGTCATCGCGCGGCTGGAACCACAGGTGGCGGGTATCGCGCTGAACGCCAACGGCGATCCAGCGCGATTTGGGGAATTCGGGCTGCCGGTTGTCAGCGACAGCATAGCCGGATTTGCGGGGCCTTTATCGGGGGTTCTGGCCGGTCTTGATTGGGCCGCCGCGCAAGGTGCGAACCATATCGTGACCGCCGCTGCCGACACACCATTCTTCCCTTGCGATTTGGTGCCGCGACTCATTCTGGCGGCTGAAAACACAGGTACGGATATCGCCTTGGCCCGCACGTCGGACGGGCGGCACCCGACGTTCGGGCTTTGGCCGACAGCACTGCGTGACGACCTGCGCGCGGCCTTGAAGGACGGGCTGCGCAAAGTTGTGATGTGGACTGACAAACACAACGGAACCACCGCACAGTTTCCTGACGATGCGGCTTTCTTTAACGTCAACACGCCAGACGATCTGGCCACCGCACAGGCCATGCTATGAAAATCTTCGGTGTCGTTGGCTACAAGAACGCAGGCAAAACTGGTCTGATGGAGCGCCTTGTCACAGAGATCACAGGCCGCGGATTTCGCGTCTCGACCCTGAAACATGCGCACCACAGTTTTGACGTCGATCATCCCGGCAAAGACAGCTATCGGCATCGCGATGCAGGGGCGCATCAGGTGCTCTTGTCGTCGCGCACGCGGTGGGCGTTGATGACCGAATTGCACGATGCGCGCGAGGCATCTTTGGAAGATTTGCTCGCCCGTCTCGACCCGGTCGATCTGGTGTTGGTCGAAGGCTACAAACGCGACCGCCACCCCAAGGTAGAGGCCTACCGCGCCGAAACAGGCAACCCGCTGATCGCCCCTGACGACGACACGGTACGCGCGATTGCAAGCGATGCGCCTCTGGACGTTCGGCAACCTGTCTTTGATCTCAATGACACAAAGGCCATCGCTGATTTTATCCTGTCCGAGGTCGGGCTATGAGCTTTGACACCTTCCTGATGGTCGATTGGTCCGGCGGAAAAGACCGCGGACCAAAGCCCAAGAAAGACGCAATATGGGTCTGTGTGGCCCGTGACGGTATGGCCGATGCACCCGTCTATCTACGCAATCGGCAGGTTGCCGAAGTCTGGATCAACGGGTTATTGAAGGCCGAACGCTCCGCTGGACGAAGTGTACTGGCGGGTTTCGACTTTGCATTTGGCTATCCGCAGGGATTCGGTCAGGTGCTGACCGGCACGGATGACCCTTTTGCGGTCTGGGACTGGCTGGAAGAGCGGGTCGAAGATACGCCCGACGCGAACAACCGCTTTGATCTTGCGGGTGAAATCAACGAACTATTCCCCGGCATTGGGCCATTTTGGGGCAATGGGTTGGGCCGCGATATCGCGCATCTTCCACGCAAGGGCCGCGCGCGTCACGGTCACGATATGCCCGAAAAACGGATCGCCGAACAACAGGCCAAGGGCGCTTTTGCAGTCTGGCAACTGTCAGGTGTCGGGGCCGTAGGCAGTCAAGTCATCATGGGCCTGCCGGTGCTGAACAGGCTACGCAAATCCTTCGCGCCAGACATCGCCGTCTGGCCATTTGAGACGCTCGACAAACCAATTGCGCTTGTAGAGATCTGGCCCTCTTTGATCGCAAAAGCCGTGTCCGCAACCCAGCCCGAAGGCCGGATTAAAGATGCCCATCAGGTCGTCTTACTCGCGCAGACGCTTTCTGCATTGCCTGCGGAACTTATTGCGCAAATGTGCGATGTTCCAAAGACGCCCGAGGGGTCGATCCTTGGGTTGGGGCATGAAGCGATGCTAACCGCTGAAGCGATGGGTCAATTCGCGCCGCCACCTTTGAAGAACGACTGTTTTGCGATGCCACAAGGTGCGCATTGGACGCCCGTGAAAGAAGCACAAGAGCACTTGCGCGACCATCTGACTGTCGTGGTCGCAGATCAGACGATCGCGCTCTCAGATGCGGCGGGGCGTGTGCTCGCGCAAGACGTCGCGACCCAGCGCGCGCACCCCCCCGCCCGGAATTCGGCGATCGATGGCTATGGGTTCAAAGGTCCTGCGCCGAGTGGTCTTAACAATCTCGTTCTTGTTGATGGGCGGTCGGCGGCAGGTGCGCCATATGGGGGCACAGTTCCTGAGGGCCATGCAGTCCGCATTTTGACCGGCGCCAACACTCCGGACGGTGTCGATACAGTCGTATTGCAAGAAGACGTAAAGGTCTCCGCCGGTCAGATTAGCTTTCACGGCCCCCTCAAACTGGGCGCAAACGCGCGGAGGGCGGGTGAAGATATGCAGGATGGCCAAGTTATCCTGCAAAGTGGAAGGCTGATCACCCCTGCTGATCTGGGCATGATGGCCGCCGTCGGTATTGGGGCAGTGCGTGTCTATCAAAAACTGCGTATCGGGGTTCTTTCGACGGGCGATGAGTTGCGTGAGGCGGGACAAACCGCTGATACCGGTCAGATTTATGACGCCAATCGACCCATGCTTTGCGCGCTTGCAGCACGTTGGGGCTATCACGTCGTCGATCTTGGCCGCGCGCCTGACAACCGTGAAACATTGCGCGGTATTCTCGATGATGCGGCGTCTCGTTGTGATGTCATTTTGACATCAGGCGGGGCCTCTGCCGGTGACGAAGATCATATGTCCGCTCTGTTGGAAGGCACCGGATCTTTGGCATTGTGGCGGATTGCGATGAAACCGGGACGGCCTTTGGCGTTGGGGCTTTGGCAGAATACGCCGGTTTTCGGGCTGCCGGGGAACCCGGTCGCCGCGATGGTATGTGCGCTGGTCTTCGCTGGCCCGTCGCTGCGGGTGATGGCAGGCGGAGACTGGGAAGACCCCGCGTACTACCTGCTACCCGCCGCCTTCAAAAAATCAAAGAAAGCAGGCCGGCGTGAATACTTGCGGGCACGGGTCACTGATGACCAAGTCGAGGTCTTCGCGTCCGAAGGCTCTGGCCGGGTATCAGGGTTAAGCTGGGCGACAGGGTTGGTGGAACTCGATGACGGCGCACAGACCATTTCGGATGGCGATCTGGTGCGTTTTATCCCCTTTACCGGTTTCGGCCTGTGAAGATCACCACCCCAATCCCACCCGCACATCTTGCCGCCGCTGCTGATCTCTACTGGCAAGCCTTCGGGACGAAACTTGGCACAGTTCTGGGACCGCGCGAAAAGGGTCTGCGGTTCATTGAAAGCGTCCAGCGCCCCGATCATGCACTTTGTGCGATTGACGATGGGGGGCAGCTTTTGGGCGTCGTCGGCTTCAAGACCATCGAAGGGGCGCTGGTTGGCGGTCGTTTTCGCGATCTGACCCGCGTCTATGGCGTCATGGGTGCCGCGTGGCGTGCGCTTTTGCTTGCAGCACTGGAACGCGATACGGAGAATGACCGCTTCTTAATGGATGGGCTTTTTGTGGCCCCCCAGTCACGCGGGAAAGGGATTGGAACCGCCCTGCTGGATGCGATCTGCCAAGAGGCACACCAGCGTGGTTATTCCCAAGTCAGGCTGGATGTCATTGACACCAACGCACGCGCCAAGGCGCTTTATCTTGCGGTCGGGTTCAAGCCGCTGAAAACCACAAGGATTGGTCTTTTGCGTCTTATCTTCGGCTTCCGGTCATCAACGACGATGGTCCGTGATGTCGCATAGGGTGCAGCGTCACCCTTGCCCGAAGTAAACCGTTCAGTTTATAATGGAGGCGTAAGAGCGGAGGCATCATTGCCAGACGGCACGATCGAACCCAAAAAAGGACGCAAATATAATCAAGTGCTGGAAGGCGCCAGACAGGTGTTTTTGTCCGATGGCTTCGAGGGGGCGTCTGTTGACGATATATCCAAGGCGGCCGGTGTCTCAAAGGCCACGCTTTACAGCTATTTCCCGGACAAGCGGTTTCTTTTTATGCAGGTCGCCAAGAACCAGTGCAAGCGGCAAGCCGAAAATGCGATTGAAACAATCGACATGGACGCGCCGGTTGCCGATGTCTTGCAAGCAATCGCCCTAGGGATGATTGAGTTCATCACCTCACAGTTTGGCAAGCGGATTTTCCGGATTTGTGTCGGCGAAAGCGACCGCTTCCCGGAACTTGGCCGCGAATTCTACGAAAGCGGCCCGATGCTGGTGCGCAGCCGACTGGTTGCGTTTTTCCACAAGGCACAGGCAAATGGCGAAGTACAGATTGACGACTTCGAACTGGCGGCCGATCAATTTCATGAGCTGTGCAAGGCCGACCTTTTCCCGCGCATGGTCTTCAATATGGCCGATGAATTCAGCGATGGCGAAAAAAGACGGGTTGTTGATGGGGCGGTGAAGATGTTTATGGCGCGGTACGGGGTTTAGTCTAGTCGGCGTACTTCGACAGCTTTTCCGTCTTTCTTGACTTCAAAACGCCCCGTCTTCACGAGCAAATCGCTAAGTTTTGCACTGCCATATGTGCGCGAGTCGAAGTCGGGGTTCGCCCTGGTAATATACTGACCCAACGCGCCCAGCGGAAACCAGTCTCCCTCAAGGTCCATATTGTCCATCGCCTTGTTCACAATAGGGATTACCTTGGACGGCGGCTGGCGTGTGGTATCCGCCTCCGCCGGCTTTGCCGTTTTGGTCTTTGTGGCAGCTTTCGGGGGTGCGGGGGCCTTGGTTGGTACGGATCCCTTGTCGGTACTGACGATGTTCTCAATCAGGATGAAACGATTGCAAACATTCCTGAGACTGACTGGCGCTTTGCTTTCACCAATCCCAATCACCTCAACCCCGTTTTCGCGCAGGCGGTTTGCCAATGCCGTAAAGTCGCTGTCAGAAGAGACCAAAACGAAACCATCAAAACGCCCCGTGTGCAAGATATCCATGGCATCAATGACCAGACCGATATCACTGGCGTTCTTGCCCGTCGTGTTGGCGGTCTCCTGATTGGCGACCATCCCCAACTCAACGACAGCTTTTTTCCAGTTAACCAGAGCATTGCTCGACCAGTCGCCATAGACCCGGCGCAGCGCCGGTTCACCGTATTTGGTGACCTCGCAGAGGATTTCACCTGCATGGCGCGCGGGTATATTGTCCGCATCGATCAAGACGGCCAGCAATTTACGGTCGATGGGCATAGGCTTTCCTTCAGTTTGACGCTGGCCGACAGCTGCGGGTTCTAAAACTCAACCACTGCGCGGATCGATTTGCCTGCGTGCATCAAGTCGAACCCTTCGTTGATATCATCAAGGCTCAGCTTATGCGTAATCATCGGGTCGATCTCGATTTTGCCCTGCATGTACCAATCCACAATCTTGGGCACATCGGTCCGGCCGGACGCGCCGCCAAAGGCCGTGCCGCGCCAGCTACGGCCCGTGACAAGCTGAAACGGACGGGTTGAAATCTCTGCCCCCGCAGGGGCCACGCCGATGATGATGCTTTCGCCCCACCCTTTATGCGCGGCCTCAAGTGCCGTGCGCATGACCTCAACATTGCCAGTAGCATCGAATGTGTAATCAGCGCCGCCGCCTGTCAATTCAACCAGATGCGCGACCATATCACCTGTCACGTTCTTGGGGTTCACAAAGTCGGTCATCCCGAACTTCTTAGCCATAGGAACCTTACCTTCATTAAGGTCAACGCCAACAATCTGATCTGCACCCGCAAGGCGCAAACCCTGGATCACGTTCAGGCCAATACCACCCAGACCAAAGACAATCGCTGTTGATCCGATTTCGACCTTGGCGGTGTTGATGACCGCGCCGATGCCCGTCGTCACACCACAGCCAATGTAGCAAATCTTGTCGAATGGCGCATCCTCACGGACTTTCGCCAAAGCAATCTCTGGCAGAACCGTATGATTGGCAAAAGTCGAACAGCCCATGTAATGCAATATCGGCGTGCCATCGAGCATTGAGAACCGCGAAGTGCCGTCAGGCATCACACCTGCGCCTTGCGTGCTGCGGATCTTCTGGCAAAGGTTCGTTTTCGGGTTCAGGCAATATTCACATTCGCGGCATTCGGGTGTGTAAAGCGGGATCACATGATCGCCGGGCTTCAGACTGGTGACGCCCTCGCCCACTTCAACGACAACACCAGCCCCTTCGTGCCCCAATATTGCGGGGAACATCCCTTCGGGATCAGCGCCAGACAAGGTGAACTCATCCGTGTGGCAAATCCCCGTTGCTTTGATCTCGACCAAAACTTCGCCCGCCTTGGGGCCTTCGAGGTTCACTTCCATCACCTGCAGCGGTTTGCCCGCCTCAAGCGCAACAGCTGCACGTGTCCGCATGTTTGATCTCCCATTGCTTTGGAAAGACGATCAGCGAAACGGAATTGAATTTCAACCTATCTCTTGCGTTGCGGCGAAAAGCCCGAACAATAGACCTATGAAGCACCTTTTGACTCTCATCTTACTTGCTGGCTGTGTGGCGGTCACCACGCCAGCACCCATGCCTGCCGAAGACACCTGCAATGCCGCCAGCTATGCCACTTTGCTTGGCGCGCCAGCGACAGCGTTGGAGCGGGTTTTGCTTTTGGGGAAAGTCCGGGTGATAAGACCCGATCAGGCTGTCACACTGGATTTCTTGCCCGATCGGATCAATTTCATGGTTGACGAAGACGGGCGTATCGCGCGCATCACTTGCGGGTAAATCCGCAGGACAGGTGAACAGGGCCCGATGCGGCAATCTGGGTGGGGGCAATTGACCACCACATCGGGATAGCTGTTCGCTATCCACAAAGAATTGCGCAGAGTTATGTTGCGAGTGGGCAGCGTAGGTGTCGGAAAGATGTTCACTTTGCGGTGTTATCAGGGCGCCCGATGAAGGCGCCTTGATTTTATGGGAATTTGGCGCAATTCTTGGGTATGACCATGCAAACCCCCTCGCAGTTTCACGCGCCTGAGCAAGTGGCGTTTCACAGAACCGAATTGAGCCTGATTCTGGGACTTTATGGGCGGATGGTGGCTGCCGGCGAATGGCGGGATTATGGAATGTCTCACTTGCGGGAGGTGGCTGTTTTTTCCGTGTTTCGGCGGTCTGCGGAAAACCCGCTTTACCGGATCGAAAAACGCCCCAAGCTCCGTCTGAAGCAAGGGCAGTATGCGGTCATTGGAATGGACGGTCAGATCCTCAAGCGCGGAAATGATCTACGGCAAGTTCTGCGGGTGCTTGAGCGCAAGCTGATACGCGCGGTGACCTAAAGCCTTTTGTGGGCCAGGACAGGACCGTCGCCTTGCGCTTCAATGCGCAAAATGGCGCGCGCGACGGGTTCATAGACGGTCGCCATATGATGCGCGTTTGCATGGATGAGCGTTTCTTCATCCACAATCATGCCCACATGTCCCCGCCAGAACACCAGATCACCACGGCGATAGTCCCCGTCTGTGGCACTACCAAGCTGCGTGCATTGCATGTCACTGTCACCAGGACAGGGCAGGCCGCAGGCGGCTAACGCGGCGCTGACCAGACCAGAGCAATCAATCCCTCGGCTCGAATTACCGCCCCATAGATAGGGCGCGCCAAAATGCAGTTGCGCGACCGTTGCTGGATCGCTGAATGGCCGCGCAATTTCACGCAGATGCGACTTAGGGACAAAGCCAAGGTTGGTTTCAAAAAACTTCCGTCTTTCATCGCGGACGGTCACACGGGCACCAAAAGGAAGACTGTGCTGCTCTGGCGATTTGAAATCCTCTGCCACGTAGGCGTGGGTGGCAATTGTGCTGACAAAATGGGTCGGGGGAAGTACGGGCGTCAGTTCGCGCGATGGCACATACCCCACATAACCGTCCGCCGCTTGCACAAAGGACCAGCCTTCCCGATCCTCGAACACGGTCACTTCCGCGCCAATCAACAGTTGCCTGTCGCGGTTTCCATCAGGTAGGGCGCGTAGGTCGACCACCTCAGAGTTGACCATTTGCGGCCAGCCTTCGGTGTATTGTGTAGCTTCAACGTGACCGGCCAGATGCATCGCCGCCACGCGTCCGTTTGCCGGTGTGAGGCGACGGTCGGTCACAGGTCCAGCATCTTTGGCAAGGCCGCAAGCACCGCGCGCGCGCCCATGCCGACGCCACCTTTGGGCCGCGCGGGGCGCGTGCTTGGTTGCCAGCCATAAATGTCAAAATGCATATAAGGGCTTTCGACGAAACGCCGCAGAAACAGGGCCGCAGTGATACTACCTGCAAACCCGCCCTTGGGCGCATTATCGAGATCGGCAATGCCCGGCTCAATCATCGTCTCATAGGGTGTATGAAATGGCATCCGCCAAACAGGATCAGCAACCTTTGCCGCTGCGGCCGAAACAGCCTGCGCGTGCGCATCACAATCGGTATAAAACGGCGCAATATCGGGGCCCACGGCAACGCGCGCGGCCCCTGTCAGCGTCGCCATTGAGATCACCAGATCCGGATCATCCTCATCTGACAACGTGAGCGCATCAGCCAAAACCAACCGGCCCTCTGCGTCGGTGTTATTGATCTCAACCGTCAGTCCCTTGCGCGACGTTAATATATCTTGCGGTCGAAAAGCATTGCCACTGATGCTGTTTTCCACGGCCGGGATCAGAACCCGCAGACGCAAAGGCAGATCAAGCGCCATAATCATATGCGCAAGGCCCATGACGGTTGCAGCCCCACCCATATCCTTCTTCATCAACCCCATTGAGCCGCCGGGTTTGATATTCAAACCACCGGTGTCAAAGCACACCCCCTTGCCCACCAATGTCAGTTGCGGGCCTTTGTGACCCCAGCGCAGATCAATCAACCGCGGCGCGCGGGTCGATGCGCGGCCAACCGTATGGATCATCGGAAAATTCGCCATAATCAGATCGTCGCCGGTAATGACATTGATCTTTGCAGCATGTTCGCTGGCCAGCGTCCGCGCAGCTTCTTCCAGCTCATCAGGGCCCATATCGGAGGCCGGTGTGTCAATCAGCTCCCGCGTGAGCGCTTCTCCGTTTGCGATGATCTGCAAACGGTTTGCATCCACGCCCACGGGGGCGACAAGTCCTGCGATCGGCGCGGCGGGTCCAGAGTAGCGATCGTAGCTATAACCTGCGAGCAACCATGCCAGCGCCGCCTCTTCCAGCGCGTCACCGGTCAAACCGCTTGCGATTACGTAGTCGCCTACAGGCAGCTTTGCGGCCACTGCGCCGATGTGAAAACGCCCGCGCGCGCGTTTGGAGATATCGCCAAAGCCAACCAAAACACCTTCAATCGCGCCATTCGCGTCTGGAAGCAGCACAATCTGGCCCAATGACGCGTGGAAACCTTGCGCCTTTGCCCATACGGCTTGATGGTCTGGCAATCCCGCCAATATCGCATCCAACCCATCGCTTTCCACTACATGAACTGGAATGGCATGGTCGGTTGGTTCGGCAAAGGCGAGGGGCATGAAATTTCCTGCGTGTTGTGATGCCCGATCAACCTAAGGTCAGCCCCGAGAGGGCGCAACGTCACAGATCGCGGAAATTCCAGATTTCGCCGACGGCCACGTCAAAGCCACGCTCCAGACGGGCCATCGTCGCCTTCACCGCAACACCATCTGCTTGATCGAGGCACGTGCGCACGTGTTCAGCGGCGGCCACAACCTCTGTCAGGCCAAGTTCGCGGGCGACAAACCAGATCCGGCGCGCGGGCCGGTGCATCTGTTCAAATGTGGTCGAGGCCAACCCCCGTTGCAACATATCAAGACGCAATGCGATGTCCTCCAGCATCCGGCACACCACCTCTTCAGCGACGTGAAATTCCTTTGCCGCGAATAGACGGTGCAAGGGTTCTGGATCGAATTGCGGCGACCGCGTGCAGTTCAGGGCGATCACGTCGGGCGACGGCATGTGTGCGGCCACGGGGAAGGGTGTGATATTCTTCATAACTGACGATTTAACCCGACATCCTTGTCAGAAGGTTGATGCCGCGCTGAAAAAATGCTCGAATTTCCCGAAAATGCAACGTATCCAATGATAACGCTGCGAAAGATATGACGATGCAACATGCCCGCCCTCTCCCTGCTTATCTGGTCAACCGTTACCACGGCTGGAAAGCAACCGTATATACAGAGAACCGCGGCTGGTACCGCCGATTGGCCGAAGATGGCCAGCATCCCCGGTCAATGGTGATCTCCTGCTGCGACAGCCGCGTGCATGTAACTTCGATTTTTGGCGCCGATCAGGGCGAATTTTTCATCCACCGCAATATCGCGAACTTGGTGCCGCCATTTAATCCCGACGGGCACCACCACGGGACGTCCGCTGCGGTCGAATATGCAATTACCGGGCTGAAGGTCGCCCATCTGATCGTGCTTGGGCATTCCGGCTGTGGCGGCGTCGAAGGATGCTACAACATGTGTTCGGGCAACGCGCCGGAACTGGAAGAGGCCAGCAGTTTCGTAGGCCGTTGGATGGAAATCCTGCGCCCCGGATACGCCGGATTGCCTGATGGTGATGACGCAACCCGCAAGCGCGCACTTGAAAAATCATCCGTCGTGATTTCATTGGAAAACCTGATGACATTCCCCTTTGTCAAATCCGCAGTCGAAAGCGAGCGTCTTTCGATCCACGGCCTTTGGAATGACATCGGAGAGGGCAGTGTTGAGGCCTACGACCCCAAGGCAAACAGCTTCAAACCGCTCTAGCTGATCCAATCATCCGATTGCATCTCGCGCAGCCGACTTGCGGTTCGTTCAAATTCGAACGTCCCGGTGCCTTCAACATAGAGCATCTCCGGTGCCGCCGCGGCTGAGCAAATCAACTGCACGCGCGCCTCATAGAGCGCGTCGATCAACGTCACAAAGCGCTTGGCTTCATTGAAGTTATGGCGTGACAGCGCTGGGATGTCCTCAAGGATCAGCACGCGCACGGCGTCGGCCAAGGCCAGATAATCGGCCGGTCCAAGCGGTTTGCCGCAGAGGTCGAAGAAATTCACACGCGCAACACCATTGTGAAAAACAGGTAGATCGACCTCGCGCCCTCTGACATGCAAGACGAGCATCTCTGACGACCCGCCGCTGAGGTTTTGCCAAATCTCGTTGATTGCATCGCGCGCGGCGCGATTGTTTGGCGCGAAATAGCTTTGCGTCCCGCTTAACCGATCTTGTCGATAGTCCGTGGCGCTCGCCAGTTCGAGCACCACCATCTTTTCCTTTATCAGGTCAATAAAAGGCAAGAAAAGCTGGCGGTTCAGACCGTTCTTATAAAGATCATCGGGCGGCCTGTTTGAGGTCGTCACAACCACAACACCCGCCGCGAAAAGCGCTTCAAACAGGCGCCCGACCAGCATTGCGTCCGTGATGTCAGAGATCTGCATCTCGTCAAATGCCAGAAAGCGGACTTCGGCGGCCAGCTTTGCTGCAACAGGGGCGATTGCATCATCGACGCCAGTCTTGCGAGCGGCCGTCATTTCCGCATGAACCCATTGCATGAATGCGTGAAAATGACGGCGCTGTTTGGGTGCTGTCACCAGATCATAAAGCAGGTCCATCAACATGGATTTGCCGCGCCCGACCCCGCCCCACATATAAAGTCCACGTGCAGCCTCAGGTGCTTTGCGAAACAAACCGCGCTTTGTTGACGGCGTGCTGAGCGCGACGCGCACGCGCTCAAGCTCTGGCAGGACGCCAAGCTGTGCTGCATCGGAATGCAAATCACCCGCATCGACTGCTGCCTGATAAGCCTGTTGAACCGTTGTCATTGTCAGGTGTCGTGCAATAATGCGCGCATCGCGGCGATCAGCTGGTCGCCATGGGTGTAGGGCAAAGCATGATCTGCACGCGCGACAACCTCTTGTTGGGCAGCGCGGTTCCATTCCGCAAGCTTGCCGATTGCCTGTGGCGGCACGATCTTGTCTGCTCCTGCCCAGATCGCACAAACGCGAATGCCCTGTCGGCCCAGCTGACGATGTTCATGTTCTTGCACTTCGCGGAGAATACCGCGACGGCTCGCCAAAAGGCTCGGCAGATAACCGCGTCGCTTCAACTCACGACGTTGGGCGCGCAGGACCATGTCGATGGCTTTGGTTTCGCCATGCAGGGGGATGGCTTTGTTGATCCGGCGCTCTGCAAACATCCCGTGGACCCACGCCCCCAGCAGCGATGTCTTTCTACAAAAACGCGAGAAACCACGTTCGTTTGTCACGATACCTGTTGGGGCAACAAGGAGAACCTGCTTGACCCGACCGGGGTTTTCGGCGGCATATGCCGTTGCAATCGCGCCCCCCATCGAATAGCCGACAAACGTGATATTGTCCTTCAGCTTGTGCAGCGCCAGCAGATCAGAGAGCTGACGCAAGAAGAATGCGCGGTTTTGCACACCTTGTGGCGCATCCGACAATCCGCGCCCGTAAAGATCATACATCAGTACCCGGTAGCCATTGTTGCCCAGACCCTTCGCGATCGCCTCCATCGTCACCATCGGCGATGCCAGCCCATGAATAAGCACCGCAACAGGCCCGCGCGCCGAACCTGCCCATCGAAAACGGGTAACCCCTTGAGAGAGCAGCGCGAACTCTCCGTCGGCTCCGTGGCGGGCATCGGGGCCAATCGGACGGCGGCGGCGTTCCAGGTAGATTGGCCATGCCGCAAGCAGCAATGCGCCCACCACCGCGCCGATAACGATCACCCAAACCACTGCCTGAAAACCTCACTTTGACTTATCTTCGTCTAGCCTGAACTGCGCCAAGCTTCCAGTATGTAACGGCTGGTCATCAAATCCAGATGCGCACCACCGCCGTTCTTAAAGAGTGTGATTTCGTCGTGGGATTGCCGCTGGAACCGATCCAAACCGTAATAATCAGCCACGATATCAGCTGCATGAAACGCACCGGAGGCTATCGGAATTCTCAATTCTCCAATGTGCCCGACGGTTGTCTCCAAGCTGTCCACAAAGACGCGCGCACGCTGCAACGCGGTATCGTCAACCTCACGCATGTCAGGGCGGTAGGCCCCAATCAGGTCGATATGCTGACCCGGTTGGAACCACGCCCCATGCAACAGGGGCTCCGTCGACATGGTCGCCGAGGTCACAATATCCGCCGCTTTGACGGCGCCTTCGAGATCATCAGCGATTGCGACGTCTGGAAATGCCTTTTGCAAAGCCTCCGCCGCCGCGCGGGAGCGGTTCCAGATGGTGAATTCCGCCTTGGGAAAGGCGGCGGCATAAGCTTCGCGCAATGAATGCCCCACCGTCCCGGCACCAACAATCAGGATCTTTCGACTGTCAGGGCGCGCGAGGTTGCGGGCAGCCAGAAGGCTATCACCAGCCGTTTTCCATTTCGTGACCAGATGAAAATCAAGGATTGCCTCCAGCACACCATCCTTGCCGGAAAAAAGATTGACCGCCCCACCGATCGCCGGCCTTCCAGCGGACTTGTTGGCAGGGAAAATCGTCGCGCATTTCACCGCCAGCCCGACCCCTGCAATCCAGGCCGACCTATTCAGCAACGTATTGTCACCTTGATACAAGAAAACATCTGCGACATCGGCCTCCGGGCCGTCATGCCCTGCCGCTAATGCATCGGTCAATGCAAGCCAATCAAGGTGCTTCTGGCCTTCGACGTAAGAAATCATCGCCGTCATTGTGCAGTCTCTTTTGTCAACAGCCCGTCAGCAACCAATCGGCCGGCCCATGCCTGAGGCCCCTCAAAACGATGCGTCTGCCAGCCACGAGCGGCTGCAACCTTGACGTTGTCGATACGGTCGTCAGTGAACAAGAGAGCCTCCGGCGCAACCCCGCAGTCCGCCTCTACCCGGGCGTAAATTTCGGTATCGGGCTTTATCACACCCATATGACCGGAAATATACCTGCGGTCGAATTCGGACAGGAAGGGGTAGACCGGCTCTGCGATCTGAAAGGTCTGAATACCGAAGTTGGTAAGCGCGAAAACGGGTATGCCGCGGGCGCGCAATGCCCGCAATAGGCGCACCGAATGGTCAATGGCGGGCGCGGCCATCTCAATCCAACGGTCATGCCAGATCGCGACTTCACCGCGCCAATGTGGATGCGCCTCAGCAGCGGCAAATATGGTATCGTGAAAGTTCGCGCCACGGTCCACCTCATCATTGATGCCGTGCAAGTCAACTTCAGCGAACATGGCCTTGCGGCGTGTTTCACCTATGATGCTGTCAAAAAACCGCTCCGGCTGCCATTCAATAAGCACGTTCCCGATGTCAAAAACGACGGCTTCAACTTGCGGCATAAAAACTCCCGGGTTGCGTTGCCTCAGACTAGCGGCGCAGCGGCTCCTGTAAAGTTTTCGATTGGTTTTGCGTATCACGCCAGACGGTAAACAACCCGGACCCCAAGATAAATGTCATGCCCAGATAGTCCAAGCCACCCGGGAATTCGTTAAAGACCAGCATCCCCAAGACGACCGACATCGGCAACGCAAGATATTCAAACGGCGCGATAAAGGATGCTTCCGCCACGCGGTATGCTTGGCTTATCAAAAAGCCACCCAACCCAATGCCGACACCAATAATCAGAAACACAGGATAATCAGCAACAACCGGCCAGCTCCATTCCCTCAGCAAGAATGCAAGCGACGGGTCTGACTGATCTCCAAACTGCCCGTTGCCCAATGCGAGCCCCATCGCGAGGCTGACAACAATGAACATAATTTGGATGTAGAAGGCCATTGTCTCCGCACTCTCCGTGCCGCCAATCCGGCGCGTGATGATGTGAATGGTGGCATAGCAAAACGCCGCCGCAAGCGGCAAAAGTGAGGCCAGCTGAAAAGCCTCTGTTCCTGGTTGCATCATCACAAGCACGCCAATGAAACCAACTGCAATTGCAATCCAGCGCCGCGGACCTACTGATTCACCCAAAAACAACGTAGAAAAGATCGTGATAATCAAAGGACTGATGAAGAAGATAGCAACGGCATCAGCGAGCGGCATCGCGGCAAGACCCAAGAAGAAGGTCATATTGGCCAAAACCACAAAAAGCCCCCGCAAAATGTGCATCGGCAGTCGCTGTGTCCGGGCAATAGACCAGCCGGATGTGAGCGGCGCTATGAGCGCGACGATAATCAACAAGCCAATCACTGAGCGGATCAGCACGACTTGATACAGGGCGTAATCCCCGCTCAGAAACTTGATTGCCACATCATTGATTGAAAAGAAAACGACCGAGATCGCAATGCAGAGGACGCCAAGCTTTGTCGGTGAAAGATGCATCATGCCCGCGTCTCCGCACGGATCACCCGCTCCAATGCGTCCAGAAAACGGGCGCGGTCGGCTTTGCCAAATGGCTTGCCTCCGCCTTGGCGAAAGGGGTCAGCCGCGCGCATGTCCGCCATCAGGTCGCGCGTCGCCAGAACATTACCGATATTGGCCTGCGTCAGCGCCTCACCGTTATGTTTCAAAACGCTTGCGCCGTTTTCAATGCAGCGGGCCGCCAGCGGTATGTCACCGGTAATCACCACATCGCCTTTGGTTGCACGCTCCGCGATCCAGATGTCGGCAATGTCAGGGCCGTCTGGCACGACAACTGTTTCCACCAAAGGGTTCTGTGACGGGCGAATGCCACCGTTCGACACCACAAAGATCTGCACCTTATGCCGCGTGCCCACGCGTTCGACCTCAGCCTTGACCGGACATGCATCGGCATCGACGTAAATCATGCGTAGAGCGCCTCCGCATGGAAGGCCATGTGGTCTTCCATGAATGTCGCAATGAAGAAGTAGGAGTGGTCATAGCCCTTTTGCAACCTGATCTGGCCTTCCTGACGTTTTTCCGCCATGGCGCGGGCCAGATGCTCTGTGCCCAGCAGATCACCGAACTGATCGTCGGTACCGGTGTCAATCAGGACCGGTCCGTCGAAACCGTGGCCCTGCATCAGCACGGTTGCATCATGCGGACCCCAGTTTTCCTCTGCACCCCAATAGGCCGCAAACTGCTTGCGACCCCAATCGCTCTTGGTTGGGTGGCAAATTGGCGCAAAAGCAGATACCGACCGGAAACGCCCCGGCAAGGCCATCGCCAATGTCAGCGCGCCATGCCCGCCCATCGAATGACCGGCAATCGACTGACGCGTCATGTCCAGCGGGAAGTTTTCTGCCAGAAGCGCGGGAAGTTCTTCGGCAACATAGGTCCACATCTTGAAATGTTTGTTCCATGGGGCCTCTGTCGCATCAATATAGAACCCCGCACCCTGCCCCAGATCATATGCCTCATCATTTGGCACATCATCGCCACGCGGCGAGGTATCAGGATAAACCAGCGCAATGCCTTGTTCAGCGGCCCAGGCCTGTGCGCCCGCTTTCACCATTGCATTTTCATGGGTGCAGGTCAGGCCAGACAGAAACCACAACACCGGCACGGGACCATCGGACGCTTCGGCGGGCAGAAACAGACCAAATGTCATGTCACACGCACAAGCAGAGGAGCGATGCGCATAGACGCCCTGCGTGCCACCAAAACAGCGGTTCTCAGAGATGGTTTTCACGCGCGCGCCCCTTCTTTTCGTCATTGCTACCGGAGGTTTAGAAGTTTGTCACCCATGCAATCACCAATGAGACCGTTACAATGCTCGCCGCTGTCGAAATTAGGATCGAGGCAGACACCCGCGTCGGTGCAACCCCGTAGTGCTGTGCGAGGATGTAGACGTTGCCCGCCACCGGCAAGGCGGCTGCGGCAATCATGACACCGGCAGCATATGGATCGATATCGAAGAAGTAGAGTGCAGCTATAGCGACAGCCGTTGGATGCAGCACAAGTTTGCAGGTCGACAGCCATGCGGCGACCGCAGGGCGTTCCGCCGACTTGCTGGCCAGCGAAGCGCCAATCGCAAACAGCGCGCCGGGCGTGGCGGCGGCACCCAAGAGCGTCAGAAAGTCGTTGATTGGCAAAGGAACCGCCAGATTAAGCGACGACACGATCAATCCCAGTGTGATGGACACAATCATCGGGTTCTTGAGCAGGCCAACGGCAACCGTCCACAGGACTTTCGGCGACATGCGCCCGTCGCGTGACCCTGTGATGAGGATGACAATCAAGCTGCCAAACACGATCAAATCAACGGCCAATACCATCATAACCGGGCCAACCGCCCCTTCCCCCAACAACAGTACGAGCATCGGGATACCCAGGAAGCCGACATTGCCGATCACGGCGCATTGTGCCTCCACCGCGGCTTCGGTCAAAGGCACGCGGCGGCGCAAGGCCACCACGGTTGCAAAAGCATAGATGACGGTAGAGGCGCTCAGATAGGCCAGCACGAATTGCCAATCGAGGATCGCCTCAAGCGATAGGTTCGCGGAAAAGCGGAACAGCATCGCCGAGAGCGCAAAGTAGAAGACGAATTTCGTCAGATAGGCCGTCGCCTCAGGCGAGAAAAAGCCGGTACGCCCGGATCCGTAGCCCAGTGCGATCAGCATGAAGAAGGGCAGCGTTTGAAGGAAAATGTCCCACATGCCGTCTAGTCGAACGTCCCTGAGGCGCGCGCCAGAAGCATGAATGCGCGCGCGGTGCGAGTCTTGGCCAAGGCCAGCAGGTCGGTGTCTGTGGCTTGATCCTCAAAGCTGACAAGCATTTCATCAAAACGGCGCAGGAAATGATGCACGGCATCGCGGAAAATCGTGTCTTCGCGCGAACGGTTTGCGATCAGGTTCAGCGCCGCCTGATCGCGGACCGCGCCGAGACGGTCCATGGACTTCCCGCGCTCACCTGCGGCGAAACTGCGCCAGAGGCTGGCATCCGCAGGCGCGGAATTCAGGTCATCCATATAGATCCCGTCCTGCGACAGAAGCGTCAGAACATCTTGGCTCGCCTGCACCAACCGACGGGCGGTTCGGTCCCGCAATGCGCGCCGCAGTGCATCAAAACCGGCAGTGTCACGCTCATCATCGGGGAAATTCAGTGCTTTGATGTAGTCGGCACGCTCCAGCGTTGGCGGGACCTCTTCCACCCCGGTTTCCAGCGCCAGTGATGGCTGGTCAGCGGCGGCTTGCGGTCCGGAAAGAGGCACAATCAATCGCGACACCTCACGGCGCGACGAAAACCCGGATATCGGCGCGCCGGCTGGCTTTTCTTCAATCGCGATCTCGCGGGTCTCTACTGTGGATTGTTGCGCGGTGGGTGCAGGATATTCAGGTGAAGCCTGCTGGGCGCTTTGAATTTGCCGCACCCCGTCGATGGCATTTTGAATGCTGTACAGTTCAGCACGGATGATCCGCGTGAAACGCGCCACCCACACCGCCAGAAGGATCATGCCAACAGGCGCGAACGTAGCGATGACCATCAGAGTCCACCGCAATCGATCATCAACCACACTGCTCATTTGCGAAGTGTCCAGCATCGCAAAAAAGATGCCAATGACAACAAACCAGGCCACCGCAATCGCGATGGCCACCGCCTCACCGGTTGTCAGTCTCTCAGACGCCAATACCGGATCAGAAGAAGTTTCTTGCGCCATAATGGCCGGGCTTTCTACTTAAAATTGATCGATAGAATTTTGTAACTGCGTACACCGCCGGGCGTGCGGACTTCAACACTGTCACCTTCATCTTTGCCAATCAAAGCACGTGACAGTGGGGATTTCATATTCAGCTTACCACCTTCAATATCAGCCTCATATTCACCGACAATCTGATAGGTCTTTTCCTCATCGGTATCTTCATCCACGACCGCAACCGTCGCGCCAAATTTGATTGTGCCGGACAGCTTGGACACATCGATGACATCCGCGAGCGAGATCACACCTTCAAGTTCCTTCACGCGCCCTTCGATAAAGGACTGCTTTTCCTTGGCGGAGTGATACTCGGCATTCTCTGAAAGGTCGCCATGCTCACGGGCTTCGGCGATGGCACGAATGATCGCCGGGCGCTCCACGCTCTTGAGATGTTTGAGTTCAGCATCAAGCTTGTTAAAGCCCGCGCGTGTCAGTGGTATCTTGTCCATCGTGATCCCCTCCCGGGGCTAAAAAAGTTGTTCAAACGGTCATAGTCTATTGGGCCTGCGCAGTGTCAAGGCATTGACGCGTGTAACTGTCGCGTCAGACGCATTTGACGTCGTGTCTTGATTGCCCCTGCTTTGACCTTGAGGTAACCGTTGCCGAAGTTAAATAAAAGGGCAAGCGCCCAAGAGTTTAGAGGAAAATCAGATGGCCGAGATTGAACGCGAAGCGATGGAATATGACGTGGTGATCGTCGGTGCCGGTCCTGCTGGTCTTTCTGCAGCGATCCGGCTGAAGCAACTTGATGCTGACCTGAACATCGTCGTTCTGGAAAAAGGCTCTGAGGTTGGCGCGCACATCCTTTCCGGTGCTGTGCTGGATCCTGTTGGCCTCAACAAACTGATACCGGATTGGAAAGAAAAAGGCGCGCCGCTGAACGTCCCCGTCAAAGAGGATAATTTTTATGTGTTGGGCGAGGCAGGCCATCTGCGCATTCCAAATATGCTGATGCCACCATTGATGAATAATCACGGCAATTACATCGTCTCAATGGGCAATGTCTGTCGCTGGATGGCCGAACAGGCCGAAGAGATGGGGGTAGAGATCTTCCCCGGCATGGCCTGTTCCGAAGTGGTTTATGGCGAAAACGGCGAAGTCAAAGGCGTTGTCGCGGGCGAGTTTGGCAAGAATGCTGATGGCACGCCAGGCCCGTCCTATGAGCCGGGCATGGAGTTGCACGGCAAATACGTCTTCCTGGGTGAAGGCGTGCGCGGGTCCCTTTCAAAGCAAGTGATTGCGAAATACGATCTGGCCGCGAAATCCGACGTGCAGAAATACGGCCTCGGCATGAAGGAAATCTGGGAAATCGACCCAGAGAAACACTCCGAAGGTACCGTCACCCACACGATGGGCTGGCCGCTGGAAGGCAACGCCGGTGGTGGGTCATTCATCTATCACCTTGAAAACAATCAGGTCTATGTCGGTTTCGTCGTCCACCTGAACTACAAAAACCCGCATCTTTTCCCCTATATGGAATTCCAGCGTTTCAAGCATTACCCACAAGTGGCGGAGTTGCTGAAAGGTGGCAAGCGGGTCGCATACGGTGCGCGCGCCATTTCTGAAGGCGGGTATCAGTCGATGCCGCAGCTTGCGTTCCCCGGCGGCGCGCTGCTGGGTTGTGCCGCAGGCATGGTCAACGTGCCGCGCATCAAGGGCAACCATAACGCGATGCTGTCCGGCATGGCCGCAGCAGAGGCCGCGATTGAGGCAATCAAAGCCGGTCGCGGCGGCGATCTGCTGGATGGTTACGATGAAGCCGTCCGTAAAGGCGCGATTGGCAAAGACTTAAAGAAGGTGCGCAACGTCAAGCCGCTGTGGTCCAAATATGGGCTGCTCGCCTCGCTTGGTATTGGCGGCATGGATATGTGGGCGAACACAATCGGGATCGGCTTTCTTGGCACATTGCGCCACGGCAAATCCGACGCCGACGCGACCGAGGCCGCCAGCAAGCACAAGGAAATCGCCTACCCTAAGCCCGATGGCACGCTGTCATTCGACCGACTGACCAACGTATCGTTCAGCTTCACCAATCACGAAGAAAGCCAGCCAGCACATCTGCAACTGACCGATCCATCGGTGCCGGTGGGGATCAACCTGCCGACATACGCAGGGCCATCGGCGCGCTATTGCCCAGCAGGTGTCTATGAATTTGTGGGCGAAGGTGATGACACGAAGTTCCAGATCAACTTCCAGAACTGCGTCCACTGCAAGACCTGCGACATCAAGGACCCAAGCCAGAACATCACATGGACGGTACCGCAAGGCGGCGATGGGCCGAATTACCCGAATATGTAAACGATCAAGGGGCCCCGCATGGGGCTCTATTCCTTGTGGCGCAGTCTACCGCAGCACATAGCCTTCTGGCCAAGTCAGCGTGTAATCTATTACAATCTCTTGCGCCTCTCCCGCTGAAACATCCAGATCCCATTCCAGAATACCGCGTCTCCCTTCCGGGTTGAGACGCGCAAACCGTGGATTGGCCGTGAATTCAACTTCAAGGTCTTCCTGTTCAGTATAACCGAAGGTCTCACGCAGCAGCACCGGCCAATCCTGCCCTGTGCGGTTGTCAATGGTCATGACAACCTGCTCTTTCAATTGGTTCGATGAGACAAAGACGCCCGCGTCACCTTCCGATTTCTGCGGCATGGTCCAGGACAATTGCAGCCCATCCAGCGGCCCAAACCCCATCTGTTGGTCCGCACCTGCGGCCAGCAGTGGCATCCAATCAAAACCAATCATTGTGCCGTCAGCAAAGAGCAACGCCTGACCAGGCAAGAGCACCTCATCCGTTGAATTGGTAAATTCTGCGACGCGGTAGGCAATATCATCTTGGCGCGGCACGGCCTCTGCCCAAAATTCTGCTTCAAGGTTCAACCTGTCCAGCGGCAGACGGAGGTCATCGACGCCATTTCGAATATCAACGCGACCGGGATAGACATACGTCACTGATGCACCACTAAAATCGGCTTTCGCCGTGACCGCAATGGGCGCTTCCATTGCTTCTTCCACAACCATTTCGCCAGAACGCATCTGCGCGAAGGGCTGGGCTGTATCAGCCAAAAATCCGACGCCGTTTTCCAGGTCTTCCTTCGCAACAATCCGGGCCGGCTGCGGAAAGACTGCGCTGGGGCCTGTCTGCTCTCCCGGTTGTGCGGTCGACAGGATCAACTGCACGTCATTCCAGTCCTGCCCGGTTTGCTGGCTGACCACGACGGCGCGGTCGATGTCCATCGCGGGCGCGTCACCCGTGGTCAGGCGCATGTCATAAACCGGCGACCAATTCGCGAAGCCTTCCAGACTGGTGATATCGACTGTGACCACCCCCGCCTCTGCCGCAGTCAGCGTGAAGGTCAGCACAGCACCCGCCTGTTCCGGCGCCATCAACGCAGCGAGCGACTGGCGTGCATCGTTGAGCGCGTCGATATCGTCCTGCCGTGCGCGTTCGGCCGCTTGCGCCTCCTGCTCGGCGGCAAAGGCTTGCTGGCGCAGTGCCAATGTCTCTGACCCGACCATTTGCGCCAAAGCCTGGATGTCTGTGATCGACGCGCCTTCGGCGGCACCCGCTTTGGAAAGGCTTTGCAGGAAGACGACTTGCTCCTCTGCGGCTCGGACCTGCAACCGCATCGCCTGGACTTCCGCGGCGCTGTCACGCAGAACGTCTTCAATGCGCGCGACCTCAGCTTTGGCCGCGACGATTTCAGGGCTGTCAAGATCTGGTGTGACTGGCAGACGATCATCGGCAAGGTTTACGGCCCCAATTTGCGACCCGGCAGGCGCGGCCACCCGGAGGCCTTGCGCCGACAATCCCTGCGGCAGATCCGGTACGATAATCTCATGCTGACCGGCGGGCAGGTCCATTGTGATGAGGCGTGAGACCGACGCGACACCGGGGTAGATCGTCACGGTATCAACGCGCGGGTTCGCGGTGAACGTGTCGGCAAAACCGGGGGCAGCCAAAACGATCAGGCTGGTGGTGAGAAATGGACGGAACATCGGGGGCCTCCTGCGCAACAGATAAGATGACTATACCACTATGACGGATCGCAGAGCATGTTCCTTGGGTGCGATGTGAGAATTTGATGCGCAAACGGGAAAGGGCGCCAATGAGGACTCCCTTTGAAAATTCTTGATCGTCGTCAGATCAGCCCTTCTTAAAACACTCACGACCAAGCAACTCCGCGATTTGCACGGCGTTCAATGCCGCACCTTTGCGCAGGTTGTCGGACACGCACCACAGGTTCAGCCCGTTATCAATCGTGCTGTCCTGACGGATGCGGCTGATGAAAGTCGCGAAATCGCCAACGCATTCGATGGGGGTGACATAGCCGCCGTCTTCGCGCTTATCGATCACCATCACACCGGGGGCTTCACGCAGGATATCGCGTGCTTCATCTTCATCGAGGAAATCTTCGAATTCGATGTTGATCGCTTCGGAGTGACCCACAAAGACAGGCACACGCACACAAGTGGCCGTGACTTTGATCTTTGGATCAACGATCTTCTTGGTCTCAGCGACCATCTTCCATTCTTCTTTGGTCTCACCGCTATCGAGGAACTTGTCGATATGCGGGATCACGTTGAAGGCGATCTGCTTGGTGAACTGCTTTGGGGGCTTGTCGTCGGTGGGGTTGTACATCGACTTCGTCTGGTCCCACAGCTCATCAATGCCGCCCTTACCAGCGCCGGACACGGATTGATAAGTACTGACGACAACACGCTTGATCGTCGCGCGGTCATGCAGTGGCTTGAGCGCCACAACCATCTGCGCGGTTGAGCAGTTGGGGTTCGCGATGATGTTCTTCTTGGAATAGCCGTGCACATCCTGCGGATTCACCTCTGGCACGATCAGCGGCACATCTGCGTCATAACGGTAAAGCGATGAATTATCGATGACGACACATCCCGCAGCCGCCGCTTTGGGCGCATAGATCTTGGTCGCGTCAGAGCCGACAGCAAACAGCGCCATATCCCATCCGGTAAAATCAAAGGTATCAAGGTCCTTCGTTTTCAGGGTTTTATCGCCAAAGCTGACTTCTGTGCCCAACGATTTGCGGCTGGCAAGTACGGTGATCTCGTCAATCGGGAAGGCCCGCTCTTCGAGGATGTTCAGCATTTCGCGGCCCACATTGCCTGTGGCGCCGACGACGACGATTCGATAGCCCATTTGGCTGGCTCCTTGTTACAGATGCGCCCCTTTACCGCGTGCTCAGGTGAAGGGAAAGGGGGCCAGCGCCGATCGCAGCGCGGTCTGGCAAAATGTAAATCAAACTAGACACTATTGGTTGTCAGCGTAGAGTGCGGATATGACGCTTTCCGCCGCCGGCACACCTGACTTCCGCGACCCTGCCCCGCGCGGGCTTTGTACCGACTGCGGCGTGTCGCGCATGAAAGACCCATCTGTGTGCGGGAAGGCCTGCCAATTCATCAAACCGGACTATCCGGCGCTCGAAAAACAGGTGCATGGGCGCTGGGCATCAGATGAAGGCGATGAACGTTTTTTCGGCGTTTCACCCAAAATGTACCGCGCAGCGCTGACGCCTGCACGGACAGGCGCGCAATGGACGGGGCTGACGACGCGGTTGGCGGAGCAGCTTTTGGAAAGCGGCGCTGTTGATGCGGTATTGACCATGGTGCCGGACAGCCAAGACAAGTGGCGACCGCGCCCCGCGATCATCACCGATCCTGCCGATCTGGTGCATGCACGCGGGATGCGGATGGGTTATGCGCCGCTTCTGGCACTGCTCGAACCGGCTAACGACGCAGGCCACAAGCGCATCGCCGTGATTGGCATCCCGTGCCAGGTTTATGCACTGCGCGCGCTGGAAGCTTCTTTGGGTTTTGAGCGAATTTATGTGATTGGCACCCCTTGTTCGGATAACACCACAACCGAGAATTTCCACGGGTTTCTGGCGCTGCTGACGGATGCCCCTGAAACCGTCACCTATCTGGAATTTCGGGCGGATTACCATGTCGAATTGCGCTTCGCAGACGGCAGCCAGCGTGTGATCCCGTTTCTCAAACTGCCGTTGTCCGATCTTCCTGATGATTTCTTTCCCGTGACCTGCCGCACCTGCGTTGACTACACCAACAGACTGGCCGACATCACCGTCGGCTACATGGCAGGCGAAGGTGATCAATGGCTGATCGTACGCAATGCGCGTGGCCAAGAAATGTTGGATGGATTGGCGGGGGAGGTCACGCTGGCGACACCGGGATCACGCGGAAAACGGGCGGGGTCGGTCAGAGGTTTCGTTGCCAACACCAAGCTGGCGGCGGGCGGATTGCCCTTGCGCCGGATGCCGGAATGGTTGCGCGGGATCATGGCGTGGCTGATGCCCAGAATAGGGCCGCGCGGATTGGAATTCGCGCGCGCGCGGGTTGAGATGAAAGCGGCAGAGACAATTTTGCACCTGCGCAGGGAGGAACCCGCAAAGATGAAGAATATGGTGCCTGCGCATGTCTGGAACCTTGCCAAGCCTTATGATCTGCAGCCACTGGACGGTGAACAAAAGGACTAAACCGGCATCGCCGTCGTCTGCCTGACGGTGCGCAGCGCGAAGGACGATTGCATTTGTGCCACGCCGGGCAAAGTCGCCAGATATCGGCGGTGGATGCGCGCAAAGTCTTCTGTATCGCCAGCAACCACCTTCAAAAGATAATCCGCTGATCCAGCCATCAGATGGCATTCCAAGACATCCGGCACGCGCGCGACGGCCTTCTCAAATGCATCAAGCACCTCATCCGCCTGCCCGCTGAGGGTGATTTCGACAAACACTGTCGTGGGCCTTCCGACTTTCCGGGGGTCGAGCAAGGCAACGTAATCGCGAATAAAACCCTCTTTCTCAAGCCGTTGGACACGCCTGTGACAGGCCGAAGCCGAAAGATGCGCCAAATCAGACAGCTCAGCATTGGACATGCGGCCTTTCTTCTGGAGAAACGCTAGGATTCGACGATCGATACTGTCTAATTCCATTTCTTGCATAATCCTTCGAATTATTGGCTCCAATGCGCAATGTTCTACCACTGTTATCGCAAACAGACAGTGTAAATCTCCAGCACATTTCAAAACATGCGCGCGATGCTTGCGCAAATGCAAGGGAGGAACCGAAACATGCATATTGGGTGCCCAAAAGAGATCAAGCCACAAGAATTCCGCGTTGGTCTGACGCCGAATGCCGCGCGCGAAGCCGCAGGACATGGCCATCACGTCACGGTGGAGGCCGGGGCCGGGGCCGGCGCTGGCTTCACCGATGCCGATTATGTTGCGGCTGGTGCTGCGATTGTTGAAACCGCGGCTGAGGTCTTCGCGTCCGCCGATATGATCGTAAAGGTGAAAGAACCGCAGCCGGTAGAGCGTAAGATGCTGCGTGAAGGTCAGATTTTGTTCACCTATCTGCACCTCGCCCCTGACCCTGAACAAACCAAAGACCTGATGGCCTCCGGTGCGACTTGCATTGCCTATGAAACGGTCACTGACGAACGTGGCGGTCTGCCACTTCTGGCACCGATGTCTGAAGTGGCTGGGCGTCTCGCGCCACAAGTTGGCGCTTGGACAATGCAAAAGGCCAATGGCGGACGCGGCGTGCTGATGGGTGGCGTGCCGGGTGTAGGCCCCGCGCGTGTGCTGGTGATCGGGGGCGGCGTTGTCGGCACCCATGCCGCGAAAATCGCGGCGGGAATGGGGGCGGATGTGACGGTTCTGGATCGATCATTGCCGCGCCTGCGCTATCTCGATGATGTCTTTGGCGGGCAATTCAAGAACGGCTACGCCAGCGCCGGCAACACGATAGAGCTGGCGCGCGCAGCCGATCTGATTATCGGCGCCGTCTTGATCCCCGGTGCTGCTGCGCCCAAACTGATCTCCAAGGCGCAATTGTCAGATCTCAAACCCGGCGCAGCGCTTGTTGATGTGGCCATCGACCAAGGCGGTTGCTTCGAGACCTCCAAGGCGACAACGCATCAGGATCCGATCTATGACGTGGACGGGATCATGCACTACTGCGTCGCAAATATGCCGGGCGCTGTGGCACGGACATCCACGATTGCGCTTGGCAATGCGACGATGCCTTTCATGTTGGCGTTGGCCGATAAAGGGTGGCGGAAAGCCTGCGAAGACGATCCGCATCTCTTGAATGGTCTCAATGTCCACGCAGGGATGTTGACCTATTATGCGGTCGGCAAAGCTCTCGGGATCGACGTGATGTCGCCAACGCTGGCGTTGAAGTCTTAGGAGATAGGCTGGTCTGCCCTCGTTGGCAGACCAGCCCTAGTTTCTCTGGCCTTAGGCTTGCTTTGCCAATGCGTCGCGGATTTCCAGCAGTACTTCCAACTCAGTTGGTCCCTTCGGCGCTTCCGGAGCTGCTTCTTCTTCCTTGGCTGCCGCATCCTTAATCTTGTTGACGTTGCGCACCAACATGAACACGACAAAGGCAATGATCAGGAAGTTGAGGATTGCCATG
The DNA here is from genome assembly GCF_042093035.1 of Yoonia sp. Lineage (GTDB taxonomy): Bacteria > Pseudomonadota > Alphaproteobacteria > Rhodobacterales > Rhodobacteraceae > Yoonia. The sequence continues at coordinate 20,673 of NZ_JBELFI010000005.1, read as the reverse complement.
ATGAAAGCACCGTAGGCAAAGATCGACCCGCCAGTTTCGCGCGCGGCCTCAAGCGAAGCGCCCTCTGGCACGTCACCAGCAAGAACCGCGTAGTTGTTCGTGAAATCGACACCACCGGACACAAGGCCGATGATCGGGTTAATCAAATCACCCACCAATGATGTCACAATCGCGGTGAAAGCCGCGCCGATGATGATACCAACGGCCATATCCATGACGTTGCCTTTGGCAATGAAGGTTTTGAATTCGTTTAACATGATAGTCCCCATATTTCTTGACTGGCGCGCGGGTCTGACGCCCGCTGCGCAACTGCGCCCAGTGCTACCGCTTTTTTCTCACAGTGGCACGGGTTTTATTCTGCCGAATTCCCCCCAAGGTAAATTTGTGAAACAATCCCAAAAGGATATACCCCATGGCGGATCTCTCCGCATTTCCGATCACTTCACGTTGGCCTGCCCAAGACCCATCTGTGATCCGGCTCTATTCGTTCCCAACACCCAATGGTGTCAAAGCCTCCATCGCACTCGAAGAGATGGGGCTGGCTTGTGAGCCGCACCTTGTCACTCTCAGCGATGACGATGTGAAACGCGATGCATTCCTGTCGCTGAACCCCAACAACAAGACCCGCGCCCCCGCGAACGCTGCCACGATGAGGCGATCCGTTTTCTTGCTGTGTTGGACAAAGAACTGGATGGCAAGAACTGGATCACCGGTGACTATTCGATCGCTGACATTGCAATAGCCCCCTGGCTCAACGCGCCGGAGCTCTGCGGAACCAAGAATGTGGTCGGCTGTCACGACCTCAAAAACGTACCTGCCTACGTTGAGCGGTTCTTCGCCCGTCCTGCGGTTGTCAAAGCCAAGCACATCCCCGATCCGTCCCAACGCGCGGCATAGTCTGCCTTAGGGCAGTGTGCCATTAAGCACGTAGTTCAGAATTTCAACAACCTGTTGCGGCGTTTCCACAACGGCTAGTGCGGCAGCGTCCACCTCCTTGAGGGGGTGCTGATGCTCTGGGCCGTGCATCACGATCAATGATTTACCAAGCGCGGCGGCATAACCCGCATCAAAGGCCGCGTTCCATTGCTTGTATTTCTCACCAAATCGCACAACGACGATATCAGCATTGACGATACCATGTCGGGTGCGAATGGCATTGAGGTTCGCACCCTTGTTGTCGTGCCAGAACTTGTTTTCCTCTGCCCCCATGATGGCGACACCGCAATCATCTGAAGCATCATGGTGCGTAACAGGGCTGTCAAATGTCACGTTCAAACCTGTGGCTCCGGTCGTGATCTGATCGCGCCAATCTGTGTGAATTTCACCTGAGAGGTATATTTTCAGTGTCATGGTGCGTGCTCCTTCAAATCAATTCTCGCTTAAAGTACACCTTATTGTCCTCGCGGCCAGTCTCGTCCCAACCGGTTTTGCGATAGAAGGCCTGTGTGCCGGTCATCTCGATGTGCGTCGCAAGGTCGATCTGCGCATATCCAGCAGCTTTTGCCGCATCCATCGCAGCACAGATCAGCGCCTTGCCAATCCCATGCCCACCCGCATCCGGATGCACAGCCAAATTAACGATATGCGCGGTTTTGTCCAAGGCAAGAACAATGCCGCCCTTCACCGTGCCGTCGAATTCAGCCACCCATACCGTTCGATTGCGAATATCATCCGCGACCCCTTCGGCAACGGGAGGCAGGCCCAAATCCATAAACGGCGCATAGGCAGCCTTGATACACTTGGTCAGCGCTATGGCATCATCAAGCTGGGCGCGGCGCAATATCATCCCCGTAGCACGCCACCCGTTGCTTTGGTGACTTTCTCGACGATTTTGCCGCTGACAGCTTCGATGTCGGCCTCTTTCAAGGTGGCGTCCTTAGGCTGCAATCGTACCGTGACCGCGAGTGATTTCTTGCCCTCGCCCAGCGATCCACCGATGAACTCATCAAACACACGGACCTCGGCGATAAGCGCCTTGTCTGCACCAGCAGCAGCATTCACCAAAGCCAGCGCCTCGACCTGTGCATCCACGACAAAAGCGAAGTCACGCTCAACCGCCTGCAAATCTGTGGCCGCCAAAGCGGGGCGCGTTGCTGTCCTGTTTTTGGGCAACGGCACTTCGTCCGGCCAGATCGTGAAGGCGACGGCAGGGCCCTTGATATCCATTTCGCGCAGGACTTTGGGGTGTAATTCACCAAAGATGCCGACCACCTTCTTTGGACCCAGACAGATTTTGCCATGCCGTCCCGGATGCCACCAGTCAGATGCACCGCGCATGATTTGCATCTTCGCGGGCGCACCAATTGCGGCTAACACAGCCTCTGCATCGGCCTTTGCGTCATAAAGATCAACGGGGCGTGAGGTACCATGCACATCTTTTGGTCCGGTTCGCCCGATCAGGACACCTGTCACCAGATTATGCTGTTCTCCGGGTTCGCCGCCGTGAAAACCGGCACCCACCTCAAACAGGCCCATGTCCATGAAACCGCGTGCCTGATTGCGGGCCGCTGCACGCAAGAGACCACCCAAAAGGTTCGGTCGCATATGCGACATTTCCGAACTGATCGGGTTTTCCAGCATGGTGGCATCATCACCACCACCAAAGAGCTTTGCAGCCTGCGCATCAATGAAGCTATAGGTCACGCATTCGTTGTATCCAAGCGCCGCAGCCGTGCGGCGCGCCGCCTGTTGGCGCGATTGGCTTGGCGTCAGAATGGGGCGCGGAACACCGGCGTTGATCCGTGGCAATGGCTTGCCTTCCAGCTTAGTCAGGGACGCAATCCGCGCGACCTCTTCCACCAGATCGGCCTCGCCCTGCACATCAGGGCGCCATGACGGGACGTGGGCCATGTTGCCTTCCATGCGGAAACCAAGGGCCGTCAGCGTCGTGCGCTGCGTCGCCTCCGGAATGTCCATACCCACGAGCGAGATCACGCGCTTTGCATCCAGCTTATAGGCACGCGCCGTATCAGGCACCTCACCCGCCTGGATCACCTCAGAGACCTCACCCCCCGCGTAATCCACGATCATACGCACGGCATGTTCCAAGCCTTCCGGCGTGAAAGCTGGGTCAATGCCACGCTCAAAACGATACCGCGCGTCGGAATTAATCTTGAGTGCGCGACCGGTGTAGGCAATTTGCACCGGATCCCAGTAGGCGCTTTCGACGAAGACATTGACGGTTTCTTCGGTGCAGCCGGTCTCGGCCCCGCCCATGACACCGGCGATGCTTTCGGGGCCATTGTCATCCGAAATGACCATCTGACCCGCTTGCAGCGTGTAGTCCTTGTCATCGAGCGCCACGATGGTTTCACCACCAGCGGCGCGATGCACACGCAGGTTGCCGGTGACCTTGTCGGCATCAAAGACGTGCAGCGGGCGGTTCAGGTCATAAGTGAACCAATTGGTGACATCGACCAGAAAACTGATCGGGCGCAGGCCAATGGCGCGCAGTTTGTCTTGCAGCCAAGCAGGGCTTGGTCCGTTCTTGACGCCTTTGATCAGACGACCACAAAAGACCGGGCAGCCATCCAGCGTATCAGCATCAATCGACACACTTAGTTCAGATTTGAAAGACGCTGGCACAGGTTCAACCGCAATAGGTTTCAACGTGCCAACACCACGCGCAGCCAAGTCACGGGCCACCCCGCGCACGCCCAGCGCATCGGGGCGGTTTGGCGTGATCGCAATCTCGATGACCGGATCGACCTTTTCAGGGGCGTTTTCACCCAGCCAATCGGTAAAGCGCTGGCCAACCTCGCCCGAGGGCAATTCGATGATGCCGTCATGTTCTTCGGACAGCTCCATTTCGCGCTCGGAACACATCATGCCATAGCTTTCGACGCCGCGGATTTTGCCGACGCCGATGGTCGTATCAATGCCGGGCACGTAAGTGCCAGGGCTGGCGATCACAACGGTGATGCCAGCACGCGCGTTGGGTGCGCCGCAAATGATCTGGGTCGGGCCATCTGCGGTTTCGACCTGACAGATTTTCAGCTTGTCGGCATCGGGATGCTTTTCTGCGGTTAAAACCTTTCCGATTTTGAAATCCGCTAAACGCTCCGCCGGGTTTTCAATGCCCTCAACCTCAAGTCCAAGGTCGGTCAGCCCATAGGCAATATCAGCGACAGAGGCGTCGGTCTCAAGGTGGTGTTTCAGCCAAGAAAGCGTGAATTTCATCGGTCCGTCCTGCGGTTCAAATCTGTTGCATGGGGATTAGCGGATAAAGCGATGGGGGGAAAGAGGGGCGGTCATTTGCGCTAATGTGCCAACGCCCATTTTGAGACCGCCCAAGCCGGGATCAGGACGTCAAAAACCAAAAGAAGTCATAGATTTTCAGAGTTCACGCCCCGCCAGATCCTCGACCAGTTCGAAATGCTCAAACACCAGCATCATCTCGGGGTCGAACCCGCCATTGCGTTTGAAATAGGCTTTGTGATCCTTGCGCCAGCCTAAAAGCGTGTCGTTCTCACCCTCGGCCAGCGCCATGTCTTCGGTCACGTCGCAATAGCGGACATGTTCGACCTTGGTGGTCCGGATTACCAATGCAGGGGTGTCATCCCAATTGGCCGCGATATCGCAGCGGCCCACGACTGGCATTGCCTCTGGTTCGCCGTCAAAGTCGGACAGCGCGGCGCAAGTGGCAGTTTTCTTGCCCTGGCGAACAAGCGCGATCAGGTGCTGACACAGCTGGGAATTGTCACCGAACTTGAAAGTGCCCGCGCCGGGGTATGTGTCTTGGAGGTCTTCAATGTCGTCGGTCATAGATTGTCTTTCTCAACAAAGGGCGGCGTTCGGACCTCGGGGTGGGTGCGAAGCGCCCTCCCCATGGGGGAGGTCCGGGCGCTGCCCGGCGATGCCGGGCGGGACTTATCTTTAGCGCGACAACCCACCATGCAGCGTCGGCTGCTGCAGCGCGTTAAACCCATAATGCCGCAACCACCGCAGATCACTGTCAAAGAACGCGCGCAAATCAGGGATGCCGTACTTCAGCATCGCAATCCGGTCGATGCCCATGCCAAACGCAAAGCCCTGCCATTCCGCCGGATCAATCCCGCCTGCTTGCAGCACCTTGGGATGCACCATGCCAGATCCCAAAATCTCTAACCAGTCATCGCCTTCACCGACCTTCAGCGTGCCGCCTTCCCATGAACAGCGGATGTCCACCTCGGCGGAGGGTTCCGTAAACGGGAAGTGCGACGCGCGGAAGCGGATGTCGACGTGGTCGACTTCAAAGTATGACTTCACGAACTCTTCCAGCACCCATTTCAGGTTCGCCATGGAGATGTCTTTGTCGATCGCCAGACCTTCTACTTGGTGAAACATCGGCGTATGGGTCTGGTCATAATCCGCGCGATATACACGGCCGGGGCAGATGATGCGGGTCGGCGCGCCGGTTTTCTCCATTGAGCGAATTTGCACGGGGCTGGTATGCGTGCGCAAGACATGCGGCGGACGGTCGTCACCTTCGGCACGGTGGGTATAGAACGTATCCATCTCGGCGCGCGCGGGGTGGTGACCGGGAATATTGAGCGCGTCGAAGTTATACCAATCGCTTTCGATCTGCGGGCCCTCGGCCACGGCAAAGCCCATATCGGCAAAGATCGCGGTGACTTCTTCGGTCACTTGGCTAATTGGATGCACCGTCCCTTGGGCGCGGTCGCGGGCGGGCAATGTCACGTCCAGCCACTCACCGCGCAAACGCGCATCAAGGGCGGCATCGGCAAGGGCGGCTTTCTTGGCGGATAGGGCGCTGTTGATCTCATCCTTCAGCGCATTCAGCGCGGGGCCAGCGACCTGACGCTCTTCCGGGGTCATTTTGCCCAGTTCACGCATTTTCAGGCTGATCTCACCCTTTTTGCCGACGGCTTGCACGCGCAGATCTTCGATCGCGGCTTCATCCGCGGCATCGCCAATCAGGCCTAGGTATTTTTGTTTCAGATCATCCATGGTGAGGGCGTCCTCTTTTTCGTTCTCGTCCTGCTACCCGTTGCGTTTGTGCCATGCAAGTGATGGGTACAAAAGCGCGGGTCATTGCGGATACAAAAAAGGCCGCACGTGTTGTCACGCGCGGCCTGAAAGCTGTTGTGGATGACCGACTTAAGCGGGCAGTGCATCCTTGGCTTGGCCAACGATTGTCGCAAATGCGTCTGGCTCGTTTACCGCCAGATCAGCAAGCACTTTGCGGTCAATCTCGATACCGGCCAGCGTCAGGCCGTTGATGAACTTGGAGTAGTTCAGGTTCTCATCGACAGAACGCACACCGGCGTTGATCCGCTGGATCCACAAAGCGCGGAAGTTGCGCTTGCGGTTATGGCGGTCACGGGTTGCATATTGGTTGGCTTTGTCGACAGCCTGCTTGGCGACCTTGAAGGTCTTGGAGCGGCGATCATAATATCCTTTGGCAGCGTCGAGTACTTTTTTGTGACGACGGTGCGTGACGGTTCCACCTTTAACGCGCATATCTCAAATCCCTCTAATTAACGTGCGTAAGGCATCATCGGTTTGATGATACCCTCGTCAGCTTTGCTCAATGTGGTTGTGCCACGAGCGTTACGGAGGAATTTGTTCGAGCGCTTAATCATGCCGTGACGCTTGCCGGCCTGGCCTGCAAGCACACGACCACTGGCCGTCACTTTGAACCGCTTTTTGCAGCTCGATTTTGTCTTCATCTTCGGCATTTCCGTCTCCTCTTTTGGGTCGGTCGAACGCGCGACTCGGCATGCCATATAGGCCGGACGCGCGGGTTGAAGCGGCGATATAGGCCGCATTCCCTTTATGTGCAAGGGATTAAAGCGAAATCCAAAAAATCTGAACCAGATTTTTGATTTCAAGACAAGACGAACGGTTGCGCTTGTCTTGGCGCCGACAAAATCTGCTTGGCAGATTTTACGGACGCCGCTCTAGTTAAAGTAGCGGCCCAAGACGTCGACTACGGTTTCGTCGATTGTGGCGATCGAATAGGTATCGGGATTTTCCTGCAACGCGTAAGCGATTGCAACGAAGGCAAGAACGAGCATCATGATTGCCTGCCGCGGCCAGCGCCTGTCGACATATGCGCTCATCCCCGATGGCACCGCAAAAGCGACCAATGCCACACCAGTGACGAAAATCAGATCAAGATCCAACGCGTTCTACCTTTGTTTGGTCTTCGCGATCAGCTTAATCCGCATCTGCGGTATAGATCAAACGTTCTTCGCATGGTGCCACCCGTAGAATGTTCGTAGAGCCGGGTGTGTTGAAGGGCACGCCAGCGGTAACAACGACCATATCCTTCTCTTCCGCCAGCCCTTGGCTGCGCGCAGCACGGACCGCCGCAACCACCGCATCCTTAAAGCGGTCAACATGCCCGGTCACGACACAATTCGTCCCCCAAGACAGGCACAAGCGCCGTGCAGTTGAGATATGGTTGGTCAACGCAATGATCGGCACGCGCGGACGTTCGCGCGAAACCAGCAAAGCCGTTGTCCCCGATTGCGAGAAGCAGCAAATCGCTTTGACATCCGTCGTTTCCGCGATCTCGCGGGCGGCAGAGACGATGCCGTCAGCAACCGTCTTGCCATCAGCTTTGCGCGATGCCTCAATGATATCGGTATAGGTCGGATCGGATTCGACTTCTCCCGCGACGTTGTTCATGGTTGTGACGGCTTCGATCGGATAGGAACCGGCGGCAGATTCAGCCGACAACATGATCGCGTCAGCACCTTCGTAGATGGCTGTCGCGACGTCCGACACCTCTGCACGGGTTGGCATCGGGCTATCAATCATCGATTCCAACATCTGGGTGGCGACGATTACAGGCTTGGCCGCCGCGCGACATTTCCGCACCAGCTGCTTTTGAATTGGCGGAACGTTCTGGACGGGCAATTCAACCCCCAGATCGCCACGGGCTACCATCACGCCATCTGACACTGCCAGAATATCATCAAATACTCTTACAGCATTGGGCTTCTCAATCTTGGACAGGATCGCCGCGCGGCCCTTTGCCAATGCGCGGGCTTCTTCAACGTCGGCGGGGCGCTGGACGAAAGACAGCGCCAACCAATCAACACCCAATTCGCAAACAAATTCGAGATCCTTGCGATCCTTGTCAGACAGCGCCGCCAAAGGCAGGATTACGTCCGGAACATTCACACCCTTGCGGTTTGAAATCGTGCCGCCGACGACCACCTCACAGTTGGCAAATGTCGCACCACAGTCTTTCACACGCAGTTTGATCTTGCCGTCATTGACCAGCAGATGCGCACCTGGCTCAAGTGCGTCGAAAATCTCTTTGTGCGGCAGCTTCACCCGTGTGGCATCGCCTTCTGCTTCATCCAGATCAAGTCGGAAGTCGGCACCTGGCACCAGCTCTTCCTCGCCATTGGCAAAGACGCCGACGCGCAGTTTTGGACCCTGCAAGTCGGCCAGAATCGCGATCGGGCTATCAAGGTCCTTTTCGATCTGACGGATGATCTCGTGGCGGACTTTTATCTCAGCGTGATCGCCATGAGACATATTCAGACGAAAGACATCTGCACCTGCCTCATGCAAGGCGCGGATCATCTCATAGTCGTTGGATGCGGGGCCAAGCGTGGCGACGATTTTCACATTGCGATGGCGTTTCATGTCTTTTCCTTCATGCGGCATAGCCGTTAGCGGTAACGGCGCGGGTTGAGGCCTTATTGCGCAATTCCATTCGCGGGACAACTAGCCTAAACGCAAATACGAAAGAATGAGACGACAATGACATACACACCTTTTGAAATTTGCGGTGCCGAACGTCCCGGGCGCTGGTTGATTGGTTGCGATCATGCAACAAATATTGTGCCCGATTGGGTGCATGGCGGCGATCTTGGCCTGCCAGAGGCGGATATGGGACGTCATATCGCTTATGATATCGGTGCTGCAGGCGTCACGCGAAAGCTTTCCGAACTGCTCAATAGTCCGGCGATCCTGTCACAGTTTTCTCGGCTTGTCTGCGATCCGAATCGCGGTGAGGACGACCCGACGATCATGATGCGGCTCTATGACGGAACGATCATTCCTGCCAACCGCAACGCGGATGCAGCTGAAATCGAGGAGCGGCTGCAGCGTCTTTATCGCCCCTATCATGCGGCTTACGCGGATTTAGCCAACAAAGTCAGAGATCCGGTCATTTGCGCCATTCACAGCTTCACCCCACGTTTGCGCGGACGGCACCCACGACCTTGGGAAGTGGGTGTGCTCTATGCGGATGACAACCGGCTTGCCCTGCCCTTGCTGGAGGCCAGCCGCGCGCAGGGCTGGTGCACGGGCGACAATGAACCCTATGCGGGCCATCTGCCCGGCGACGCGGTCGACAGACACGCCTTGCAACATGGGCGTCCGAATGTACTGATAGAGCTGCGTCAGGATCTTATCGCGGATGACGCAGGCCAAGCCCTTTGGGCAAGCAGATTGGCGCCTATATTAATGGATGTACTGGCCCGCACGGGTCTTTAGGAATGCATTTCACGATGGATGACCAAACCCGTATCGAACTTGAAGCTGCAGCCTTTCGCCGCCTGCAAAAGCATCTGATGGAAGACCGGACCGACGCCCAAAACATCGACATGATGAACCTCGCCGGTTTTTGCCGAAACTGCCTGTCACGCTGGTATCAGGAGGCTGCGAATGAACGTGGCATCGAGATGAGCAAGGACGAAGGACGCGCAGCCTTCTACGGAATGCCTTTCTCGGAATGGAAAGAGAAATATCAGACTGATGCATCTGCTGCCGCGCAAGACGCCTTCAAAAAAAGCCACGGCTGAAGCAATGTTTGACCGCCTCAAGGCTTTCTTTGGCAATCCCGCAGCCTACCACACGCGGTTGCCCGACGCGGACGCAAGCCATGCGATGGGGGCGCTGATGGTGCGGGCTGCAAAGGCTGATGCATCCTATCTGTTCGAAGAAATAGCGATGATCGACCGGATCCTCGCCAAGCGGCACAATATCAACCCGGTCGCTGCGGCCAAACTCCGTGCAGAATGCGAGGTTCTGGAACGTGTGATGCCAGACACTGACGACATCGCAACCATTTTGGAACACGCGATCAGCACCGAGGAGAAAGAGGCGACCCTGATCGCACTCTGGCAGGTGGTCTTCGCGGATGGTGTGAAGCGCCCATCAGAAGACGCGCTGCTGCACCAGATCGAAGCGGTGCTCGGCGTGCCGCCAGCGCGCGCGCTTGAACTGCAAATCGAAGCGCAAAAAGACACGCGTGGCTGACTGCACAATTTGGGTGCCATCGCACATATCCATGCAGTGCTGTCGTTCAATGCCTATTTCAGGCTCGCGGGCCGATGCAATTTCGCGCCAAATGATGTAAGCAATGCAGCGATAATCCGGCCTAACTGATACCCGGGCGGACGCAGCCTAAACCGCGACCTTGCGGCTTTCGTCGAGATAGATCTCGCGTAGACGGGCCGCGACAGGGCCGGGCTTTCCTGCACCCACGCCCACGCCATCAATTTCAACAACCGGCATCACGAATGTGCTGGCAGAGGTGATGAAGGCTTCATCTGCCGCTTGTGCTTCTGCAATTGTGAAGCTGCGTTCCTCGACTTGCATCTGCGCCTCTTTGGCGAACCGCAAAACGGCGGCGCGCGTAATCCCGTGCAAAATCTCATTGCCCAAATGGCGGGTGATAATTGTGTTGCCCTTGATGATATATGCGTTGTTCGACGTGCCTTCGGTCACGGCACCATCCTCAACCATCCAGGCATCGTCAACGCCCGCAGCCTTCGCCATCATCTTACCCATCGAGGGAAAGAGAAGTTGAACAGTCTTGATGTCGCGCCGCGCCCAGCGCTGATCTTCGATCGAGATGACTTTGATACCGGTCTTGGCCGCCGGGCTATTGGCCAATCCGGGCTTGTTCTGCGTGAACAAAACCACCGTCGGCTTTGTTGTACCAGGATCGGGAAAGACAAAATCACGGTCATCAGGAGCACCACGGGTAATCTGCAAATAGATCATACCCTCGTCTATACCGTTCAACCGGACCAATTCACGATGAACGTCCAGCAAATCCGGCAAAACTTCAGGATGCGGCATGTCCAATTCATTCAATGACCGCTCCAGCCGCTTTGCGTGTCCGGCAAAGTCGATAAGCTTGCCGTCAAGGACGGAAGTCACCTCATACACACCGTCAGCCATCAGGAACCCGCGATCGAAGATCGACACTTTGGCTTCATTTTCTGGCAGATACTCGCCGTTGACATAGACTGTGCGCATGGTCATCCCCAAAGTGCAGCGGCGGGCGGGTGCACGCCTTTTTCATCGAATTTCAAAGGTCCATCCCGGTCTTCGGCCAATAAGAGCGGCCCGTCAAGGTCCGTAAAGGACGCGCCTTGCGCAAGAATTGTCGCAGGCGCCATCGCAAGTGACGAACCGACCATACAGCCAACCATGACGCCATAGCCCTCAGCGATTGCCTGAGACTTGAGCGCCAGTGCCTCAGTCAGGCCACCGGTCTTGTCGAGCTTTATATTGACCATGTCATACTTGCCTTTCAATGCAGGCAAGCTGGCACGGTCATGGCAACTCTCGTCAGCACAAACCGGCAAGGGTCGTGCGATCTCAGCAAGCATATCGTCCTGACCTGCCGGAAGTGGCTGTTCGACCATCTGCACACCAAGCCGTATCAAATGCGGCGCGAGGTCGGCATAGACATCCGCGGTCCATCCTTCATTGGCATCGACGATGATACGGGCATCGGGTGCACCACGGCGCACAGCCTCAAGCCGGGCCATGTCATCAGGCGTGCCCAGCTTTATCTTCAACAAAGGACGCTTTGCGTTCTCTGCGGCCTGTCGCTGCATCGCCCCGGGGGTATCCAATGACAACGTATAGGCCGTGATCGCTGGCAGGGGCGTTGGCAGCCCCAACAGCTCCCAGACACGCTTGCCCGCAGACTTTGCCGCACGATCCCACAAGGCGCAGTCCAAAGCATTTCGAGCAGCACCAGCGGGCAGTTCATCCGACAAACATTCCCAATCCCCGGAAAATGCCAGTATCTGATCGGACACGCTGCCCATCGTCTCGTCATAACGGGCGTAGGGCACACATTCACCGACCCCCGACACGCCCGCATCAGACACCGCCACCGTCAGAACCTCCGCCTGCGTCCGCGAACCGCGACTGATGGTAAACACCTGCGCCAATTGGAAGACGTCGCGGGTCACCTCAATCTGCATTGCAGCCACTTCTTCCGAGCATAAATATCCCCGCCGGAGGCATTAAACCTGCTCCAGAGCGTCAACCAAACGCGCAGCGCCCTGACGGAAAGTGTCCACAGTCGGCAGCCCCATACGATCTTCAATCTCTGCCAAATATGCCGCAGAATCAGCTTCCGACAGATGCTGTGTGTTCACTGAAATGCCCACAATCTGGCAACGCGGATTTGCGATACGCGCGATTGGCAAGGCAGTGTCGCGCAAGGTCTCAAGGCTTGGCAAATCATAGTCAGGCAAGCCGCGCATATGGGTGCGGGTCGGCTCATGGGCAAGGATCAGCGCATCGGGTTGGCCACCATGGATCAACGCCATCGTCACACCGGAGTAAGAGACGTGGAACAAGCTGCCCTGTCCCTCGATGTGATCCCAGTGATCTTCATCATTGTCAGGCGTCAGGTATTCAACGGCGCCCGCCATGAAATCGGCAATCACCGCGTCCAAAGGCACGCCGCCACCAGTGATAAGAATACCGGTCTGGCCCGTGGGCCGGAATGTCGACTTCATGCCACGCTTGTGCATTTCTGCATCCATCGCCAGACCAGTATACATCTTGCCAACCGAACAATCAGTGCCAATTGCAAGGCAACGCTTGCCACCGCGCTTTTTGCCATTGGCAATCGGATAGGCGACCGATGGAATACGCACGTCAAACAAAGTCCGGCCATTCACACGCGCCGCGGCAACCAGCTCATCCTCATCGCGCAAGAGGTTGTGCAGACCTGAAGCGATATCAAAACCCATTTGGAGCGCCTTCACCAAGACCTCTTTCCAGGCTCTCGATATGTACCCGCCGCGATTGGCCACCCCGATCACCAGGGTCTTGGCACCTGCGGCCTTTGCGTCCTCTAGCGACATATTGATGATGCCCAGATCGGCGCCGCAGCCTGCCATGCGGAATTGGCCAACGGCGTTTTCAGGGCGCCAGTCCTTGATCCCCTGCGCGACTTTGGCGGCAAGCTGGTCAGGGGCATCGCCGAGAAACAAAAGATATGGGGTCTGGATCATGTGGAGGCTCCGTGGCTCAAGGGTGGGATTCGCGTTCACCAATTGATATCGCGCGGGAAGAAACAAATTCATCGCAGAATGTGGCGGGACTGGGGATCATGGTGAGAATTTCTTGCGCCATACCCCTGCATCTTGGGAATTTTTCCCAACCAATCGTCGCCGCGCGCAAAAAAACCCGGGCGCGGACGCCCGGGTTCGTTTCAGTCAAAGGTTGCGAAAGCTTACCCGTTGGAGAATTCAGGGTAGGCTTCCATGCCCATCTCGGACGTATCCAGGCCATTGATCTCTGCTTCCTCGGAGACGCGGATCCCCATGACGGCTTTGAGAAGGCTCCAGACAACCAGCGAGATGACGAAGGTAAACACACCGTAAGCAATGATACCTGTGATCTGCGCGCCCCAATTGCCAGTGTAGAAAGCAACCGCCAGCGTGCCCCAGATACCTGCAAAGAGGTGAACTGGGATGGCACCGACAACATCATCAATCTTGAGCTTGTCCAGCAGTGGCACGGTGAAGACAACGATCACACCACCAACGGCACCCGTTAGCAACGCGCCGAACATGGATGGCGCAAGCGGCTCAGCCGTGATGGAGACCAGACCGGCAAGCGCGCCGTTCAGAACCATTGTCAGATCGACCTTGCCATACACAAGCTGCGTCAGGATCAGCGCCGCGACAGCGCCAGATGCCGCCGCCATGTTGGTGTTGGCAAAGATACGGCCAATGTCTGTGATGTCACCAACAGTCCCCGCAGCCAACTGCGAACCACCGTTAAAGCCAAACCAACCCATCCACAGGATGAAGGTACCAAGTGTCGCAAGGGCAAGGTTTGAGCCCGGCATAGGCACTGTTTTGCCATCCTTGTACTTGCCTAAACGTGGCCCAAGGATCAGCGCACCAGCCAGCGCAGCCCAACCGCCAACGGAGTGAACGATTGTGGAACCGGCAAAGTCAGAGAAGCCCAACTCGGACAACCAGCCACCGCCCCACTGCCAGGAACCGGAAATCGGGTACATCAGGCCGGTCAGAACGACGACGAAGACAAGGAATGGCCACAGCTTGATGCGCTCCGCCAAAGCACCGGAAACGATGGATGCGGTCGCTGCAACAAACATCAACTGGAAGAAGAAGTCAGACGCGACGGAGGCGTAATCAAGCGATGCATCCGCGGCCGCAAGGCCAACAGGTTCAAGCGTGGTGGGCACGAAGTTGAAAGCGAAGAAGCCGTTGAATTCACCCGGATACATCAGGTTGAAACCAACCAGCCAATACATCAACGATGCAACGGAAAACAGGGCAATGTTCTCTGTCAGCTGCATTGACACGTTCTTGGAACGCACAAGACCAGCCTCAAGCATGGCAAAACCAGCGGCCATCCAGAACACCAGAAAGCCACCAATCAAGAACAACAGCGTTGTCATGATATAGGGGCCGATTTCGTCAAATCCCGGAGCAGTTTCCTGCGCCAGAGCGAAAGTCGGAAGCAACGTCAACGCTGCACCGACCGGAAGTAGTTTTGTTAGTTTCATCAGTTTGTCCCTTGGGTTCGCGGTCTTAAAGCGCGTCGTCATTGGTCTCGCCGGTGCGCACCCGAAGGGCGCCTTCCACGTCGAGAATGAAAATTTTGCCGTCGCCGATCTTCTCGGTTTTGGCAGTCGATGCGATCGTCTGGACGACCTGATCGGCCATGCTGTCCTGTACGACGATCTCAAGCTTGACCTTCGGCACGAAATTCACGGCGTATTCCGCGCCGCGATAGATTTCTGTGTGACCCGACTGAGAGCCGAAGCCTTTGATTTCTGATACCATCATCCCGCGCACGCCAACGGTGGTGAGCGCTTCACGCACCTCCTCCAGCTTGAACGGTTTGATTGTTGCAATGATGAGTTTCACGATCTTCCCCTTGCAAATTCATGTACGGACAACCAACGGCAGCGCCCGCTTGCACCAGAACAAAGAGCGCGCCACACCGCTGGGAACAACTTTCTGCGGGTGCAAACTGGATAGATTCTTTGTCTATTTGCACAATTTTTGCACAAATTAGCAGTAATGCTCAAAATTTAAGCTTATCAAAAAGCGAATTTCAACGACTCATTGCCCGCGACATTCAATGCGGCACCCTATATGGTGAATCACAACAAGCCCCAAAGGCAGACGAGCAGAGCATGAGTGGAACCGGCAAGAAGCGGCCGCCATTAGTGGCGGACCGACGTTATCCTACCAAACCGACAGTCAAAAAAACCTCGCCCAAAAAGGCGGCACCCAAAAAGCAACCCGCCGCCCGCCGCAAGGCCAGTCCAAAGCGGGCCAGTCCAAAGCGGGGCAAGCCGCGCGGGTTGATTGGCTGGCTGATGCTGCCTTTCCGATGGCTGCTTCGGATCGTTTGGGCGTTCGCATGGCGCATGGGACTTGTTGGCGGCCTGATCGTGAGTGGCTTTGCTTACTATTTTGCAAGTCAGATGCCTGCGATGGACGAACTCATCGACGGGCGCGCACGCGGTTCCGTGACCATGACGGACATATCCGGTGACGTCTTTGCCTGGCGCGGCGATCAATTTGGCGGGATGGTGACAGCCCAGACGGTTTCATCTGATTTGCACAACGCGGTCGTAGCAACCGAGGACAAGCGCTTTTACCAGCATTTCGGAATTTCACCGCGCGGTATCGCCTCTGCTGTGCGCATCAATCTGCGTGAGGGCCGTGGGCCGTTGTCCGGCAATGGCGGGTCTACGATCACCCAACAGACTGCCAAGCTGTTGTGTCTTGGTGTGCCCTATGACCCTGACCGCTGGGAAAGTGAAAGGGCGTATGAAGCCGATTGCCGCCAGACTTCACTTTGGCGCAAGGTGCGCGAGGCTGTGTTCTCCGTCGGCATGGAAATCGCCTACACCAAGGAAGAAATCCTCACGATTTACCTCAACCGCGCGTATCTTGGCGCAGGCAGCCGTGGCTTCGAGGCCGCCGCGCAACGCTACTTCGGGATTTCGGCCGCAGAGGTGAACCCGGCGCAGGCTGCAATGCTGGCAGGTTTGCTGACGGCCCCCTCCGCCAACGCCCCCACGCGTAACCTGCAACGCGCGCAAGACCGCGCATCTGTCGTAATCGGCTTGATGGAAGACGAAGGCTACCTTTCCGCCGCTGAAGCCGACGACGCCCGTCGCAATCCCGCAATGCTTTCAGACGCTGCCCGTGCAAGCTCTGGCGGGTTCTTTGCCGATTGGGTCATGAACAGCGGCCCGGAGTTTTTCACCCGCAGCACGACAGAAGATGTGATTATTCGCACCACCCTCGACCAGCGGATACAGGCGGCGGCTGAAGATGCATTGATTTCCGTTTTCGAAAACGGCGTGAGTGAAGAATCAGAGGCGCAGGCCGCGATTGTAGTGATGTCCGCCGATGGGGCCGTGCGCGCGATGGTCGGCGGGCGCGACATCAGCGCAACGGGGGCCTTCAACCGCGCCACTCAAGCGCTCCGCCAGACCGGGTCGGCTTTTAAACCCTTCATTTATGCAGCCGCACTGGATCTGGGGCTGTCGCCTTATGACATGGTTGACGATGCACCGACCTGTTGGACCCGTCGCGGATCACCGCAGTGGTGCCCGGCAAATTATGATCGTAAATTCAAAGGCCCGATGACCATGATTCAGGCCCTCGCCGAAAGCCGAAACATTCCCGCGATCCTGGTGTCGGAAGAAGTCGGCCGTGGTTTGGTAAGCAATGTTGCCAGTGGTTTTGGTCTCAGGGGTGATCTTGCGGCTGGACCGGCGTTGGCGCTTGGCGTCTCGGAAAGCACGTTGCTGGACATGACCGGGGCCTTTGCAGGCATCCTGAATGGCGGCTCTGCGGTGACACCTTACGGCCTGACGGATTTGCGCTTTGTGGGCGATGACAGCTCTTTGATGGATGCGCAAACAAGCGGCATCGGTGAGCGGATCATCCGGCAGGAAGCCGCACAGCAGCTTACATGGATGATGACGAAAGTCGTGGAGGAAGGCACCGGGCGGCGCGCGCGCATCGATGGCTGGCAGATCGCTGGCAAAACCGGCACGACGCAAGGGTCGCGCGACGCCTGGTTCATTGCGTTCACCGGCGACTACGTGACCGGGGTCTGGATGGGGCTGGATGACAACAGCAGGCTTACCGGCGTGACAGGTGGCGGGCTTCCGGCAACAATCTGGCGCGAAACCATGGTCCGTGTGCTGGATGGCATCCAGCCAACACCTTTGCCGATGATGATCCCACAACAGCCATTAAGCACCGGATTGGTCGAAAGCCAGGGCGGTGAAGTCCTGGACAATGCAATCCTGAATTTGCTGGACACAATCATCTCTGACGGAACGAACTAGGCGCGAGCAGCGATTGCACGCGCCAGTGTTGCCCGCTAGCGTCGCAGCAAATAACAGGAGATATCTGATGAGCGCGATCGAAACCAGACTTGCTGAATTGGGCGTTACACTGCCAGACGCCCCGGCCCCGGCAGCCAATTATGTGCCCTATGTTGTGGCGGGTGATTTGGTCTATGTTTCGGGTCAGATCGCGGCCAATGCGGGCGGTATGATAAAAGGCAAGCTGGGCGATGATATGACCGCAGAGCAAGGCGCAGATGCTGCCAAGACGTGCGCGATCGCGCTTTTGGCACAGCTCAGGGCGGCTTGCGGCGGTGATATTGATCGTCTCGTGCGGGTGGTCAAACTTGTTGGATTTGTGAATTCAACTGGCGATTTCAGCGACCAGCCCAAAGTGATAAACGGCGCCTCTGATTTCATGGTCGCCGCATTGGGCGATCGGGGACGCCATGCGCGCTCTGCCGTGAGCGCCGCCAGCCTGCCGTTCGGCGTCGCGGTTGAGATCGAAGCGATTTTCCAGATCAAATGATCCTGCCCGCGTCTTTCCTGGCACGCCCCTTCGCCCATCGCGCCTTGCACGACCGCAAGGCGGGGCGGGTCGAAAACAGCATCAGGTCGATCAACGCAGCGCTTGATGCGGGCTACGGGATCGAAATTGACGTACAGCTTTCATCCGACGGGCAGGCAATGGTGTTTCATGACGATATGCTTGATCGGCTGACAAATGAAACCGGGCCGGTGCGAAACCGGACCTGTGATGCGCTCCAGAACATCCCGTTGAAAAATGATGGCGGGACTATCCCGACATTGAAAGACGTCTTGGCGGGCGTTGCAGGGCGCGTTCCGCTCCTGATTGAGATCAAAGATCAAGACGGTGAAATGGGGCCCAACATCGGCGCGTTGGAAGCCGCGACTTGCGCCGCTCTCAAGGACTACAACGGCGACGTGGCCGTGATGTCCTTCAATCCACATGCGGTCGCGAAATGCGCAGAGCTTGCGCCTGACATCCCGCGCGGCATCGTGACTTCCAGCTATGAGGCGGCCTTCTGGCCGGAACTCCCGGCGGATACGCGCAACACCCTGCGCGCCATTCCCGACTATGACCGCACCGGGTCTTGCTTCATCAGCCACGAAGCCACCGATCTTGGCCGCCCCCGCGTCGCAGAGCTCAAGTCGCAGGGTGCGCGCGTCTTCACGTGGACGATCCGCTCTGCCAAGCAAGAGGCCGATGCCCGCCGGATCGTCGATAATGTCACCTTTGAAGGCTATCTGGCTTGACGCCCCGCCAGATGCACCCAAGTTGCACCTCATGAGCGACGCAACCATCGAAGTCACGGCCCACCCTGCCATCAGCGCGATAGTCGCCGCTGAATGGGACGCCTGCGCCTGTCCCGAAGCCGTGGATGGACGCCCCAATGACCCCTTCACGACGCATCGATTCTTGAAAGCATTGGAAGACAGCGGTTCCGTCGGGCCGGGGACGGGCTGGCAACCGCGCTATATCACTGCAAGGCAAGACGGCTTATTGATTGCCGTCGCCCCGCTTTATGCAAAGGGTCATAGCCAGGGCGAATATATCTTCGATCACAACTGGGCCCATGCATATGAGAACGCGGGCGGGCGATATTATCCAAAACTCCAGATAGCGGTCCCTTTTACGCCCGCGACCGGGCGGCGTTTCCTGACCAGACCGGGGTTTGAGGCAACGGGCATGTCTGCGCTGGTCCAGGGGGCTGTCCAAATTGCGGCGGACAACCAAGTCTCATCGCTACACGCGACGTTCTGCACCGAAGCCGAAGCGCTTG
Source organism: Yoonia sp. (assembly GCF_042093035.1). GTDB lineage: Bacteria > Pseudomonadota > Alphaproteobacteria > Rhodobacterales > Rhodobacteraceae > Yoonia. The sequence goes on along the minus strand of NZ_JBELFI010000005.1, from coordinate 1,281 downwards.
CAGGCGCGGAGATGGGGTTGCTTTCTCGGATTGGCCAGCAGTTTCATTGGGTCAACGATGGATACGCCGATTTTGACGCGTTTCTTGCGTCACTTTCCAGCCGCAAGCGCAAAAACATGCGCAAGGAACGCGCCCGGGCCAGTGAATTCGGTGGTGAGATTTTGATGCTGACCGGTGATGACATCCAGCCGGAGCATTGGGATGCTTTCTGGGTCTTTTATCAAGACACCGGCAATCGCAAATGGGGCACGCCCTATTTGACGCGGAGTTTCTTTCACCTCGCACATCAAACCATGCGCGATGATATGCTCATGGTGCTGGCCATGCGTGACGGGAGGCCCGTGGCAGGCGCCTTGAATTTCATTGGCCGCGATACGCTTTACGGACGCTATTGGGGCTGCACAGAACATTACCCATGCCTGCATTTCGAAATCTGCTATTATCGCGCCATAGATTTTGCGATCCAGCATGGCTTGGGCAAGGTTGAGGCTGGCGCGCAAGGAGAACACAAATTGGCGCGCGGGTATCTGCCTGTTGCAACGCATTCGCTGCATTGGTTCGGCGATGCAGGGTTCAAAGACGCCGTTGCCCGCTATCTTGAGGCCGAAAGGGATGCCGTCGATCAGGAGATAGAAGTGCTGACCAGCTACGGGCCATTCCGAAAAACCGATATGGAGGATCACCAATGACCGACAAATTGACCGCAGCAGAGCGTGCCGCCAAGATTGACCCGCTTCTGTCAAATGGCTGGTCCATGCAGGACGGGCGCGATGCGATGCAGAAGCGTTTTGTCTTCGCCAACTTTGTCGAGGCCTTCGGGTTCATGACCCGCGCCGCAATCCACGCTGAAAGACTGAACCATCACCCCGAATGGTATAACGTCTATAAAACGGTCGAAGTCACCTTGACCACGCATGACGCAGATGGCCTAAGCGCGCTCGACGCGCAATTGGGCGCGATTATGGACAAACTCGCCGGAGGCTGAATTGGAAACGCTACTGACGACCGTGATCTGGGACGGGAAAACCATTTTAGATTTGCTCACCCTTGAATTCCTGGCGTCCGCCGTTGGCAACGTGCTGGCTGCAGTGGCTATCCTGTTTATCGGTTTTCTGTTGGGCGGATGGGTGCGGCGCAAACTGATCGCTATCGGGGGCAAGAATGCGCATCTCGACATCACCTTGTTCAACTTCTTGGGCAATGTCTCGCGCTACGTCATTATTGGTTTTGCATTCCTTTTTGTACTCAATACGTTCGGCGTGCAGACGACAGCTGTTGTTG